>JAFPGC010000029.1 GCA_017423025.1 Bacteroidales bacterium
CAGCGTTGCCTCCTGTGCGAAATTCCTGGATGTGAAGGCCGAAGGTTCTCCTACCGCAGACCAGTACTTCCAGAACGACCAGCAGGCCATTGACGCCGTGGACGGTATTTATGCCCGTCTGGCCCAGGAAAGCTGCATGGGTCGTGAACTCTATTGGGAGCAGGCCGTTGCCAACGATATCGTCTGGGGCCGTACCCGTGGTTATCCCACTCTGGCTACCTTTGCATACACCGGAGACGAAAGCCCTCTGCGCAGCGTTTTCGGCAATGCCTACACCGAAGGTATGAACCGCGCCAACTGGATTATCCAGAGGCTTCTTGACAAGCAGTCGCAGGCCGGCAAGCAGCTCACTGCCATTGAAAAGCGCAGCCTGGGTGAAGCTTACTTCATGCGTGCCTACTGGCACTTCCTCATTGCCTACCGTTATGGTACCAAGGACCTGGGCGTTCCGTTCGTGGCCTACGAGACCGTTGAAGGTGGTTATAACAACGAGATTCCCGAGCAGCAGCCTTCCGTCATGAAGGACTATGAGCTCATTATCTCCGACCTCCAGAAGGCCGAGGAAATCCTGCCCAAGTTCGAGGAATACGGTGCCGCAGACCGTGGCCGCGCCCACAAGGCTGCCGCCGTTGCCGTGATGGCCAAGGTTTACGCCTACTGGGCAACCTGGGACAAGAGCCAGTGGCCCAACGTGATCACCTGCGTTGACAAGCTGGAGAGCGCTTACGGCCGTGACCTGCATCCCGTGTTCACGGACCTCTTCGCTCCCGATGTGGACAAGTTCTTCACCAAGGAGTACTGCTGGGGCTATCCTTCCAACGGTTCCAACAACGGTAAATCCGGCGGTTCCATCGAATTCCCCGGCGTTTCCCTGGAGAACAAGGGTTGGGGTAAGTTCAATGGCTGGGGCCAGTTCAAGCCTTCCTATGACATCTATGCCGAAATGGCCAAGGACAACGTAGGTGACGAGAAGAACGAGCGTCTGGCCGCTTCCATCCTGGAGTATGGCGACGTGTTCCCGTACTTTGGTGAAGACCGCGTTTACTGGTCCACCTCCGATGTTGAGTCCGGTTTCCAGATCTACAAGTTCATGCAGCCCTTCGCCCCGGCCGATCCTCAGGGCGCCGGTTTCCTGCTGGACAACGCTGACTGGCCTTGCACCCTCATCAACTGGCCCATCATCCGCTTTGCCGATTGCCTGCTGCTCCGTGCCGAGGCTTATCTCGTAGCCAACAACATTTCCGCTGCTACCAAGGATATCAACCGTATCCGTGAGCGTTCCCACCTGGCTCCCATCGACGGCGCCTCATGGCAGGCTCTCTATCACGAGCGCCGCTGCGAGCTGGCCTTCGAAATGGCTAACGACCATGCCGCTGACTGCAAGCGCTGGGCTGTGGGTGGTGCTGCCGAGATCAAGGCCCTGGCCCTTGCTGAGTTGAATTCTCATCCTCAGGTTCGTCACTATGAGGACCGTTCTGATCCTTATTCCGACTTCACCGTGGGTGACTACGAGGACTACAAGAATCAGCTCCAGTGGAACGATAAGTACATCACTTTCCCTTATCCTTCCGAGCAGATCAACAAGTCCGCCGGCGCTCTTCAGAACCCGCCGAGCTGGAGATAATCGGATAGATGCCCGATCGAGTCGGGCATGACGATGATTTCGGAGCGACCCTTCACTGGGCCGCTCCTTTTTGATTTCTTAGGCCGATTATTTATCTTTGTAAAGATAACACTGGCCAATCATGAAGCGTTTTTTCATCCTGGGAGCCGTGGCGCTGGCGGCGCTGCTCTCCTGCAGCAAAGGGGATAGCGATCCCCGTCTTGTCATCATCACTTTTGACGGCCTGCGCTGGCAGGAACTCTTCTCCGGGGCCGATGAAGGCCTGGTGGAAAGCACCCGCTTTGTCCCGGATCCTGCGGCGTTGAAGCAGGCCTATTGGCGGGATACGCCCCAGGAGCGGCGCGAAGTCCTTATGCCCTTTATCTGGAGCTACGTTCCTGAGCATGGCTATCTGATTGGCAATCGCGAAAAGAACAGCCTCATGCAGGTGGCCAACAAGATGTGGTTCTCCTATCCCGGTTACAGCGAAATGTTCTGCGGCTGGCCCGACGACGAGAGAATCAACAGCAACGATCCCGTTCCCAACCCCAATGTGAGCGTAATGGAAGTGGTGAACCAGGACCCCCGCTACAAAGGGAAGGTGATGATGTATTCCTCCTGGAAGAGCATCCGCTTTGCCATGAACAACGACCGGGGCGGCTTCCCCGGCAGTTCCGGACATGAGCCTTCCTATACGGACAGCGAGGAGGCCCGCAGGATACAGGACATGGATGCCGGCATTGCCGGTGGCGGTATCGGGCCCACTGAGCGGCTGGACTGCATCACCTACGGCATGGCCCTGGAAACCCTCAAGAAAGAGCACCCCAAGGTGTTCTATGTGGGTTTCGGAGATACGGATTCCTATGCCCACAAAGGCCGGTACGATCTCTATCTGGAATCGGCCCACTGGACAGACCTGTACATCCGCCGCATCGTAGAGTATTGCGAATCGGATCCTTTCTACAAGGGAAAGACCACCTATCTCCTCCTTTGCGACCACGGCCGCGGAACGGGTGCGGCTTTCCGTCATCATGGCGACAATCATCGCGGATCCAACCAGACCTGGTTCATGGCCTTCGGCAAGGGTGTTCCCGTGGTAGGTGAGACGGCCGATGTCGGCATTTTCTACAACAAGCAGCTCGCCGCCACCATCGCCGATATCCTGGGGGTGGATTTTACTCCCGGCAATGGGGAGAAATGCGCCCCCATCGATCCCACTTACCGCAGGGAAGAGGATTTCCATCCCGTGGCATCGGCCGTTTTCCCGGCGGTGCAGGCCAGTCCCAAGGGACCGGGACTCCGCTATTCGTATAAGGAGGGGGATTTTATGTGTTGTGAGGAAGTGATGGCTGCCTCTGTGAAAAAGAGCGGCATAACTCCCGTCTTCGGAACGGAGGCCATCAAGGAGCGGGAAGACCACTTCGGCATTGTCTTCAAGGGACTTATGAAGATAGAGAAGGAAGGCGTTTATTTCTTTACGGTGGCCTCGGACGACGGCTCCAAGGTTTGGCTGGACGGCCAGCTGCTTTGGGACCTGGACCGTCCCGGAGGCGGCAGCAAAGAGGTCTGGATTGAACTGGGCGCCGGTTATCACCGCCTGGAAGTCCAGTACTTTGAGAATTACGGCGGAGAGTGCATGGACCTGGGCCTGAAGGGTCCGGATATGGATGTGCCCAATCTTCCGGCTTCCATGCTTTTCCATGAATAGTTAATACCCAAGCTATGCTCAAACCATTATTATCCCTGGGAGCGGCGCTCCTGCTGGTTACCGCCTGTTTGCAGGAGCCTAAAGAGAAGACCCTCAAACTGATGACTCCGGTCCCGTTCTCAGATGTCAAAATTGAGGACGGTTTCTGGAGCCCGCGTCTGGAACTGCACAAGTTTGAAACCCTGAAGGTGTGCATGGACCAGATAGAAAACCAGACGGGCCGCATTCAGAATTTCGAGAGAGCTGCGGAAGGGGAGGGGGAGCATTCCGGCATCTTCTTCGACGATTCCGACGTCTACAAGGCCCTGGAGGGGATGGCTTATTCCCTGCAGAACCAGCCTGATCCGGCGCTGGAAGCCAAATGCGACGAGTGGATAGATAAGTTTGCCGCCGCCCAGCAGGCCGATGGCTATATCAATACCTATTTCACGCTCACCGGCCTGGAAAACCGCTGGACCGACATAGACAAGCACGAGATGTACTGCGCCGGTCACATGATCGAGGCGGGCGTGGCCTACTACAAGGCCACCGGAAAGCGTAAGTTGCTGGATGTCTGCGAGAAGATGGCCGCCCACATGATGAGCGTCTTCGGCCCTGAGAAGCGTCACTGGGTGCCCGGGCATGAGGAGATTGAGCTGGCGCTGGTAAAACTGTACGAAGTGACCGGGAAGAAAGAATACCTGGATTTCGCAGCGTGGCTGCTGGACCAGCGCGGACACGGATACGGTGCCTATGTGGGAAGGGATGAGAACTACTGGAAGGTGCATTACCAGGATGAGCATCCGGTGAGGGAACTGGAAACCATCGCCGGCCACGCGGTACGGGCCATGTACCTTTATTGCGGAATGGCCGATGTGGCCGCCTACACGGGGGATGAAGGCCTCATCGCCGCCCTGGACCGCCTCTGGGATCATGTGGTAAACCGCAACATGTACATCACCGGTGGTATCGGCCAGAGTTCCAGCAATGAGGGCATCACGGAAGATTATGACCTGCCCAACCTGACGGCCTACTGCGAGACCTGCGCCTCCGTGGGAATGGTGTTCTGGAACTGGCGCATGAACCAGCTTTCGGGAGATGCAAAGTATGCCGATGTTATGGAGCGCTCTATGTACAACGGGGCTCTGGCGGGCATCAACCTTTCCGGGAACAAGTTCTTCTATGTCAATCCCTTGGAGTCTCTTGGGAACCATCACAGGCAGGCCTGGTACGGCTGCGCCTGCTGCCCCAGCCAGATCTGCCGCTTCCTGCCTTCCATCGGCAATTATGTCTATGGTGTATCGGCCGATGCCCTCTGGGTGAACCTGTATATGGGCAATGAGGCCGACATAAAACTGGGCGGCAAGGAGGTTAAGGTAACGCAGGAGACGAACTACCCTTGGGAGGGTTCCGTAAAGCTTAAACTCAACCTCAAGGGCAAGGTGAAGAGTGAGATCCGGATCCGCATACCGGGCTGGTGCAAACTGTCCCTGCTGTCTGTGAACGGCGTGCCCGTGGATCCTCCCGTGGACAAAGGCTACGCAGTGCTGGAAGGTACATGGAAGGACGGGGATGTGATTGATTTTGAAATGGATATGCCCATCGAGGTGGTAGAGGCCGATCCTCGTGTGAAGGAGGATGTGGGCAAGCGCGCAGTCCAGCGCGGTCCTCTGGTGTATTGCCTGGAAGAGCAGGACAACCGGACGGATTTCGATGCCATCACCATTCGGCCCGATGCCTCCTGGAATGCCACTTATGACAAAGATTTCCTGGCCGGCGTGGTAAGGATTACGGATGGCTCTGCCACTTACATTCCTTATTACACCTGGGACAACCGGATGGCGGGGAAGATGAAGGTGTGGGTGCCTTTGGCCGAAGAATAAGCCCCGCTTGGCTGCGGCACAATTTAAAGGACCGGTTCGAGGCAGAACCGGTCCTTTTTTCATTTTGAAATACGCCACAAATTTATTAAATTTGTGTGATAAAGAAGCTAACCATTGTCAAATTTTTAAGGAATGCGAGCAAATATAAAAGTTCAGGTGCTGTCAGTGCTGGTACTGGCGGCTGTTTGGGGATGTTCCACTGCCTCCGGGCCCATGGATTCCGTGCATGTTTTCAACGGAACCGGCTTTCACGGCCATACCTATCCGGGTGCCACCACGCCCTTCGGCCTGGTGCAGTTGAGCCCTGATACCCGTACCTATGGCTGGGACGGCTGCTCCGGCTATCATTATTCGGACAGCACCATCCTGGGCTTCAGCCATACCCACCTGAGCGGTACCGGTTGCGCAGATCTGGGGGACTTCCTCTTTACCCCCGGCATGGGTGGCATCAAGCCCCTTGCGCTGGATCATCAGAATGAATCGGCCCGTCCGGGTTACTACAAGGTGGTGACGCCGGCTGTCACGGTGGAACTCACCGCCACTCCGCATGTGGGTGTGCATCGCTATACCTTCACCGGCGAAGGAACGCCCCAGGTGCTGCTGGATGCCAATCATACCATAGGCAATGACAACCGTGCCGTGGAGGCCTGGTTCAAAGTGGAAGGGGAGAAGGAAGTAAGCGGCAAGCGCCTGGTAAACGGCTGGGTCCAGGGAAGAAGCATTTTCCTGAACGCCCAGTTCTCCGTTCCTTTCGTAAAGGCCGAAGAAACCGCCCCCGGCCTGCTGCTGCTCACCTTCCCGGAGGACCTCAAGGACCTGACCGTATGGGCCGGCCTGTCTTACACCGGAACGCAGGAGGCCCGCTTCAACCGCGAGGCCGAGACCCAGGATAAAGAGTTCCAGGAGGTTCTGGGGCAGACCACGGACATCTGGGTGAAGGCCCTTGGCAGCATCGAGGTGCAGGGCGGTCCCGTGGACCAGTTCTACACCTGCCTCTACCATACCTTGGTTGAGCCCAACAACATTGCCGATTTCAACAGCGACCGGCCCTTTTACTCCACGCTTTCCCTCTGGGATACCTTCCGCAGCTGGAATCCGCTGCAGACCCTCCTGAATCCGCAGCTGGTCAACGATATGATTAACAGCATGCTGGAGATGTACCGCAAATGGGGAGAGCTTCCCATCTGGCCCCTGGGCCATGGGGAAACCGGCTGCATGATAGGTTATCACAGCATTCCCGTCATAGCCGACGCCTGGCTGCACGGCATCCGTGGTTTCAACGGGGAGGAAGCCCTGGCCGCCATGGTGGTGTCGTCCAACAAGAACAAGGGCATCACCTCGGACCTTTACAACCAGTATGACTACATTCCGGCCAACCTGATGAGCCAGTCCGTCTCCCAGACCCTTGAGATGGCTTACGACGACTGGTGCATCGCCCGCATGGCCGAGAGCCTGGGCAAGGCCGATATTGCCGCGGAGTACGACGCCCGCGCCCTGCGTTACCAGAACGTTTTCGATCCCTCCACCGGCTTTATGCGCGGCAGGGAAGACACCGGTAACTGGGTGGAACCCTTCGACCCCATCGCTTCCACGCGGGATTACACCGAAGCCATTCCCTGGCAGGCCCGTTTCTTCGTGCCCCACGACGTGGCCGGCCATACGGACCTGATGGGCGGCGTGCAGCCCATGCTGGCGGCCCTGGATTCCCTCTTTACCTTCGAGGACCGCAGCGAAAAAGTGCATGTCTCGGACATCACCGGCCTCAAGGGCCAGTATGCCCACGGCAACGAGCCCAGCCATCATATGGCCTGGATCTACAACTGGCTGGGTGCTCCCTCCAGCAGCCAGAAAGTGGTGCGTGAACTTCTGGAAGAAATGTACGACATTACCCCCGAAGGTGTGTGCGGCAACGAGGACTGCGGCCAGATGAGTGCCTGGTACGTCCTCTCTTCCCTGGGTATCTATCCCGCCTGCCCCACCAGCGGAGAATACATCCTGGCGGCTCCGCTCTTCAAGAAAGCCACCCTGCATCTGGGCAGCGGCAAGGACTTCACCATCACGGCCGACCATCCCGAATGGATGTATGTGGCCGATGTCAAGCTCAACGGCCAGCCCCTGGAGCGCAATTTTGTCACCTATGAGGAGATTATGGCCGGCGGCACTTTGGCCTTCAAGCTTTCCAAGGAACCGGTCAGCAGCCGCAACGACTTCCCGGCTCCGTATTCCCTGACCCAAAAGCCGGTGGTTTCCACGCCGGTCCTTCCTGACGGACTCCTGCTCTTCAAGGGTTCCGTGAATCTGGTCATGAGCAGCCGTACCCAAGGCGCAGCCATCCACTATACCCTGGACGGCAGCGAACCCACGGAGGCCAGCCCCCTGTATACCCAGCCCTTCGCGCTGGACCACTCGGCCACCATCCGCGCCCGTGCCTTCAAGGAGGGGATGCAGCCTTCTCCCGAGGCCCGCGCCGAGGCTACCAAGGCCGTCTTCTCTCACGCAGTCACACGCATCGGCCTCAAAAACGGATGCCGCTATACTTATCACCGCGGAGAATTCGGCTGGTCGGCCGATGTCAAGAAGAGCCCCGTGGCAGCGACTGGCGTAATGGCGGCCCCTTCCATCAAGGAGGCTCCCGACGAAGACCACTTCGGCTATATCTTTACCGGCTACATCAACATTCCCGAGGACGGCATCTGGAGCTTTGCCCTGCGCAGTGACGACGGTGCCATCCTGGAAATTGACGGCAAGCTGGTGGTGAACAACGACGGTTCCCATTCGGCCATTACCACCATGGGCCGCGTTCCGCTCCTCAAAGGCCTGCATCCCTACAAACTGGTATATCTGGAAGATTACGAGGGTCAGGCACTGTCCTGGGCCTGGAAAGCCGAAAATGCCACCCAGTTCTCACCCATTCCCAAAGACCAACTATTTTACCAATAATGAGAAACTTTTTCCTTGTTCTGGCAGCCCTGCTGCCGCTGTCGCTGGCTGCCCAGCAGCCCGTGGTGCTGCATTCGCACAACGACTATAACCGCACGGCACCCTTCTGGGAGGCTTATTCCCAGCATTGCCGTTCCATTGAGGCCGATGTCCACTGGCACGACGGCCAGCTCCTGGTGGGCCACGATGTGGAAGACCTGAAGCCAGAGAATACGTTCCTGCGCATGTACGTGGATCCCATCGTGCGCACTTTCCGCGCCAACGGCGGCAAGATGTGGGCCGGTTCCCCTGACCGCCTCATGCTCATGGTGGAGCTCAAGAGCCCCACGGAGCCCGAACTCTCGGAAGTGATCAAGCTCCTGGAACAGTTCCCGGACGTATTCTGCAGCCCCGACGGAGTGCAGATCTCCATTACCGGCAACACCCCGGCCAAGGAGCATTTCTGCGACTATCCCGCCTGGGTGGGTTATGACGGAGACATCCGCGACAACTACACCCCGGAGCAGCTGGAGCGCGTGGCCCTGGTGAGTAACTCCTTCCGCATGTTTGCCAAGAAGTGGAACGGCAAGGGCCGTATGATCGATCCCGAGCTGGACGCCGTGAAGGCGGCCATCGCCAAGGTGCATTCCTGGGGCAAGCCCATCCGTTTCTGGGAGGCACCCGAAGGCACCACCGCCTACTTCACCTTCTGGAAACTGGGCGTGGATATCATCAATACGGACAAGCCCGCCGTGGCATCCCTCTTCTTCTCCGACTGGGGCAACAAGAACTTCATCATGGGCAAGCACGAGGTTCAGGCCGGTGTGACGGGCACCAAGAAACTGGACGCCGCCACCCGCAGCTTCTCCGGTTTCCAGAACGAGAAACTGCAGCTGAGCCAGCGCGTTCCCACCTATACGCCCACTTACTTCAACGACGGCGCCAAGAAAAAGATCAAGAACGTGATCCTGCTCATCGGCGACGGCATGGGCCTGAACCAGGTAATGGCGGCCGCCTATGCCAACAATCGGGAACTGACCATGCTCAACATGAAGAGCGTGGGCATCCAGTACTACAATCCCAATGACGATTTCATCGGCGACTCCGCTTCCGGCGGCAGCGCCCTTGCAACGGGCGAAGTCTCCTGGACCCGCCATATCTCCTCCAACAAGGACGGCTCCGAGGAGTATTCTCCGCTTACGGATTATTTCAAGGCTATGGGCAAGGCTACGGGCGTAGTCTCTTTGGGAGATATTGCCGATGCCACCCCTGCTGTATTCTACGGTCATACCTCCGAGCGTGACAGCACCGACAAGATTACCAGCTACTGGCTCACCAGCGACGTAGATCTCATCTGCGGCCCCGGCACCAGCTATGTGGAGCGTCCCCGAAAGGACGGCCTGGATATGCTCAACGGCATCAAGGCCAACGGCTACAGCTACACCAAGAACGCCACCGCTGTGGATCAGGTCAGCGGCAAGCTCATCTGCCTGGACGACCGCATGGGCGCTTACGCTACGGAAGAGACCCTGCCTTTCCTGGCCGATATCACCCGCGCTTCCATCCAGAAGCTTTCCAAGGATTCCAAGAAGGGCTTCTTCCTCATGGTGGAAGGCGCCAAGATTGACTATGCCGGCCACTCCGACTGCTTCCCGGCTTCCGTGATAGAGGAATTCAGCTTTGACCTGGCAGTGGCCGAGGCCCTCAAGTTTGCCGATTCCAACGGCGAAACCCTGGTGGTGGTGACGGCCGACCACGAGACCGGCGGCCTCACCCTCCTGGACGGAGACCTGGAGACGGGTCATGTGCTGGCCGTTTACAATTCCGACGACCATACGCCCACCGTGGTGCCCGTCTATGCCTACGGCCCCGGTTCCCGCGAGTTCATCGGCACCTATCTGAATGTTGAGATTGCCCGTACCATCAAAAAGCTGGTTACCAAATGAGAAAGGCACTGATTAGCGGCCTCCTGCTGCTGTGTGCGGCAGGTATGTGGGCCCAGGACCTCAGAAGCGGCCCCTATGAGCTTCCGTACAAGAACACGTACGTGAAGAACATCTTCGTGGCCGAGAATCCCTACCGCACCATGAAGCGGGAAACCCAGAAGCCGGGCAGCTACGAGCAGGCCCAGAAAGTGCTTCCGGCCCCCTTCTGGGAAGGCCACCAGGCCGAGGTAGACATGTACTGGCACGCCTGGAAGATTGCCATCGGCAACATCCGGCAGCCGCAGGAGGGCTCCGGCTTCGTGAGCCCCTACCTGGACGTGGCCTACAACGGTAACATCTTCATGTGGGACGACAGCTTCATGATGCTCTTTGCCCGCTACGGCTACCGTTTCTTCCCTTTCCAGAAAACGCTGGATAACTTCTACGCCAAGCAGCATCAGGACGGCTTCATCTGCCGCGAGATAAGGGCCGATGGCTCCGACTGCTTCGAGCGTTACGACCCCGTGAGCACAGGCCCCAACCTCCTCCCTTGGGCAGAACTCCTGTATTACGAGCAGTTCGGAGATATCGACCGCCTGCACCGCGTATTCCCGGCCCTGGTGGCCTACGCCCAGTGGTGGAAACTGAACCGCACCTGGCCCAACGGCACTTACTGGAGCAGCGGCTGGGGCACTGGCATGGACAATATGCCGCGCGTACCGGAAGGCTACAACCAGATTTTCTCCAACGGTCACATGAGCTGGCTGGACACCAATCTCCAGCAGTATCTGGTGAATAACTGCCTCATGCAGATTGGCTTCTACACGGAGCGCTGGCAGGAGATTGAGGATATGGAAGACGAAATGAAGTTCCTCAAGGCCTGGATCAACGACAACATGTGGGACCCCGAGACCGGCTTCCTGTATGATGTGTATGCCGACGGCTCCCGCAATGCCACCAAGGGCATATCGGCCTTCTGGGCCCTTCAGACGGATGTCCTGGACAAGGAACGCCTGGATGTGCTGGTGGAGCATCTGAATGACACCACCGAATTTGCCCGCACCCACCGCGTGCCTTCCCTTAGCGCAGACCACAAGAAGTACAATCCGCTGGGCCGCTACTGGCAGGGCGGAATTTGGCCGGGCACCAATTACATGGTGATCGACGGCCTGTGGCGCAAGGGTTACAAGGACCTTTCCCGCGAGATTGCCGACAACCATTTTGGCAATGTGTTCCAGGTGTGGAAGAACACCGGCACCTTCTGGGAGTATTACGCCCCCGAGAGCGTGGAGCCCGGGTTCATGGCCCGCAAGGACTTCGTGGGCTGGGCCGGCCTTCCGCCCATCGCGGAGTTCATCGAATGCATCCTGGGCATCCGCGGCCAGTACAGCGAGAACAAGATCGAGTGGGATGTCCGCCAGCTGGAAGCCCACGGCATCGACCGCTATCCCTTCGGCCCCGAAGGGGTGGTGGGTCTCAAGGTGGCCGCCCGCAAATCGGCCTCTGAAAAACCTGTAATTACGGTTACAACCAATGTCCCCTTTGACCTGGTGCTTACCTGGGGGAACGGGGAAACCAGCACCGTCCATGTAGAGAAAACCGGAAAAATCAAATACTAATAACCACTATGAAAAGAATTATCGTTTTGGGAGTTCTGGCGCTGGCGGCGCTGGTGTCCTGCAGCAGGGGCGGGCACGATCCCCGGCTGGTAATCATTACCTTTGACGGCCTGCGCTGGCAGGAACTGTATGGAGGGGCCGATGAAGCCCTCATCAACGACGCCAGGTTTGTGAGAAACATCCCCGAGACCAAGAACAAGTACTGGAAGGAAACTCCCGAGGAGCGCAGGGAAGCCCTGATGCCCTTTATCTGGAGCTATGCCCCTCAGCACGGTTATATGCTGGGCAACCGCAACAAGAACAGCTTCATGCAGGTAGCCAATGCCATGAGCTTCTCCTATCCCGGCTACAGTGAAATGTTCTGCGGCTGGCCCGACGACGAGCGAATTGATTCCAACGACCCCAACCCCAATCCCAATGTGAGTGTGCTGGAAGTTGTGAACCAGGATCCCCGATACAAGGGAAAGGTGATGATGTACTCCTCCTGGGAGAGCATCCGCTTTGCCGTGAACAATGAGCGCGGCGGCTTCAAGGCCAGCAGCGCCCATGAGCCGTCCTACACGGATACTCCCGCCGCCCAGCGCCTGCAGGATGTGGACGCCGGCATTGCCGACGGAGGCTTCGGCTATTCCGAGCGCCTGGACTGCATCACCTACGGCATGGCCATGGAAACCCTTGTGAAAGAGCATCCCAAGGTGTTCTACGTGGGTTTCGGCGACACCGACGAATATGCCCACGGCGGAGAATATGACAATTATCTGGATGCCATCCACTGGACGGACCTCTATATCCGCCGCATCGTGGAGGCCTGCGAGGCCGATCCTTACTACAAGGGCAAGACCACCTATATCCTCACCTGCGACCACGGCCGCGGTTACGGCCCCGCCTTCCGCAGCCACAGCGCCAGCGTCCGCGGTGCCAACCAGACCTGGTTCATCGCTTTCGGAAAGGATGTCCCTGTAGTGGGTGAAACCTCCAACAACGGTATGTTCTACACCAAGCAGTTCGCCGCTACCATCGCCGACATCCTGGGTGTGGACTTCACCCCCGGCAATGGCGAGAAGTGCGAGCCCTTCGACCCCAACTTCTCCAAGGAACCCGAAAAACCGGTGGCCAAGGCTACTTTCGCAGCCGTTGAGGCCAAGCCCAAGGGCCAGGGTCTGCGTTATACCTATTGTGAAGGGGATATCAAGAGCTGCAAGGATGTCCTGGCATTACCCGTGAAAAAGAGCGGTATCACCCCTGTGTTCGGAACCGAGGCCGTCAAGATGACGGAAGACCACTTCGGCATTGTGTTCAAGGGCCTGATGAAGATTGAGAAGGAAGGCCTGTACCAGCTTTCCATGTCCTGCGATGACGGTGCCATCCTCTGGCTGGACGGCCAGCTCCTGTGGGATGTAGACCGCAACGGCGGCGGTTTCCGCGAGGCCTGGTTCAACCTGGGTGCCGGTTACCATCGTCTGGAGGTGCAGTACTGGGAGAATTACGGTGGGGAAGATATGTATATAGGCATCACCGGACCTGGCATCGACGTGGACAACCTCCCGGCCAGCATGCTTTATTTTGAATAAGATTCGTCTGTTTATCCTGGCGGCACTGGTGGTGCTGCCAGGATTGCTTTCGGCCCAGGAAGTAACGGTAAACGAAGCCCGGTTCCAGCCAGGGGACAACCCGGACTGGGCCGCTCCGGCCTATGACGACAGCGCCTGGCCGTCCCTTACCCTGGATAAGGAGTGGGACTACCAGGGCGTTTCCAACCCGGGCAACTATGCCTGGTACCGCATCCATGTGCGCATCCCTTTATCCGTCAAAAAGCGCCTGCCCTTCCCGGGAAAGGTCCTCGTAAATCTGGGCTGCATAGACGACTGTGACGAAACCTGGCTCAATGGCAGGCCGATAGGGAAAACCGGTACATTATCTACCGACCCCGAGGGTTACAAGACCAAATACGACGTGCCGCGCCGTTACCTGGTTCCCGAGGATTGGATCAAGTGGGACCAGGAGAATGTGATAGCCGTGCGCGTATACAATGGGGACAACCCCGGTGGCTTTTACGAAGGCCCCGTGAAGATTGGAACGCCCGCTTTGTCCGATTATGCCGGATTCACCGTGGCGGAAGAAGGTGGCGTGTGCAAGGTCACTTTTGCCTCCGACGTTAAGACCAGCGGCATCCTTCTGGTGGAGAGCAAGGACATTTATACGGATAAGGCCGATGCTCCCGTTACCCGCAGGGTGAACTTGAGACCGGGGCAACCCACCGTGCTCACCATTCCGGTGGCTCCGGCGAGATCCCTCAGCTTCACCTATTCGGACAAGACATCCGGTGATCAACTGAAGGTTGCCTACAGTACCCGTTATATCCTCACGCCCGAAGCCCCCGCCACACCGCGTTACAACGGTCCGCTGGTGTTTGGCGTGCGCCCGGGTTCTCCGGTCGTTTTCCGTCTGGCTTTCTCGGGTGAGAAGCCTATGAAATATGCCGTTAAAGGCCTTCCGGAAGGCGTTGTGCTGGATCCGGACAAAGGTGTTCTTAGTGGCAGCTGCGCTGTGCCGGGAGAATATCCGCTGGTGTTCACGGCGACCAACGGCAAGGGCAGCGCCCAGGCGGCTTTGACCCTATGCGTGGGGGAAGACAAGATAGGCCTTACTCCGCCCATGGGCTGGAACAGCTGGAACTGCTGGGGCCTTAGCGTCTCGCAGGAGAAAGTAATGTCATCGGCCGCCGCCCTTATCAACAGGGGATTGGCCGATTATGGCTACGCCTATATGAACCTGGACGATGGCTGGGAAGGCGAGGAACGCACGCCGGAAGGCTATATCCAGGGCAATGAAAAGTTCCCGGACATGAAGGGGCTGGGAGACTGGCTGCATTCCAACGGTCTCAAATTCGGAATCTATTCCAGCCCCGGAGAGCGCACCTGTGGCGGCCATCCGGGCTCGCTGGACCACGAGAAGCAGGATGCAGAAGTCTGGAACAGCTGGGGGGTGGATTATCTGAAATACGACTGGTGCAGTTACCGCAATGTGTTTTATGAGGGCCGTGACCGGTCTGAGGCGGCCTATATGCGTCCTTATTTGAAGATGCAGCAGTTCCTGCGCGAACAGCCCCGGGATATCTTCTACAGCCTCTGCCAGTTTGGCTGGGGCAATGCCATTGCCTGGGGCATCTTTGTGGACGCTAATTCCTGGCGCACCGCGCACGATATCGAAGATACCTGGGAGTCCCTCTATGTGACGGGTTTTGAGCGGCAAGTGGGACTGGATTCCTATTCCGGCCCCGGCCATTGGAACGACCCGGATATGCTGGTGGTGGGCAAGGTGGGCTGGAGCGACAACCTGCGCGAAAGCCGTCTCACTCCCGCCGAGCAGTACACCCACATTTCCATTTGGTCCCTGCTGGCCTCCAACATGCTCATAGGCTGTGACATTTCGCAGATAGATGACTTTACCTTCAACCTCCTCTGCAACAACGAGGTGAACGCCGTGAACCAGGATGTCCTGGGCCAGCAGGCGCACCAGGACGTGGACGAGGACGGGGTACAGATCTGGAGCCGTCCCCTGGCCGACGGCAGCACGGCGGTGGGTATCTTCAACCTGAACGATACGGCCCTTCCGGTTTGGCTGGACGGAGCGCTGGACAAGATTGGCCTTCAAGCCGGGGTTGTCCGCGACCTCTGGCGTCAGAAGGACATTCCCACGGCTGCGGAGTACCTTATCCCCAGCCATGGAGTGCTCTATGTGCGGGTGAGTCGGACTCCTAGTCTCATTCCCGCTCCGGTGGAGTATCAGCCGGGGAAAGGCAGCATTTCATCGGCCCAACTGGCACAGCTGACGCCGGTGGTGATTATCTCCGAGAAGAGCCTGCAGAAAAGGCTGGAGGGTCAGAAACTGACTGAATGGCAACTGAAGCAGGCCTACTGGCTGGATATAGGGAAGGAGGGCGTCCGTATAGAAGCGGCCGATGAACAGGGTGCCTTCTATGCCCGACAGTCCCTGAAGATGCTTGCGGAACTCTCCGATGTGGTATCCTATTGCTCCATCCTGGACTGGCCCGGCTTTGAGTACCGTGGAATGATGCTGGATGTGAGCCGGAATTTCCAGGACAAGGAGTTTGTGATGAAGCAGTTGGAAATGATGGCGGCCCTCAAGATGAACCGGTTCCATTTCCATCTGGTGGACAATCCGGGCTGGCGCCTGCAAATAGATGCCTACCCTCGGCTTACTGAGCTGACCGCCTGGCGCCCGGAACCCGATTTCTGGGATTGGGAAAAGGATGAAATCGGGGGAGATTTCCTGGAAGAAGGAACGCCCGGAGCCTACGGAGGTTATTATACCAAGCAGGATATAGCCGAAATCCTGGCCTTTGCCCATGAGAGGTTTATCGAGGTCATCCCCGAAATTGAGATGCCCGGGCATAATTATGAAACCCGCGCCGCTTATCCGGAATTGGTCTGTTCCCTCCCGGCCGATGAAAGGCCCGACCACAGGGAACTGTGTCCTGGCAAGGAAAGCACCTACGAATTTCTGGAGAAGGTGCTGCTGGAGGTCTTTGACTTGTTCCCCAACGAATATGTCCATATCGGCGGAGACGAGGCCGGTAAACGGAACTGGGAACGCTGCCCGGATTGCCAGGCCCGGATGGAGAAAGAGGGCCTGAAGAGCGTGGAAGAACTCCAGAGCTATATGATTAAGCGGATGGAGCGTTTTGCGCAGGCTCATGGCAAGCGGATCATCGGCTGGGATGAGATTCTGGAAGGCGGTCTGGCGCCCGATGCCACGGTGATGTCCTGGCGCGGAACGGAAGGCGGCCTGAAGGCCATCGCTGCCGGCCACGATGTCATTTTCACCCCTGGGAAGTATTGTTATCTGGATCATTACCAAGGTCCTCAGTACCGCCCTGCGGGATCTATTCTGACTCTGAAGCAGGCCTATTCCTTCGATCCGCTGGCCGATGTGTCCGAGGCCGATGCCCACCATGTGCTGGGTTTGCAGGGTAACCTGTGGACCGAGTGGGTCCATGAGGCCTGGCATGCGGAGCTTCAGCTTTATCCCCGGCTCTTTGCCATTGCCGAGGTTGCCTGGAGCTTGCCTTCCAACAGGGACTGGCCGGATTTCCAAATCCGCTCAGACGCCTGGTCACAGGTGGCCCGCAAGAAGGGCTATACGGTTTATCCAGATCACATTAAGTAGAATAACACACGTAATCGTATGAAAAGAGTATTGACCATTTTGAGCCTGACACTGGCGGCTTTGACGCTTTCGGCCCAGACCGTGAGTTTTGACAAAGGCCGTTTCCAGAAGGGGGACGACCCCGCCTGGAGCGCTCCTGGATTTGATGACAGCGCCTGGCGTGAGGTTACTTTTGACCAGTCCTGGGAAACGCTGGTGGATTATGCGAACGGCTATGGCTGGTATCGCATCCACGTGGTCATCCCTTCCTCGCTCAAAAAGGGAAAGGTGGAAGCCATCATGCTGGATCTGGGTGCCATCGACGACTCGGACCAGACCTGGCTCAACGGTCATCCCGTGGGCAAGGACGGAACCTTCCCGGAAGAACCGGGCGGGTACAGCAGCGAGTGGGGGAGACGCCGCCATTATGTGGTGGACCCCAGCTGGGTGAAGTGGGACAAGGACAATGTGATTGCCGTGCGGGTGTATAACTATGGAGATCCGGGCGGCTTCTACAGAGGCGCTGCCCAGGTAAGCAAACCCAGCCTGAAGGATTTCGCGAAGCTTACGCTGGAGGCGGGAGAAGGCGGTTACAAAGCCGTTCTGGCCACTTCCGTGAAGACTTCCGGCTCCCTGCACATAACGGTTACGGATATCCTTACCGGCAAGGTGGAGTCGGACAAAACGCAGAAGGTGACGGTACCTTCCTGGAAGGAAAAACCATATTTCTGTGCCCTGGCTCCGCAAAAGCGGCTCAAAGTAACCTATACGGACCCCCGCTTCGAAGAAGTGTTGGAGGCCGAGGTCTGCGCCCCCTATATCCTTACGCCTCCGGCCCCGGCCACGCCGCGTTACAACGGCCCGCTGGTGTTTGGTGTGCGCCCCGGTTCTCCCGTTATCTTCCGGCTGGCTTTCTCGGGTGACAAGCCCATGAAATATGCCGTCGAGGGCCTTCCGGAGGGCGTTGTCCTGGATCCGGACAAGGGTGTTCTGAGCGGCAGCTGCGCCCAGGAAGGGGATTATCCGCTGGTGTTTACGGCTACCAATGACAAGGGCAGTGCATCGGCCCAATTTACTCTGAAAGTGGGCACGCAGATTGGCCTTACCCCGCCCATGGGCTGGAACAGCTGGAACTGCTGGGCCCTGAGCGTGTCCCAGGAGAAGGTAATGTCCTCGGCCGCCGCCCTGATCAATAAGGGGCTGGCCGATTACGGTTACTCCTATATGAACATCGACGACGCTTGGGAGGCCGAATACAGGACTCCGGATGGTCGCATCGAAGCCAATGAGAAGTTCCCGGATATGAAGGCCCTGGGGGATTATCTGCATTCCAACGGCCTTAAGTTCGGCATTTATTCCAGTCCTGGCGACCATACCTGCGGCGGCTTCCTGGGCTCTCTGGATCACGAACAGCAGGATGCTGAAGTCTGGAACAGTTGGGGAGTGGACTATCTCAAATACGATTGGTGCGGCTATTCCAAAGTGTATGATGCCAGTAAGGACCATTCCACCGCCGCCTGCATCCGTCCCTATCTGAAGATGCAGCAGTATCTGCGGGAGCAGCCCCGTGACATCTTCTACTCCCTGTGCCAGTACGGCTGGGACAAGGTTTGGGAGTGGGGTTCCTACATAGACGCCAATTCCTGGCGCACCTCGCACGACATTGTCGATACCTGGGAGTCCCTCTACGTTACAGGTTTCGTACGGCAGCCGGACCTCTATCCCTATGCCGGTCCCGGCCATTGGAACGACCCGGACATGCTCATCGTGGGCAAGGTAGGCTGGAGCAGCAGTCTTCGCGACAGCCGTCTCACTCCGGACGAACAGTACACGCATATCTCGCTCTGGTCCCTGCTGGCGGCCAATATGCTCATAGGCTGTGACATTTCGCAGATAGATGACTTTACCTTCAACCTCCTCTGCAACAATGAGGTGAATGCCGTGAACCAGGACGTTCTGGGCAAGCAGGCCCGCCGGGATGTGGACGAAGGCGGCATCCAGATCTGGAGCCGTCCCCTGGCCGACGGAGGCACCGCCGTGGGCATCTTCAACCTGAACGAGACCTCGGTTCCGGTGCGCCTGTCGGAGGCGCTGGGTCAAATCGGCCTCGAGGCCGAAACGGTCCGCGACCTTTGGCGCCAGACGGACATTCCCACGGAGGAGACTTATATGATCCTGCCTCACGGAGTGCGCTATGTGAAGGTTAAGCCGTGAAATGGAAATAACTGATAGACTGTAAGTTATTAAAATCCTCCTCTGAAAAATGCGGAGGAGGAAATTAACAAAATATTGAGTATGAGAAGGTTGTGTTTCACGCTGATAGCTGCGTTGAGCCTGGCGGCTTGCCAGCAGGCTTCCAAGAAGGCCGATGTCACCCCTTGGGCCCCTCCCCAGGTGGAAGTCCTGGAGGTTTCCCAGACTTTGGGCTGCGCCGAAGCCACATCCCAGCCCAACCAGTGGCTGGCCTTCCGGCAGGATGTGACGCTGGAAGACGTTCCCGTGGAAGCGCCGGCCCGCATAGCCGTGGACAGCAAGTACTGGCTGTGGGTGAACGGGCAGCTGGTGGTATTTGAAGGCCAGCTTAAAAGAGGCCCGAATCCTCACGACAGTTATTTCGATACCGTAGAACTGGCTACCTACCTGAAGAAAGGGGAGAACCAGATTGCCTTGCTGCTCTGGTATTTCGGCAAGGACGGCTTCTCGCATCTGGGAAGTGGCCAGCCACAGCTGTGGTTCGACTGCCCGGCTCTTCCGGAGGCACCGTGGTACTGCCGCGTGCATCCCGCCTACGGTACGGCGGAAGACCTTCCCAAACCCAATTACCGCCTTTCGGAATCCTGCATAGCCTTTGACGCAAGGGCCGATATCGCCGGATGGCAGACGGGCCCGATGGAAGGCTTTGCCCCGGCCGTGCAGCTGGAAAGCACGCTGGGTGCCCTGCACAGCCGTCCCATCCCTCAGTGGAAAGATTTCGGCATAAAGGAAATCGCCTTTGAAACGCACGGAGGGCCGCAGGCCGATACCCTGGTGGCCATTCTGCCGCACAACATGCAGATGACCCCCGTCCTGGCTGTGGAAGACACCGAGGGAGGACATAAGATCATCATCGAAACCGACCATGCCAAGGTAGGGCCGGAGTGCCTGAGGGCGGAATACATCACCAAGGCCGGAAAGCAGGAATACGAATCCCTGGGCTGGCTCAGCGGGCAGAAGCTTATTCTGACGGTGGAGCATGGTGCCCAGGTATCGGCCCTTAAATACCGCGAAACCGGTTACGATACCACTCCCGAGGGGCAGTTCACCTGCTCGGACGAATTCTTCAACCGCTTCTGGCAGAAGGGTCTCCGCACCATTTATGTGAACTCCCGCGACACCTTCTTCGACTGCCCGGAACGGGAACGGGCCCAGTGGTGGGGAGACATCGTGACCATCCTGGGAGAGAGTTTCTACACCTATTCGCCCTCCCTTTACTACCTTATCCGCAAGGGAATTTGGGAACTGGTGGACTGGCAGAGGCCGGACGACATCCTCTTCTCTCCCATCCCCGGCAACTACGGGGTGGAACTGCCCTGCCAGATGCTGGCGGCCGTGGGCCGTTACGGAATCTGGACCTATTACATGAACACCGGTGACGTGGAGACCATCCGTCACGCTTTCCCCATTATCAAGAAATACCTGGCCACTTACCATATAGGTTCCGACGGACTGGTGGAATGGCACAACGGCGACTGGAACTGGGGCGACTGGGGTGACAACCGCGATATGCGCCTGCTGCAGAACTTCTGGTATGTACTGGCCTTGCAGGGCCTTTCCGACATGGCCGATCTGGTAGGTGAAGAGGGAGAGGGCGGAGCCATCTGGGGACAGATGCAGGAGCTTCAGAACGCCATCAACCGCGTTGCCTGGACGGGCAGCTGCTATCGCTTTCCGGGTTATGAAGGGGAAACCGACGACCGCGTGAATGCCCTGGCCGTTTTGTCAGGAGTGGCATCGGCCGATAAGTACGACGCTCTGTTTGAGGTGTTTAAGAAAGAGGAACATGCCAGCCCTTACATGGAGAAATATGTAATGGAGGCCCTCTTTGCCATGGGGCATGGGGATTATGCCCTGGAGCGCGAACGCCGCCGGTATACCTTTATGGTGAACCATCCCTTCCACGACACCCTCTTCGAAAACTGGAACGTGGGCGTGAACGGCGACTGGAACTGCGGCAGCGTGAACCACGCCTGGAGCGGCGGCCCGCTGGCCGTTTTCCCCACCAAGATGTTTGGCGTAGTGCCTACGGAGCCTGGCTGGAAAGTCTTTTCCGTCAGGCTGGACAAACACATTTTTGACCAGTGCAGCCTTTCCTTCCCCACGGTGGCGGGAACCATTTCGCTCTCCTACGACGCCCAGACCTCCAAGCTGGACGTGACAGTTCCGGAGGGCACAAGGGCCGATGTCAGCATCCCCTGGGCCGGCATACAGACTTCGCTGGGGCCCGGGGAGCACACCTTGGAACTGGGAGTGCATACGGAACAGGTCCAGGGCAACTTTGCCTACCGCAATCCCAAGCTTCCGGTGGAGAAGCGGGTGAAGGACCTTATGAAGCGTATGTCCCTGGAGGAAAAAGTGGCCCAGATAAGCGCACAGCTGCTTATGGGAGACCATTTTGCCACCGACCGCAATTATAAGCTGGGACACATCCGCAACGTGGGACATTTCATGGCCAACGCCAGCCCGCAAACCGTTGCCGAGGCCATCAACGAGGATACCCGGAAATCCATGGAGGCCAGCCGCTGGGGGATTCCCGTGCTGCAGCACGGTGAAGCCCTGCACGGAGCCCAGTGGGGCAATGCCACCTGCTTCCCGCAGAGCATAGCCATGGGAGCTACCTTCGATGAGGACTTGTATTCCCGCGTGGGACAGGTGGTTGCGCAGGAACTGCGTGCCGTGGGCGTCCGCCAGGTATATGCGCCCGTTATCAATATCACGCGCGACCAGCGCTGGGGCAGGGGACAGGAGAGTTACGGAGAAGACGTGCTGTTGAATTCCCGCATGGGCGTGGCCTATGTGAAAGCCCTGGAAGAGGGCGGCGTGGTGGCCACCCCAAAACATTTTGTAGACAATTACGGAGAGGGAGGTCACGACTCCTTCCCCTCCGTCACTTCCTGGAGGGTCCTCAGGGAAGTCTATCTGGAACCTTTCCGGGCCTGTGTGCAGGAAGGCGGTGCCCGCGGCATTATGAGTGCCTACAACTCGGTAGACGGCATTCCGGCCAGTTGCAACCCTAAACTGCTGAAAGACATTTTGAAAGACGAATGGGGCTTCAAAGGATATGTTGTATCGGACTACGACGCCGTGGGCATTGTCCAGCGTCACCACAAACTGGTGGAGACGGAGGAAGAGGCCCTGGCCCTGTGTCTGAACAACGGTCTGGACCTGCAGTTGCACGTCACCCATCCCGGACTTCTGGGAAAGGTACAGGACGGCAGCATTCCCGAGAAGGTGCTGGACGAGGCCGTGCGCCGCGTCCTTACCATCAAGTTTGAGCTGGGCCTCTTTGACGAGCCTTTCGTAGAGTCTGAGAAGGCCGATGGCATCGTTCGCAGCCCGGAACATCGCGAACTGGCCTACGAAAGCGCCTGCAAGGCCATGACGCTCCTGAAGAACGACGGCATCCTTCCGCTCAAGGGTGGGCGCCGCCTGGGGCTCTATGGTCCGGCGGCCAATGTTCTCAATCTGGGCGACTACAGCGGCGGCTATGCTGGCTGGCACGGAGAGGGTTCCATCACGCCCTATGAGGGCCTTAAGCAGGCGTATGACGGTCAAGTTTTGTTGGACCCCGACCCTCGCAGCTGTGACGTCCTGCTTTTCTTCCCGTCCATTACGGAAGAAGAAGGCATGGACCGCAGCAGTTTCCGCCTTCCTTCGGCCCGGGTAAAGCGTACGGAGACGGCTGCCGTAATCATCGACTCCCAGCAGAATCAGCCGGTGATGATGGACCAGGAAAAGATGCTCCGGGACCTTCTGGCCACGGGCAAACCGGTCATCGCGGTCCTGCACAACGGAGCCGATATTGACATCACCGACTGGGTGGACGACGTTCACGCTGTGCTGGAGGCCTGGTACTCTGGCGAACAGGGCGGCCGGGCCGTGGCCGATGTCCTCACCGGCACGGTGAACCCCGGCGGACGCCTGCCTTTCAGCTGGGTACGCAACATCGGCCAGAATCCCTATTATTATTCCATCAAGCCCAGCGGACGCGGATACGGGTATGTGGAGAATGACGGTTCGCCGCTCTTCCCCTTCGGGTATGGCTTGAGTTATACTACGTTTGAATACAGTGATTTCCAGCTTCCGGAGAAGCTGGCGGCCGGTTCCAGCCTCAAGGCTAAGGTGACGGTGACCAATACCGGTTCCGTGGCGGGTGACGAGGTAATACAGCTGTATGCGCACGACGAACTGGCTTCGGTGGTCCGGCCCATGAAGGAACTGGTGGCCTTCAAACGCGTTTCGCTGGCTCCCGGCGAAAGCAGGGAAGTGGAACTGGAAGTGCCCTACCGCCGTTTCGCCCTCTGGGATGCCCAGATGAAACAGCGTGTGGAAGAGGGCTGGTTCGAGCTCTGGCTGGGACGGAATGCCCAGGATAAGGTGACGGAAGGCCGCGTTTATGTGGCCGGTGACTGGATTAAGTAAATTGTAAAGATATGGATAGAAGAGATTTTCTGAAAAGTACGGCGGTGGTGGCTGCGGCTGCCAGCGGCGCCGGAGAATGGCTCAAGGCGGCCGAACGGACACAGGCCATGATGCCCGAGGAAGGGACGGGGAACTTGATTGCATCGCCTCCCATGCTTCAGAACTATGCCGAGACCTCCATAGGTGTAACCTTCGCGGTGAACGCCCTGGCCAACGGTTATGTGCTCATAGGGGAGAAGCCGGACCTGTCCGACGCCCGGAAAGTGCTTTGCGGCGGTTACAGGCTGGCCGATATTGACGACCGCGTCATCCAGGTGCGGGTAACGGGCCTCCAGCCGGCCGCCATGCTGTTCCATGAATAATTACATATTTGAGATGAGAAAGATTCTTATTCTCCTGTTGACGATGGTGGTATGCTCCTGCCAGGAGGAGAAGCAGGCGTATGTGTTCACCTACTTTGACAATTCCCGGCAGAATGCGGGCCTGTTTGTGGCTTACAGTTATGACGGATATAACTGGACGGCTTTGAATGACGGCGAGCCCATCATGAAGCCTCTGGTGGGGAAGGAGGGCATTATGCGGGATCCTAGCGTTTGCCAGGGCCCGGACGGCACCTTCCACCTGGTGTGGACGGTGAGTTGGAATGCGCAAAGCATAGGCTATGCCAGTTCCAAAGACCTGATCCACTGGAGCGAACAGAAGATCATTCCCGTGATGGAGCATCTTCCCGCCACGCGCAATACCTGGGCTCCGGAGTTGTTCTATGAGGCTTCCGAAGACCTGTTCTACATCTTCTGGGCTTCCACGGTGCCGGGGCATCCGGACGTTTCCACGGAAGGCAGCATCAGCGAGGATCAGTACAACCACCGCATCTACTGCACCACTACGCGGGATTTCGAAACCTTTTCACCCACAAGGCTTTACTTCAATCCTTCCTTCAACGTGATCGACGCCTGCGTGATGCGTGTCCCCAAGACCGGGGAACTCCTGATGGCCCTCAAGAACGAGAACCTGAATCCGCCGGAGAAGAACATCCGCCTCACGCGCTCGCCCCGGATGGCCGATGGCTTCCCCACGGAAGTATCGGCCCCTATCAGCGGGGAGGAATGGGCCGAAGGACCTACTCTTATCCCCATTGGAGATGATATTCTAGTCTACTTTGACCAGTTCCGGAAGCACCAATACGGCGCTTCCCTCAGCCACGACGGCGGCTACACGTGGGAAGATGCCACGGACAAGATCAGCGTCCCCTCCGGCATGAGCCACGGCACCGCCATCGCCGTCCCCGAACGTTATGTGAAGGCCTTAAGCCAGCACGATTTCAAGGCCGATGCGGCGAACCCGCGCATAGTGAATATCATCAATTTCATCCGCTATACCGAACCTCGTAACGATGAAATTACCGAAAAGGTCCTTTATGAGACCGTTCGATCCCAGGCGGAAGATCTGCGCAGTAAGGGACTGGTGGGTACGTACCTTCTTCAGTATGACGCGCTTATAGATCCTTCCTACCAGGCCCTGATGAAAGAAGAGATTGCCCGCGGTTGTGAAGTAGGCGCCTGGTGGGAGATTACCCAGCCGCACGTGGAAGATGCCGGGTATACCTGGCGGGGCCGCTACCCCTGGGATTGGCATGCCAACGTGGGCTTTTCCGTGGGCTATACCCCCGCGGAGCGGGAGCATCTGGTGGATGTGTATATGGAACGCTTCAAGGAGATTTTTGGCACCTATCCCAAGTCTGTGGGCTCCTGGTTCATTGAGGCGGGAACGCTGGCCTATTTGGCGGATAAGTACGGCATTGAGGCTTCCTGCAATTGCCGGGACCAGGTGGGGACGGACGGATACACCCTTTGGGGCGGCTACTGGAACGGCGCTTACTATCCCAGCCGGGAAAATGCCTATATGCCGGCCCAAACGGTGGAAGGTGCGATTAATGTGCCTATTTTCAGGATGCTGGGAAGTGATCCTCTGGATCAGTACGAGGCCGGCGTAGGCGGCGTTGTCCAAAGCGTAGCCACCATGGAGCCGGTGTACGGCAATTACGGCGGTCAGCCGGAGTGGATAGACTGGTTCTTCAAGATGTTTACGCAGGAACCCCACCTGGGCTATAATTACGTGCAGATAGGGCAGGAGAATTCCTTCACCTGGAAGGGTTTTGCCGATGGCTTTGTGTACCAGACCGCGCGTCTGGCAGAGCTCAAAGCCGAAGGAAAGGTGCGCATAGAAACCCTCTCTGATGCAGGCCGATGGTTCAAGGAGCAATACCCGGTAACGCCTCCTACCTCCGTCGTAGCCTCGGAAGACCACCAGGGAAAAGGGCGGAAGACCTTCTGGTTCAACTGCCGGAACTACCGCGTCAACCTCCTTTGGGAAGGTTCTGAACTGAAGTTTAGGGACCTGCACCTTTTTGACGAGCGGTTGCGCAGCCCCTACCTGGATGCTCCCGACACCCAGTCCGTCTTCCATTACGAGACCCTGCCGCTGGTGGACGGATGCCTCTGGAGTACGCCCGAGCACATGGCCGGGCTGTGTTTCATGACACCGGAGTTCCAAGGCGGATCACCTGTCTTCATCCCAGGGGACGGAAAGCAGAAGGTGAAATGGCCTTCCACGGATGGGAAAGGCCGATTTGTCCTCATCTTCTCGGAGGACCGCGTGGAGATATCAGCCCATGGACAGGTGGGCGAATGGTGCCTGCAACTGAACGTGAATCCCGGAACGGAACTACCTTTCACGGAGATAGCCCCCAAGCAGGTGAAAGCCCATTATCTGGGTATGAATTACGGCATGAAGCTGGAAAAAGGCCGCTTTAAGGAAATGGAGGACGGGTGGAGCCAGGAAACCGGCAATGTGCTCGACATCCTCCCCGAAGGTCACCGGATTACGCTCGTTTTTTAGATTCGCGTTGACACGGAATCTTCCTTCTGAGGCGCTGTAGCCGTCAACGCGGCGTGCATATCGGCCCCAGGGGGCGTTCCCCTTGCCTTGTTGACACCTGGAAGGGCGTAGAGTGAAGAATCTGTGTCAACGCGGAACGGTGTAGACATCATAATTGTCAGCAGGTTGCTGAAGAATTGATGTTGCCGAATCCTTATACAAAGTCTTGAGAATTTCCGTAACATTGTGTGACATGAGGAAACTAATCATCATATTCTTTCTATCGGTATTCACGGTGTCGCTCCGTGCGCAAGGTGTGAAGGCAGGCCCCTGGGTCAGTGACACGGGGGAGAACGCTTTCACGCTTGTATGGACCAGCGAGGTGCCGGGAATGGCCTGGGTGCAGCTGGAAGATGGCCGCATACTGTATGAGACCTTTGCTGGAAGGCGAATTTTTGGCCGATTGCACCGTATCAAAGTGGAAGGCCTCCCGCGCGGCGTGGTGCGTTACCGCATCGGCGGGCAAAACCTGGAGGACGATTCCAGCCCCTACAACCCTGTTTTCGGCGACTGTTATGAAGGAGACTGGCACTCGGTGAAAACGTTTGACAGCATGGCTTCCTCCTGCCGCTTCTCCGTGTTCAACGACATCCACATGCACACGGACAAATATGCCGCGCTGGCTTCCCAGGTAGATTCTGCCAGAACGGATTTCATTTTCCTGAACGGAGATATTGTATCGGCCGGTAATTATGTGATGGACACTATGGTGCGCTATGCCGTGGAGCCCTTGGGAAGCCTGGTAAACGGAATTCCGCTGCAATACACAAGGGGCAATCACGAAGGCCGGGGCAACAACGTGCCTCTTGTGGCCGATGTTTTCCCCCGCAGCGGCGCTCCCTTCTACTACACCTTCCGCCAGGGTCCTGTGGCGTTCATCGTCTTTGACGCAGGGGAGACCAATGCCAAGCGCAGCGCCCTCTACAGCGGGGCGGAAGTGTTTGAGGATTACTTGAAAGAGCAAATCGAATGGGCCCGGGAAGCCGTCCGGGAACCCCTTTTCCGGAAAGCACCTGTGAAGGTGTGCCTTCTCCATGTTCCCATGATTGACCATCCGGACAAAACGGATTACCTGCTGCAGCGCTGGCTTAACGAGCATATAGTTCCCCTTCTGAACAAGGCGGGAATAGACCTCATGATAGGGGCTGACCTTCACGAATTCATGCTCTGCGAGCCCGGCACCATGGGCAACCGTTTCCCCATTCTGGTGAACGACAACGAGCGCCGCCTGCAGTTCGAATACACCCGCGGCGGCCGCATCCACGTCTCCACCTTCAACGCCTCCGGAGAAAAGGAGTTTGAGAGGGAGTTCTAGTGTGGCATTTCTCTTGAATTTTCAGTAACTTAGTACCGACATTAAGACAGCTATTTAAGGATATGATAACCATCGGCGACAAGATGCCCTCCTTTGAGGTTTTGGACCAGGATGGCAATACGGTGAAATCTGAGGATTTCATCGGCAAAGGGAAAAAGACCATCATTTATTTCTATCCCAAGGACAACACTTCCGGGTGCACGGCAGAGGCCTGCTCGTTCCGGGACAACTATGCCGCGCTTACGGAGGCCGGATACAACGTGGTGGGGGTGAGTAAGGACAGCGCAAAGTCCCATACGGGATTCCGGGCCAAGTTCGGACTTCCTTTCAGGCTGCTGGCCGATACGACCACGGAGATGCTTCAGGCATTCGGCGCCTGGGGAGAGAAGAAGATGTACGGGAAAACCACGATGGGGACGCTCCGCCGCACCTTCATCTTTGACGAAAACGGCATCCTGGAGCGCATCATCGAGAAGGTGGACACCAAAAATTCCGCAGGGCAAATCCTCGAATAAGACTGGGAATTGCAATAGATGGGAAGACGTCTCCTCATAATCCTGCTGGCTTTGGCAATCCCCCTGGGCTTGGGGCTCAATTTTAATATCTAGTTGGCATGAGAAGACTGTATTACCTGCTTGTTTGCGCCCTGGCCCTGTCCTGCGGAGCCCCCAAGGATAAGGATACTGCGCAGGGGGCACAGCCGGGGGACATTATCCCGGCACCGGTGGAGTATGCGCTCACTTCCGGTAGTGTGGAATCTGCTAAGGTGGCGCAATTGCCTCAGAAGGTAAAGATTTCCGAAAAGGCCCTTAGCAAGCGCTTGAATGGAAAGGAATTGACCGATTGGCAACTCAAAGGCGCATACTGGCTGGAAGTGGGAAAGAAGACTGTAAAGATAGAGGCGGCCGATGAAGAAGGCGTGTTCTATGCCCGGCAGTCCCTGAAGATGCTGGCGGCCCTGGACAGCACAGTTACCTGTTGCACCATCCTGGACTGGCCGCGTTTCCAGTACAGGGGACTCATGCTGGATGTGAGCCGGAATTTCCAGGACAAGGAGTTTGTGAAGAAGCAATTGGAGATGATGGCCCTCCTGAAGATGAACCGCTTCCATTTCCATCTGGTGGACAACCCGGGCTGGCGGCTGCAGATAGACGCTTACCCCCGGCTCACGCAGTTCACCGCCTGGCGCCCCATCCCCGATTTCTGGGAATGGGAAGATAGCGGAGGAGATGTGTCGGGAGGCGCTTTTGTGGAGGAAGGCACCCCAGGAGCCTATGGCGGCTATTACAGCAAAGAAGATATTGCTGAGTTGTTGGCATTTGCGGCCGAAAGGCAGATAGAGGTAATCCCGGAGATAGAGATGCCGGGGCACAATTATGAGACCCGGGCCGCTTATCCCGAGCTGGTATGCAGCCTGATGAAGGCACCGGATGACTGGGAACTCTGCCCGGGCAAGGAAAGCACCTATGAATTCCTGGAGAATGTGCTTCTGGAAGTGTTTGAGATGTTCCCCAGCCCCTATATTCACATTGGCGGGGACGAGGCCGGAAAGCGGAACTGGGAACTGTGCCCGGACTGCCAGGCCCGGATAAAGGCCGAGGGTCTCCAAAACGTGGAAGAGCTTCAGAGCTACATGATTAAGCGCATGGAGCGCTTTGCCCACGAGCATGGCAAACGCATCATCGGCTGGGATGAGATCCTGGAAGGAGGCCTGGCCCCAGATGCTACCGTGATGTCCTGGCGCGGGACGGAGGGCGGCCTGAAGGCGATTGCCCAGGGCCACGATGTCATCTTCACGCCATCCCGCTACTGTTATCTGGACCATCAGCAGGACTCCCTCCAGTACAAGCCTGTCAGCAGTCCCGTGCCATTGGAGAAAGTGTACTCCTTTGAACCGTTGGTGGAAGGTATCTCCGAGGCCGATGTACACCACGTACTGGGCTTGCAGGGCAGCCTGTGGACAGAGTGGGTCCACGAGGCCTGGCACGCGGAAATCATGCTCTATCCCCGCGCTTTCGCCATTGCCGAGGTGGGCTGGAGCCAGGCCGATAAGAAGAACTATCCGGACTTCGAACGCCGTGCCCGCGCCTGGTCCGCCGTGGCCCGCCAGATGGGTTACAACGTGTATGATTCTAAAAACAAACAATATACGAAATGAAATGAAACGAAGAGACTTTATCAAAGTATCCGGCGCTGCTGCACTGGTGGCCGGGAGCGGCCAGCTGGTATCGGCCGCTGAGCATCTGAGCCAGGAGGAAAAGCCTGAGAAACTGATAGCGACGGCCCCCATGCTCCAGAATTTTGCCGAGACGTCCATAGGCGTAGCCTTTGCGGTGAACGACCTGGCTAACGGCTATGTGCTCATAGGAGAGAAGGCCGACCTGAGCGATGCCCGCAAGGTGCTTTGCGGCGGCTACCGCCTGTGCGACATTGACGAGCGCGTGATCCAAGTGCGCATCACGGGACTGAAGCCTGCTACGCGCTACTATTACAAGATAGGCGCGGACCGCATCCATTACGGCCACGGTTACGACATGAAGGTGCTGGGTAATGAGGAGGATCCCCGGGTTTATACTTTTGTAACGGCTGGCGAAGCCTTGAAAGGCAAGTTCTGCGTAATTAACGACACCCACAGGAAATGGGAGTCCCTGGGCCCGGTGCTGGATAAAGTGGAAGCTCTGGCCCCTGCCTGCGTGGTGTGGAATGGAGACGCCTCCAATTCCGAGGAAACCCTGGAAAAGCAGGTGCAGATTTTCCTGGACCACGACCTTCCCCGCAAGGACTATGCGGCCGAAATCCCCTATCTCTTCTGCCCGGGCAACCACGATTCCCGCGGTCGGGCCAACCGGCATTTGGAGCGCGTGTGGATGTACCGCCAGCCGGAAGAAAGGGACGTCCGGGACTGGGACCTGGGCCGTAACTTTGCCATCCGCCTGGGCGATATGGCCCTCATCGGCCTGGATACGGCCGAGGACAAGCTGGACACCAACCCCATCTTTGCCGGCCTGTTCAAGAGCAAGGAGTACCGCGAGGCGCAGACGGCCTGGCTGCGCGATGCCCTGGCCCGTCCGGAGATTGCATCGGCCCCCTTCCTGGTAGCCTTCTGCCACATTCCGCTCTTTGACGACGATCCTACGCACAACCCCGGCGATGTGGCTCCTGCCGACAAGGACCCCCAGTATCTCACAGACTTTGCCTTCTGGCAGCGCACCTGCGCGAACATGTGGGGACCGCTGCTGCACAAGGCCGGTTGCCAACTGCTGATTACGGCCCATATGCACCAATACCGCTGCGACAAACCGACTGCAGACCGCTGCTGGACCCAGATTGTGGGCGGCGGCCCCCACATGAAGCCCGGCCCCGAGTATCCTACGGTGATAGAAGGTGCAGTGAAGGGCAACAAGCTCCACATCACGGTCCATAACATTCTCACCGGTCAGGTGCAGGATGCGTTTGAATTCAAGAGAAGATAGTAAGGCATTTTCCATGGACAGGAGGTATTTCATCCGGTTTCTAGGCGTAGCGGCGGCTGGTTTTCTACTGGCCGTTTCCTGCTGGGATCATGGCGGCTACCGCTGGGAAAAGCAACCCGAAGGGATGGCCCTGAAGGATGGGGAAACCCTTATCGGCCTTTATCAGGTTTTGCCCGTGGAAGGAGTATCCCATACGCAGAAGATAGAGAGGCTGGACGATTATACCTATAAGATTGTCAATTCCTTCCGGGCATTGGAAGACCGGGAATCCCTTCGTCTGGAGGCCCGTTTCGTGACTCCTTCTCCGGCCGGTTTCTGGATGATTCCTTCGGTCTCCTATAACGGGAATGAGTGGGGGCAGGGTCATGAGCCCAAGGGTGCCCGAGAAAATGGTGAGTGGCGGACGGTTTCTTACAGGCGTACTCCCATTCCCGGCGCCATGTATTCCGAGGGAGAGCGGTACGCCGTGGCCACCTGGTCGGACGTTCCTGCATCGGCCCGGGAAGATTTTTCCATCTCTCTCCAGCCCGAGAAAACCCAAACCAGCCACTGCTATGTGTGGCCGGAAGAGGAAATGCCCCTGGTTTATGACGGGCGAGACCATTTTTCGCTGGGCTACAGAAGCACTTTGACGCTAAAAAAGGGAGAGAGGGTCTCTTTCCCGGTTTATCTCCAGGTGGGCCTGGTACAGAAAGAGCACGGAGCCATGCGCTCTTTTCTGGACAAAGCCTGGGAACTGGCAGAGAAACCTTTTGTAGAAGTGTACTCTCCGGAGAAACTGTGGGAACTGGGCATCCGCTATGCCAAGGAATCCCTTTGGGCCGAAGAAGGGGACTACAAGGGTCTCAGTATAGGGCTTTTGCCTACGCCTGAGGGAGGCTGGAAGCAGCGGGGCGGCGGAAAGTATGAAATTGGCTGGTGTGGCCAGAACGCCTCCTATGCCATTTCCCTCCTGCAGGATTACCTGAAAAACGGCTCGGAGGAGTCTCTGAACAAGGGAATGGCTACCTTGGACACTTGGAGCCGCTGCCTGTTGCCCAATGGCCTTTTCCGGGTGCGTTATGACAATCCGGAGGGCTCCATAGACGCCTGCAATCTGGGAACGGCTGCCGTGAACTTCTTTGAGGCATATGACGTAGCCCGGCAGTGCGGTAAGAATCGGCCCGAATATGAGAGCCTGGCTTTCCGGATCTGCGATTTCGTCAAGGCCGATCAGCAGGAGAACGGATGCTATGCCAAGGGCTGGCGGCCGGACGGCACCTGCCTTTACCGGGAGGGAACCGTAGGCTGCTTCCTGGTGCCGGCGATGCTTGAAGCGTACAAGCGAAGCGGTAAGGAGGAGTATTTGGAATCGGCCGAGAAGGCTTATGACCACTATCTTTTGGAATTGAAAGAGAAGGGCTTTACCACGGCCGGCGCTTTGGATACCTGGTGTATCGACAAGGAGTCGTCCCTCTCCCTGCTGCGTTCTGCCCTGCGTTTCTATGCGCTGGAAAAGGATCCGGATTATGTGGAGGATGCCCTGGCCATTTCCTATTACCTGTCCACCTGGCTCTGGCATTATGATGGGGTTTATCCGGAGGACAGCGATTTAACGCAGTACGGCTTTCATACCTTTGGCACCACCAGCGTATCCGTTCAGCACAATCATCTGGACCCGTATGCGCTATACTGGGTACCGGAGTGGATAGAACTTTCGGCCCTCACAGGAGACCCCCAGTGGCAGGAAAAGGCCCTGGCCATCTGGCGTGCCGGAAACCAGCTGGTCTCTGACGGAAACCTTATGGTAAACGGCCATCTCCGCCCCGCGGGCTCGCAGAACGAGGCCTATTTTGAATGCCAGTGGGGACTGGCAGCTGCCGGTGCCTACAAAGATGAGGGCTATCGCATCAACAACTGGCTGGTGGCCTGGCCGGGTGCTTTCCGCCTGGAAACGCTTCGCCGCCTGGATGACTGGCAAATCCTTAAATAATATACTTTAAGTCTACAGATCAGATATCGGATATGGACAGGAGAGATTTCATCAAAGTTTCGGGCGCAGCGGCCGCCGGAATCGCACTTACCGGATGCGGTCCCCGGCCGGAGAAAACGGCTGTTCCCGTGTTAACGCCCACGGATCCTTCCCGGATTGCCCGCGACATTGAAGCGCTTCCGCCGCTGTATGTCAAGGAGATACACGTCCGGGTCGGTGCCTCGGAACCTTTTGGCGTCCTGCACGTTTCGGACACGCACATCGTCCGGGCCGATGACCGCGACGACGAAAGGAAAATTGCCCTGGCTTCCCACCGTGTCCGGAGTATGACCTATGGGGAGCATTATCTGGACGAAGCCATCCGCTATGCCCGGGACAAGGGCTTGTATATGATGCACACCGGCGACCTGTACGACTTCGTGTCCGAAGCCAACCTGGACAGCTGTGCCGCCCACATGCTGGCGGCCGACTGGTTCGTCTGTGCCGGTAACCATGAGTATTCTAAATACGTAGGGGAAGCCAAAGAGGACGAGGCCTATAAAGAGAGCAGCCGGGAAGCCGTCCAGGGCGCCTATCCCAACAACCTGTTCTTCGCCAGCCGTATCATCAACGGGGTCAATTTTGTGGCCCTGGACGATGTCTACTACAATTTCACGGAACGTCAGCATGCCCTTATGGAGGAAGAAATGAAAAAAGGTCTTCCCGTGGTGATGCTCTGCCACGTCCCGCTTTACACGCCGCAGGCGCTGGCCGATGAACTCAGTTTCACCAACGGTAATTGCGGTTATCTTACCGGTGTTCCGGAGGAGTTCACCTCGAAGTACGACCCTGGCGTCACCTATCCGGCAGGCCAGGAATGGCGTTACCGCAAGGTCCAGCAGCATTCCGATGAACCTACCCTGGAGTTTCTGGCCTGGCTCAAGGAGCAGCCTCAGTTGAAAGCCATCCTTTGCGGCCACTGCCACCGTTTTTACGAAGAGCGCTTCTCTCCCACCGCTATGTTGTATGCCGTAGACGCCACCTATCATGGCGGCGTCCAGGCTGTTTATTTCGAATAAAGCTGTTCTAGCCGTGGGCCGAAATTATTAGTAATTAATGGTTTATGAGAAAACGATTGACTGACAACGCACAATCGATTTTATATAAATTGCTCATAATCAGCAGCTTCTTCTCCACGCCCCTGCTGGCGCAGGAGCGTTTTCCCGACGGGAAGAAGATTCCGGAATGGTTCTCCACGTCCCGGAAGGCCGATTTGAAGGCCCTGGGCAAGCAGTATATCCTCACGGATTATGGGGTGGAGGCCAATAAGGCTGAGGTTCAGACCCAGGCCATTCAGGGCGTCATCGACCTTGCCGCATCCAAGGGCGGAGGCGTAGTGGTGGTGCCCGAAGGAGTCTTTGTCAGCGGCGCTTTGCACTTTCCCCAGGGAACCAACCTCTGGGTGAAAGGAACGCTCAAGGGATCGGACCGCGTCAAGGACTTTCCGCTCACGACCACCCGCATCGAGGGGCAGACCTGCCGGTATTTCCCGGCACTCGTCAATATTGACGGAGTGGACGGCTTTGTGCTGGGTGGCCCAGGCCTCATCGACGGCAACGGGACGGAGTTCTGGCGGGAGATGAAGATTCGCTGGGCCTGGAAAAAGGATGCCCTTAACAAGGACGGGCAGCGTCCCCGGTTGGTGTATATTTCCAACAGTTCCAACGTCACGGTTCAGGACCTTCGCATGAAGGACAGCCCTTACTGGACCAACCATGCCTACCGCTGCCATCACCTGCGCTTCCTGGACCTTAAAGTCACTTCTCCGTCCAGCGGTGAGGTGGTGGGCTACAGCACGGATGCCATCGACCTGGACAATTGCCACGATGTGCTGGTAAAAGGTTGCTACATGGACGTTTGTGACGACGGCGTGGCGCTCAAAGGCGGCAAGGGAACCTGGGCCGATAAAGCCCCGGAAAACGGTCCCAACAAAGACATCATCATCGAGGACTGCACCTTCGGCCAGACCCATGCCTGCCTCACGCTGGGCAGCGAATCCATTGAAGACAGGAATATTATCCTGCGTCGCTGCGTATCCGAGGCCGCCTACACCATCCTGCATCTGAAAATGCGTCCCGACACTCCGCAGCTTTATGAATTCGTTCATGTGGAATCCATTACCGGTCGGTCCGGGTCGCTTCTTAAAATCCGTCCCTGGACGCAGTATTATCAGATGGAAGAACGGGAGAATATGCCCGTCTCCCTTTGCCACGACATAGTCCTCAGGGATATCCATGTTGAGGCCCGTCAGACCCTGGATGCAGAGCTTTCTCCCCAGTACGAACTGGCTGGCATTACGCTGGAAGGAAAGGATGTGGTGGTCATGCTGGGCAGTATGGCCGATGATGCGCCCGCCCCGGCCATTCCCGGCGCCCTTTCGGCCTCACAGCAGGACGAACTTCGAAAGAAGGCGTATGCCACGGTAAATTACGATGAATCGGCCGTTGCTCCCTATACTCTGGAAGACCCTTTGCGCTTTGCCGATGGCCGCCGCGTGCGTTCCCGGAATCAGTGGCTGGAGCGGAGGACGGAGATTCTGGAGCTCTTCCAGCGGGAGATGTACGGGGAGATGCCGGCATCGGCCCCCATCTTCCTGGAAACGCTGGAAGAGGGGACTACGATGGCGGGGTTTGCCCGGCGCCGGCAGGTGCGCATGTGGTTTAAGGAGGACCATACCGGCCCCCATATCGACTGGCTGGAACTGATTCCCGCCCAGGTACAGGGACCCTGTCCCGCCATCCTGCTCCTGAATTATTCGGGCAACCATGAGTTATTGGAAGATAAGGAAATCCTTGTTACGGAGTCCTGGATGCGGGAGACGCCGCACAAGGCCACTACACGCACCCGTGGAAAGTTCAACCGGGACGGCTACGATACGGTGTTCCCCGTCAGTACCTTGCTGGCCAGGGGATATGCCCTGGTAACCGCCTGCTACTGTGACATTTCCCCGGACCCCGACCCGCTGGTGGAAAAAGACGGAGCCATCCTGCAGGATACCTTCGCCTATACCGGGGTGTTTGACCTCTGGGGACCCCGGAATCCGGAAAAGACGGACAATACTACCGCCCTGGCTGCCTGGGCTTGGGCTCTGATGCGGGGCATGGACATGATTGTGCAGGACCCTGCGCTGGACCAGAGCCGGGTGGTCCTCACCGGCTATTCCCGCCTGGGAAAAGCCGCCCTGCTGGCCGGGGCCTTTGACGAAAGGATTCCCGTGGTGGTGCCCGTCCAGACGGGCGGCGGCGGCGCTCCGCTGGCCAAACGCGACTATGGCGAAAAGATTGCCACGGAGGTTTCCTCCTTCCGGCACTGGTTCTGCCGTGCCTACGACAAGTATGCCTATGACACGGCCTCCATGCCCTTTGACCAGCACCTGCTGCTGGCCTGCGTGGCTCCCCGCGCCCTGCTTCTGGAAGGCTTCGACAAGCCCTGGTTCGACACCAAGGGAGAGTTCCTGGCCCTGCAGGCCGCTTCCCCGGTCTGGAAGTTCCTGGGAGAAAAGGGACTGCCGGAAGTGGCATGGCCGGACGATTACGATACCTCTGCCATCGGCCCCCGCATTGGGTATGTGCGGCGGGATCAGGGACATGGCATTTCCGCCCTGGACTGGCTGTGGATGCTGGATTTTGCCGATGGAATTTTTGAAAGATTATAAATACACTACGATATGAAAAAGCTTGTTTTGATCCTGGGCCTTGCGCTCTCGCTGTTCAACTTGCAGGCCCAGCAGAAGTACGATGTAGCCGCTTATCTGTATCCCGCCTATGCGGCGGGTGATCCGCGCCTCAGGCCCTTCTGGCCCATGGGTATGGGCGAATGGGAGACGGTGCTCACCATGCAGAAGCGTTTCCCGGGCCATCCCTGGAACCGGACCCCTCTCTGGGGCTACATCAACGAGGCCGATCCGTCTGTAATGGAGATGGAGATAGACCAGGCCACCAGCCATGGCGTGAACGTATTCATCTTCGACTGGTATTGGCTGGACGGCCGTCCCTGGATGGAAACCACCCTCACGGAAGGCTTCCTGAAGGCCCGCAACCGCGACAAGATGCAGTTCTA
>JAFPGC010000030.1 GCA_017423025.1 Bacteroidales bacterium
ACATGTGCGATCATCTCGTCGAGAGCCTTGTAGCTGTCTTCGGGCTTCTCCACGCGAACGATCTCAACCTTGTCGAACTGATGCAGACGGTTGAGCCCGCGCACATCCTTGCCATAGGAACCGGCCTCGCGGCGGAAGCAGGGCGTGTAGGCCGTCAGCTTCTGCGGGATCTGGTCGGCGGAGAGGATGACGTCCCGGAAGATGTTGGTGACCGGCACTTCTGCCGTGGGAACCAGATAGAACTGGTCCTCGTTGCAGTAGTACATCTGGCCTTCCTTGTCCGGCAGCTGACCGGTACCGAAACCGGAAGCGGCGTTCACCACCACGGGCGGCTCCACTTCCTTGTAACCGGCTGCGGTGTTGCGGTCCAGGAAGAAGTTGATGAGGGCGCGCTGCAGTTTGGCACCCTTGCCCTTGTACACGGGGAAGCCGGCACCGGTGATCTTGACACCCAGGTCGAAATCGATGATGTCGTACTTCTTGGCCAGGTCCCAGTGGGGAAGGGCGTGTTCCGGAAGGGCTACCTCCGGGCCGCCCATCTTCACCACCACGTTGTCCTCGGCACCCTTTCCTTCCGGCACCTGGGCGCAGGGGATGTTGGGAAGCAGGGCCAGCAGCTCGTTGAGCTTGGCGTTGTTGTCATCGGCCATCTCCAGCAGTTCGCTGGAACGGGCCTTGAGCTTGGCTACTTCGCGTTTGGCCTCTTCGGCCTCCTCTTTCTTGCCTTCCTTCATCAGCTGGCCGATGGCGGCCGCCGCTTTCTTCTGCTCTGCGAGCATAGCGTCGCTGCGGGTCTGGAGGGCCTTGCGGTGGTCGTCCAGGACGATGATCTTGTTGACGATGTCCTGGGCGTCAAAGTTTTTAACGGCAAGTCTCCGGATTACAAAATCCGGAGACTCGCGTAAAAGTTTTAAAGTAAGCATGTCTTAGTTCTCGAAGGGAAGTACGGAAACAAAAGACTTGTCTTCGCGCTTGCGGGTGAATTTCACGGTTCCGTCGATGAGAGCGTAGAGGGTGTGATCTTTACCCATACCCACGTTCAGACCCGGGTTGTGAACGGTACCGCGCTGACGCACGATGATGTTACCGGCCTTTACGACCTCCTCGCCGAACTTCTTGATGCCCAGACGTTTGGAATGCGACTCACGGCCGTTCTTGGAACTGGATTGACCTTTCTTGTGTGCCATAATCTAATTCTGTCTTTAAAAGTTAAGCGATAGCGTCGATGTGGATCTTGGTGAGCTTCTGACGGTGACCGTTCAGAGTCTGGAATCCCTTGCGACGGATTTTCTTGAATACGAGCACCTTCTTGGCTTTGGCGTCATCGTCTACGACGGTGGCGGAAACCTTAGCGCCCTTCACATAAGGAGTACCGACCTTTACCTTGCCCTCATTGTCTACGAGGAGCACTTTGTCGAACTCTACGGATTCTCCGTTCTTGGCCTGGAGGCGGTTCACGAAGATGTCCATTCCAGCTTCTACTTTAAATTGCTGGCTTGCAATGTCAACAATTGCGTACATTTTAATAAAAACTTGTTAAAAGTTTTGGACCGTAAGCGTCTGCCCTCGCGGCAGATCTTGTAGGGCTCAGCGGCCATCTCAAAATTTGGGACTGCAAAGATACGGTTTTTTCTTTAAAAACCAAATTTTTCCCTCAAAAACTACCGTCTTTCACCGGGTTGGCACCCAAAGAGTTCCTTGAAACATTTGGAAAAATAGGACGGGGTTCCGAAGCCCACGGCATAGGCGATTTCCGCCACGGTCTTGTCCGTGGTCTTGAGGAGCTGCTCGGCCGTTTTGAGCCGGGTGATGCGGATGAGCTCCACCGGGGAATAGCCGGTGAGGGCTTTCACTTTGCGGTACAACTGCACGCGGGAAAGGCCCAGGGCCGCCCCGATCTGCTCCACGCTCAGGTTTTCATCGGCCAGGTTTTCCCGAACTACCGCCCGGAACCGGGCCAGGAAGTCGTTTTCCTGGGGTCTGGCGGCGCTTTCCCCGGTCTCCAGATAATGTTCCTTCAAAAGGATGCGGCTTTTCAGGAGATTGCCGATACGGGATAGGAGCACGCGCTCGCTGAAGGGCTTGGAGATGTAGGCATCGGCCCCGGAATCGTAGCCCTGGGCCCGCTGGTCCTCCAGGGATTTGGCCGTCAGGAGGATGACGGGAATGTGGCTGGTGGCCAGCTGCCCCTTGAGGGCCGAGCACAGTTCCAGCCCGCTCATCACGGGCATCATAACATCGCTCACCACCAGGTCCGGCAGTTCCCTGGATGCTTTTTCCAGGCCCTCCTCTCCGTTACAGGCCGTCAGAATCCGGTATTCTCCTTCCAGCAGGGTGCCGATAAAGGAGCGGAGGTCTGCATTGTCGTCCACCACCAGGATGGTGGGGCGGTCTTCCGTCTGGGTGACCCGGCCGACGGCTTCCTTCCGGCGGGTGTTGTCCGGGGTATAGGCTTCTTCGAAATGTTCGGTATAGGCCGATGCCTCCTTCCCTTCTACCACCTGGGCGCCCTTCTGCTCCAGCGGGATGCGGAGGGTGAACAGGGAGCCTTTCCCAAGGGTGCTGGAGACGGCCACGCTGCCCCCGTGCAGCTCCGCCACGGCCTTGACCAGCGCCAGGCCTATTCCGGTTCCCGTCGTGGACTCCGAAGCCTGGTAAAAGCGCTCGAAGATATAGGGAAGCTTGTCTTCCGGGATGCCTTCTCCGTTGTCTTCCACCTTCAGGACGGCTTCCTGCCCTTCCCGGTTCACGGAAACGGTGATGATTCCGTCCTCCCGTGTATGCTTGATGGAATTGCCCAGCAAGTTGAATAGGATGCGCTCCAGAAGGCGCATATCGGCCTCTACCGGCAGGCTGTCCTCTCCTACAAAACGGAGTTGGCGGCCGGTTCCCTCGAAGCCGGTCATCCATTCCTTCACGGCGGCGGAAAGATTGAAACGGGACACTTCCAGTTTCCTGTTTCCGCTTTCTATCTTTCTGAAATCAAGGATGTTATTAACCAGCTGCCGCAGAATATCCACGTTTCTTCTGGCCATCAGGAGGGGCTGTCGCTGGCTTTCGTCCACTTTCCCTTCCAGCACGTGGTCCAGCGGACCCGCCACCAGGGTGAGGGGCGTGCGGAGGTCGTGGCTTACGGAGGTGAAGAACTCCAGCTTGGCCTGGGTGCTTTCTTCCAGCTGCTGCTTGAGCTGCCGGGTGATCCGGTAACTCCAGTAGGCCTGGGAGGCCACCATAATCAGCAGGACCGCAAAGGCAATCACCATCCACATAATGATACGCTGGTTGTTGTATTGGAGAAGGTACTGGTCCAGCTGTCCGTTCACCTTCTGGATCATCGCCCGCTGGGTGGCAATTTCTTCTTCCTGCATCTTGAGCATCAGGGCGTTGTGGCTGTCTACCAGCGCACTTTCCAGCCGGTTTTCCCGCTCGTAGGGCTTCCCCTGCAGGATGTTCAGGGCCAGCTCCATCACCAGGTCTCCCCGGGTGGGATACAGGTAGGAAGCCGTAAGAACCCCGTCGATGACATCCTGCAGCCCGGCATCGGGCAGGGCGTCCACGCCGAAAAACGGAATGTCCGCGGGCTCTCCCAGAGCCCGGCGGGCACCCAGGGCCATCCGGTCGTTCTGGCCGAAGACGGCATCCGGCCGGATGCCCTTCTCCTTCAGTTCCAGCATAGCCTGACAGCCGTCTTCCTCCAGCCAGTTGCCGTAGGGGGCGGCCAGCAGCTTTATCCCAGGATGCTCTGAAAGCGCTTCCACAAAGCCTTTGTGGCGATCATCGGCCGGGGAAGAACCCGCCAGGCCCTGGATCTCTACCACCCGGCCTTCCCCTTCCAGGAGATCGGCCATCAGCTGCCCCATCATCCGCCCGATTTCCACGTTATCGGCCCCGATGAAGGCCGTATACTTGTCCGAGTCAATCTTTCGGTCGAAGAGGATGACGGGAATGCCGGCATCAAAGGCCTCTTCTACGGCACTGGTGATGGTGCTGGTCTGGTTGGGGGAAACCACCAGGAGGTCTACTCCTTCCAGCACGAACTCTCGGATCTGCTCCATCTGCCGGTAACTGTTGTCATCGGCCGATACAAAGCGAATCTGAACCCCGCTGATGCGGGCGGCCATTTCCAGTTCGTCGTTCAGTTTGGTGCGCCAGATGTCGTTGCTGCACTGGGAAACGCCAATAACCAGCGACTTCTTCCCCCCGCTGCAAGCGGAGAGAAGAAGCACGGCTGATATGATAAGGAAGAGTTTTTTTACCATAGAATCACTTAAGTGTATCCGGGACCTCCGGCATGGCTCCGCTCTGGGTGCACACGTAGGCCGACACCTTGACGGCCGTCTTGTGCGCCTCGGGAACGGTTTTGCCGTTCAGCAGGGACCCCACGAAGGCTCCGGTGAAGGAGTCTCCTGCACCCACCGTATCGGCCACCGTCACCTTGGGCGTATCCAGGAAGGACATGCCGCCCTCGTAGAAGACGTAGCTGCCGTTCACTCCGCAAGTGAGGATCAGCATCTGCAGGTTATAGGTTTTGATGAGGCTGCGGCATTTCTCTTCCAGGGAAAGGCCCGGAAGTTCGAACATACGGGAGATGACCACCAGCTCCTCGTCATTGATTTTCAGGATGTCGCAGCGGCGGAAAGATTCTTCCAGCACTTCCCGGTTGTAGAAGTCCTGCCTCAGGTTGATATCAAACACTTTCAGGCAGTCCTTCGGGACAGCCTGGAGGAACAGGCCGATGCTCTCCCGCGAAACGGCGTTGCGCTGGGCCAGGGAGCCAAAACAGACCGCCTTGCAGTCTGCGGCCAGGGCCGCCAGTTCCTTGGTATAGGGGATATTGTCCCATGCCACGTCGGTCTTAATCTCGTACTGGGGCACGCCCTGCTGGTCCAGCGTTACCTGGACGGTACCGGTGGGATACTCCACGCGGTCCAGATGATACGGGAGGTGGTGCGCTTCCAGCGCTTCCACAATTTCTTCACCCAGGGAATCCTGGCCAATGGCACTCACCGCCATTCCTTCCAGGCCAAACTGGCAGGCGTGGTAGGCGAAGTTGGCCGGAGCCCCGCCCAGTTTCTTTCCTTCGGGAAGCATATCCCAAAGCGCTTCCCCAATGCCTATGACAAATTTACCCATGATTACTTGCGCACTTTAGTGAAATAGTAGAAAAGGTAGGCTACACCCACCGTCATCACAGCCACGGCGCCGGCCTGGCCCACTGCATCGGAGGCAAAGCCCATCAGGAGCGGGAATACGGTACCGCCGAAAAGGCCCATGATCATCAGGCCGCTCACCTCGTTCTGCTTCTCGGGAACGGCCAGCAGGGCCTGCGAGAACACGATGGAGAAGATATTGGAGTTGCCGAATCCCACCAGGGCGATGGCTACGTAAAGGATTTCCTTGCTGTGGCCGAAGAACATCCCGCACATCGAAAGGGCCATCAGGACCACGCTCACCAGGAAGAACTTCCGGTGGGAGAACTTGGACAGGATGAAGGATCCGGACAGGCAGCCGATGGTACGGAAGATAAAGTACAGGCTGGTGGCGAAACCGGCCTCCGTGAGGGTCATGCCCACCCTTTCCATCAGGAGTTTCGGGGCGGTGGTGTTGGTACCTACGTCAATACCCACGTGGCACATAATGCCCAGGAAGCTGAGCAGCACGATGGGTTTTCCCAGCAGCTTGAAGCACTCCACAAAGCCGGAAGCCTTGTCGGCCACCTGCTCCCGCTCGATGGGGGAGAGGGACAGCAGCAGGGCCGCCAGAATGCCGATGGCACCGTACACCGGGAAGAGCACCCTCCAGCCCAGGCCGAAGGACGGCAGGGCGGCGGTAGCGCCCCACATGGCGATGTAAGGGGCCATAAAGGAGGCGATGGCCTTCACGAACTGGCCGAAGGTCATGGTGCTGGCCAGCTTGTCTCCCTTGATGATATTGGTGATAAGGGGGTTCAGGGAGGTCTGCATCAGGGCGTTACCGATTCCCAGCAGGGAGAAGGCGGCCAGCATAAGGCCGTAGCTTTCCCCGAAGATGGGAAGGATGAGGGAGACCACCGTCACTACCAGGGAAAGCAGCACGGTATTCTTCCGGCCGATGCGGTTCATCAGGATGCCCGTGGGTACGGAGAAGATCAGGAACCAGAAGAACACCAGCGAGGGGAAGATGTTGGCGGCCGAATCGGACAGATTCAGGTCTGCCTGGACATAGTTGGAGGCGATGCCCACGAGGTCTACGAACCCCATCGCAAAGAAGCAGAGCATCACCGGTATGAGTTGTATCTTTTTGTTCATTACTTGGCTATAGGATAAAGTGTTACATCGGCCTTGGCGTTGCCGTAAAGCCTGAGCGTGTTGTAGGGGGCCGAAGGGAAGACGAGGTTGGTCATCGCGAAGTCTTCACCAAAGGCCTCTATGCTGGCGCTGTCCACCAGCAGGCGCAGTTCCATCCTGCCTCCCACGCGGGTGGGGGCGGTGGTGACGGCGGCGAACTTCTTGGAGAACTTCACCATTCCGCTTCCGCGACGGTCCATCGAGAAGGTCTGGGACTCCGGCTCATAGGAGAAGACCACCTGCTCTCCGGATTCGTTGGAAAGCACGAAGGTGGCGCCTTCCTTTTTCTGCAGGGTAAAACGCAGGACCAGTTCGTAGGCCTTGGCCGGAGACTCAAACAGCTCCACGGGGGCCGTAGACAGTGTGTACTGGACCGGGTTGCCGCGGAGGGCTTCCACTTCCCGGGACGGGGTGCTCCTGAGGATTACTTCCTTTCCCTTGCGGATGAGGGAGAGATCCCGGGGGACGGAGTTGGAGCTGCGGAACTGGGTGGTGGGAACGGAATTGGCATACTGCCAGTTGCTCATCCAGGCGATGGCCACGGTGCGGCCCTCGGGAGCGTTGCTCCAGGTGACGGCGGCATAGTGGTCCTTGCCGTAGTCCATCCAGCGGGTGACGGTGGGAAGGTCATCGCATTTGAACGTCTTCCCGTCGTAGCTGCCCACGAAATACTGGGTGGCGCTGCCGCCGAAGGGGCCGCCGGGGTTGATGTTCAGAAGGAGAACCCATTTGTCTTTTCCTTCGAAGGGCAGGCGGATCAGGTCCGGGCACTCCCACACACCGTTGTGGTTGCCGTAGGACAGGCCGAAGCTGCTGTCATACGTCCAGTCCCTGAGGTTGTCGGAGCTGTAGAACTGCACTTCCTGGCCGGCGGCCAGCACCACCTTCCACTGGCGGGTCTGGTTGTCCCAGAATACCTTGGGATCCCGGAAATCGGGCGTGTCTTCGGCCACAATCACCGGATTGCCGGCATATTTGGTGAAGGTGCGGCCGTTATCCAGGCTGTAGGCTATGCTCTGGGTCTGGTTGTCACCGTCGGAAGTATACATCGCAATGAGGGCGCCCCGGCCGAAACCGGCGGTATTGTTCTCATCCACCACGGCGCTGCCGCTGAAGATGGCGCCCAGATCGTCCGGAGCCAGGGCGACGTCCAGGTGTTCCCAGTTCACGAGGTCCCTGGAGACGGCGTGTCCCCAGTGCATATTGCCCCAGAAACTGCCGTAGGGGTTATACTGATAGAACAGATGCCATTCCCCGTCCTTGTATACCATTCCGTTGGGATCGTTCATCCAGCCCCACTGGGGGGAGAAATGATAGGTGGGACGGTAGAGTTTTTCCTTGTTGGCGGGATCCAGGACGGGCGCAGTAACCATTTCACTCCAGCAGACATCGTCGGAAGGGTCCCGGCGGACGCCGCGTCCCTGGGTCATCTTGATATCCAGCAGGATGCTGCTGCCGGCCCATTTTCCCAGGTCCAGCGGGACCAGGTAATCCGTCTTGTCTATGGCCAGGGATACGTTGGCCTTCAGGACCACATTTCCGTTGGAAAGCACCTTTACGGTGGCTTCCTGTGCCGTTTCCTGTACGGGAAGCATTACGTAGCGGTCTTTCCCGCTTACCTGGATCATCGTGTGCGTTTCACTCAGGTGGGTAACAGTAAGGCTCTGAGCCCCGGCAAGGACCGGGAGCATCAGAGCCATAAGAGTGAGAAGTCGTTTCATGCTTCAAATATAGCTAAAAAAACGAGACTTTTAGTACTGGGAGACAGACAGATCCGAGATGGTGATGGTACCGCCGTAGCTGTTGATGCTCCAGCAGTTCTTCTGGATGCCGTAGATACGCTGGGTATAGGAGCAGACATCATTGATGTACATCACTACTACGGAGTTGTCCGTGAAGATATCGATGTTGTACACATTGTCCTCGGGACGGGCGAAAACGTAGCCGTCGATGCCTTCAATGAAGCCCTTGCCTTCTTCCCCTTCTTCCTCGAAGTTAACCTTGCGGGCGAATGCTTCATCCCATTCGGGGTTCACGACCATCGTGTAGTACTTCTTGGAATCCTTTCCTCTAACCAGGGAGATGCCGAAACGGTCCCATTTGTCGGAAGCGGTTACCTTGAAGGAGATATGGTTGTGGGCACCCAGGCGGTTGTAGAGCACATAGGCCCCTTCCCCGGAGAGCTTGCCGTCGGTGTTGTTGGCGGGCGTGTAGCCGTTGGAGGCCATCACCTTCACGGTCTTGCTCTGGGTGTACTTGGCAGGGATGGCGGGCACTTCACCCAGGGTGAGGGTGCCGTCGGCCTTCTGGAGGATCTTGTGGCACACAAGGGCTCCGGACCAGTTGGGCTCGCTGGAAGCACCTACGTTCACGTTGCGGTCAAAGATAGTGGCGCCGGTACGGGTAGGGCACCACCCCCAGATGTAGCGGTCGGTTCCGTTGGAAGCGGTCTTTCCGGCATAGAAAGCGCGGGTTTCCAGCACGCCTTCGTGCATATCCTGCGGCCAGTGGGCACCCGGGTTGGAGAAGCACTCCTTCAGTCCTTCCCAGGAATCGGCCATCATATACTTGACCTTGCGGCTCCAGGGAGCGCGGTAGCCTTCCGAGTAGATGAAATACCACCAGTTGCCCATCTTGAACACGTCCGGGCATTCGCACATACGGTCCCAGACCATGTTGAAGGAACCCACGTGGGACCAGGTCTTGAGGTCGTCGGAGACGAAATCCCCGAACTTGAGGTTGCTGGAGAGGACCATGTGCCACTTGCCGTCATCGGCCTTGAAAATCTGAGGGTCGCGGAAGTCGTCGGCGGAATAGCCGAAATCGGTTCCCTTCAGGGCCCAGAGCAGATCCTTGGTCCAGTTGACAAAGTCCGGGGAAGTGGCGCGGAGGATCACTTCGCGGTTGGTGGCGTTGCCGTTGTGGCCGGTGTAGTAGATGTAGTACAGGCCGTCGGCCTCGTTGTAGACGCAGCAGCCGGTGCCGATGGCGGCATCCTGCTCCCAGATGGAGGCGCCCACAGGGAGAACCTCACCCAGCGAAGTGTAGGAAGCACCGTCCTTGGTGCCCACACCCCAAATGGGGTGGAAGTTGTAGGTGGCGTTGTTGTCGAATTCCTGCAGGTACAGCACCTTGAACTCGCCGGCCTTGCTGTCATAGAAAGGCATGGGGTCACCTACACGGCCGATAGCGGGGGTGTAGTACGTGCTGAAGCCTTTCTCATCGGCCGATTCGAAGAATTCAGCCGTCTCGTCCCAGGGCTTCGGGGCATCACCGTAGTGTTCCTTGTTGCAGGAAAGGGTGGCCGCCAGGGCTACGCCGGTAAGGGCAATATATTGGAAAAATGTTTTCATAACTTCTACTTGGTCAGATGGTTAATAGCGTTCTTCGTCATGGTGGCGATGTTCGCGTGGAAGTGCTCCTCGTATTCGGGCTCGAAGGTGTAGGAATACCAGTCATAGCAGCCGGAGCCGATGCAGATGATTCCACCCTTGCCGTCCTTGGCGGGATACTCCCAGGCAACCACGGCGCCGTCACCGCCCACACCCAGGATGGTGGCACCGGTACGGGCCTCCCAGGCCGCGTGGTCGTCGTATCCGCCCCAGTCGGTACCAATATGGTACTGGGCTGTGGAGTTGGTGATATGGTAACCGTTGTCCGTGCAGTAGACCTTGTTGGGGTCGTCGCCGGCAATCAGACCGCTGAACAGCGGGTGCTCGTTCTGGCCGCCGAAGATGTTGAAGTCCCAAGGACCCCAGCAGCGTTCTGCGCTGTCTTCGTTCTGGCCCCAGCAGTTGTTGGGAGTGGTCCACTCGTCGTCACCGGTAGCGCCGATGAAGGAAGGCAGGTTGGTGGCATAGCGGGTGAGGAAGAAGGCGCCGCCGTTCTCGTAGTAGGCGCGGAGCTGGTTGAGGGCTGCCATAGCCTCGGGAGCCTTGGCGATGAAGTTGTCGTGACCGTCCACACCTCCGTCCATATGGAAGTGCCACCAGATGATTTCGCACTCATCCAGTTCCACGGTTCCGGCCTGGAAGTCGGCAAAGCTGGTGTACAGGGATCCGGGCACATTGGAAAGCATCCACTGGCAGGCGGTGCCGGCCTCGGGATCCAGGTCGTTCATATTGGCAGGAACGCCGATGAACAGGGCCTTGGGCTTGTCAATGGCGGTAACCGTCACCGTATACACGCTCTTGGCAGAGTTGTTGGTCACCGTGTACTGCACGGGCTCGGTAAAGTCTTGCGGCACGCCGGAAGCGGGAGAGATGGTGGCGTTGACGCTGATGGTGATGGTAGGTACCAGGGCGTTGATGCCTTCCGACTTGGGCACGAAGGCCGTGATGGTCTTGGCTTCCTGGTCGATGGTACCGGTGTAGATCTCGTTCAGCACGAAGTGCGTGATGCGGGCTTCGTCGTGCAGGACGCTCAGCGTCCAGTCGAGGGAGGCGTCACCGTTGGTCACGTGGATACCCTTGGCGGCATCCATATTGAGTTTCTGCCCCTTGGTTACATTGCAGGAAGCACCGCTGGAGAGGGTGAGTTCCGTAATCTCCATCTCGGAGGTGGCGTACACTTCCGGAAGACGGACCACAATCTGACGGGCGGCCAGGTCTATGGTACCCTTGAATTGGTCCAGGGAGATGGACTGCACCAGGCAGTCACCGCTCAGCTGGAGGTCGCTCACGTTTTTCTTTGCGCAGCCTGCCAGACAAAGCAGGGCGGCTGCCATATAGAGGAATTTGTGTTTCATTGTATTTCTAGATTATCACCAGGAACCGATATTCTGAGTGTAGTGGCCGTTGGAGGCGGCGATTTGAGAGGCGGGGATGGGAAGATACTCGTCCTTCTCGGCCGTGAACTTGGCATCCCTGTAGATGGTGCACTTGGAGGCTTCCTCGGCGAAGTATTTGTTCAGGACCGTGGCGGCTTCGCCCCAGCGGACCAGGTCGAAGAAACGCTCGCTCTCCATACCCATTTCCAGGCGGCGCTCCATCTTGACCATCTTGATGACGTCTTCCTTGCCAAAGCTTCCCTTGTATTCGGTAGCGTAGATCTTGACACCGTAGCGGGAAGGGTAGTCGGAGAACATCTGGGTGGAACCGGCGGCGCGGCGGCGGATCTCGTTCACCAGGCCGAGGGCTTCGCCGGTCTCGCCCAGCTGGGCAAAGGCTTCGGCGCGCTCCAGGATCACATCGGCATAACGGAAGACGATGCGGTTCATCGAAGAGGCCCAGTAGGAGCCCTTGATCAGGTATTCACCCACCAGAGCGGGGTCTACGTTGTGCTTGAGGCTGATGTAATAACCGTACAGGCCGTTGCCGCGGCTCCACTGCTTGGTCTCGTCCTGGATGAAGTTCTTGTTGAACAGGTAGGGGAGGCCGGGCATACCCACGGTGAGGAACAGACGGGGGTCTGCATTGTCTTCGAAACTGTAGTTCCTCTCGTTGAAGCCGTCCAGGAAAGGAAGGCCGTCGGCTCCGGTGCGGAAGGCGTTCACCAGGTTCTGGCTGGGCTTGTAGAAGTCGCAGGCGCCGTCGGTGACATTGTCAATGCTGGGGCCGATCAGGCCGTAGCTCCAGTTCAGGTTGCCGTAGGTGGAACCGTCGTTGCGGGAGTACTGGATGGCCCAGAGGCTCTCCTTGCCGTTCTCATACATCTCTTCCGGGCGGAAGTTGTTGTGGATGTCGGCTTCCAGGCCATAATTGGTGTAGTACTTGGGATCGGAGTATTCAATCACCTTCTTCAGGTCTTCCGTGCTGATGCTGGTGACCGCGTTGGACTGGGCATTGTCCTGGTGATAGGCCTTGTACAGGTACAGCTTGGTGAGGAAGGCGGCGGCAGCAGCCTTGGTGGGGCGGCCCTTTTCGGCCTGCACTTCCGGCAGCACGTCAAAGGCGGCTTTCACATCGTCGATGATCACCTGCCAGCCCTCGTCGTTGGAATAGGTGGTGTTGGACAGTTCGTTGTACTGCTCGTAGGTGAGGGAAGGGTCGATGACGAAGGGAATGTTCTTGAACAGACGCTTCAGAAGGAAGTGGCCGTAACCGCGCAGGAAGCGCATTTCGGCCATACGCTGGTCCTTCATGGCAAAGCTGTCGTCGCACTCGTTCAGGAGGGCGATGGCGCTATTTACGCGGGAAAGGGCGTTGTACAGACGCACCCAGATGTCGTTGAGGTTCCAGTTGGTCGTCAGGACACCCTGCTGGATTTCCAGCTGGTGGAACACGTCACCGTCGCTGGTACCGTTGCCGCCCTTGTAGGCGTCGTCGGAACGGACGTCAAAGTTCCACATGGAGAAGGAGGAGTTGATGTCCTCGGCCGATGTAAAGATGGCATAGGCGGCCACCACCATGCCTTCGGCATTGGCGGGGTCTTTCGCCTGCTCATCACTCAGGGTAGCCTGGGGAACCTGTTCGGACAGGAGCTTGTTGCAGGAAAACAGAACGCAGCAAGCCAGGCCCATATATAGGATGGAAATAAGCTTTCTCATAATCGGTATAGCATTAGAAGGAAACATTGATACCCAGCGTCACGTTCGTAGGGATAGGATAGCCGAAGTTCGGGTTCTCCGGATCTACGCCCGTGAATTTGCTGCTCTTGATGGTGAGAAGGTTCTGGGCCGATACATAAGCTCTCAGGCGGGCCATGTGAAGGGCTTCACAGACGCGCTTGGAGAAGTTGTAGCCCAGCTGGATGGTGCGGAGCTTGGCGAAGGAGCCGTCTTCCACGAAGTAGGAGGAGACGCGCTTTTCGTTGTTGTTGTCCATCGTGCTCACGGCCGGGATGTTGGAGGCCATGTTGACGGGGCTCCAGGCATCCAGCATACGGCGGCCCTTGTTCAGGTTGGAGATGTTCAGGCCGCTCCACAGGTCGGTCTGCTTCTTGAAGTCGCTGATCACATCCACACCCTGGACACCCTGCCAGAACATGGTAAGGTCTACATTCTTGTACTGCAGATAGATGTTCAGACCCCAGGTGAAATCCGGAACGGGAGAGTAGATCCATTTCTGGTCTTTCTCGTTGATGATGCCATCGCTGTTGAGGTCTTTCCAGCGGATGCGGCCCAGGCCGGCGCCGTTCTGCACGGCGTGGTTGTCAATCTCGTCCTGGCTCTTGAAGATGCCGTCGTAGACATAACCCACCTGGGCACCCATCGGGTGACCCACCACGCTCTCCACGCCGTTACCACCGAAGGTACCGTTGGCGGCGATGGTGTCGGGCAGTTTGGTGACCGTATTCATATAGGTGCCGATGTTGGCAGCCAGGTCGTACTGGAAGTCTCCCACTTCTCCGCGATAACCCACGTTGAATTCCAGACCCTTGTTGTCCATGGCGCCGGCGTTGATCCACTGGGAGGATCCTTCACCCATTACGCCGATACCGGGCATATAGACCAGAATGTCGGTGGTTTTCTTGTAGTAGGCCTCGAAGGAGCCGTAGAGGGCGCTCTTGAACAGGGCGAAGTCCAAACCCACGTTGGTCTGGGTGGTGGTTTCCCACTTCAGGTTGTCGTTGCCCAGCTGGTTGCGTTTGAAGCCGCTGGGAAGCGTCTGTCCGCCGTTGGTGCCGGCAATGTCGTAGCTGGTACCGTAGCTCTGTCCGCCGAAGCCGGCCTCGCCGTAATTACTTTCATAGAGGGTGTAGCGGGCCACGTTGGCAATTTCCTGGTTACCGGTCTGGCCCCAGCTGGCGCGGATCTTCAGGTTGTCCAGCCAGGTGGCGTTCTCCATGAAGGGTTCCTTGTCAATTCTCCAACCCAGGGAGACGGAAGGGAACAGACCGAAGCGGTTGTTGCGGCCAAAGCGGCTGGATCCGTCGTAACGGACGGTGACGCTGGCCAGGTAGCGGTCTGCGAAGTTGTAGTTGGCCTTTCCGAAGAAGGAGACCAGGGTGAATCCTCCGCCGCCGCCATAGGCTTCGGCCTCTCCTACTGCGGCGCTGGGCCACATGTAATCGGGATTCAGGACGGCGAAGTCATAGGCCTTGCCGCTGAACCAGGTGTCCTTTTCGCGGTTGATTTCCGTACCTACCAGCACGTCTCCGCGGTGTTTGCCCACCTCGAAGTTGTAAGTGGCGATGGCATTCCACATCCACTTGAGCCAGTGCTCCTGCTTGCCTTCCACCGCGTTGGTGGGATTGGCAACCGTACCTTCCGTAACGGGATAGGTGAAGATGCGCTGTTCCTTCTGGGCATAGTCTATACCGAAGGTGGTCTTGATGTTGAAACCCTTGAAGGGGTTGATGTTCAAGAAGGCGTCGCCGAAGATTCTCCAGTAGGAGTAGCGGTTGTCGGCGTTGCGGGTGAGGCGGGCCAGGGGGTTCTCGCGGTCGGCATAGCCGCCCACGGGACCGGCGAACTCACCGGTAGTGGTGTAAACAGGGATGGAGGGGTTGAACTGGAGCACATTCTCCAGGAATCCGCCGGGAGCCTGCACTTCGGAGGTGCGGTTCACGGTGAAGTGCTCACCCACGGTGATGATGTTGCGGTCTCCGATCTTCAGGAGCTTGAAGTCCGTGTTGATACGGGCGCTCAGGCGGGAGAAGTCGGAGTATTTGATGATACCGTCGTTCTTGTAGTAACCCAGGGAGAAGAAGGAGTTGCCGCGCTCGGTACCGTTGCTCAGCGAGAGGTTGTACTGCTGGATGATACCGGTGCGGGTGGTCTCGCGGAACCAGTCCGTATCGCTGGCGGGAGTGATGCCGGCAGCGTCCAGGTATTTGGACATTCCCACCTTGTTCAGGACGGGGTTGCCGCTGGCGTCGTAGCCCCAGTTGTACTGGTAGCCCAGGGCATTCATATTGGGATTGAGGCCGTCGTTCACATAGCCCTGCCACATCACCTTGCCAAATTCCTCGGCATTGAGGACCTGCATGCGGTTCACGTAGGACTGGGCGGCCACGGAGGCGTCGAAGTCTACTTTCACCTTGCCTTCCTTGCCGGCCTTGGTGGTGATGATGATGACGCCGTTGGCGGCGCGGCTACCGTAGATGGAAGCGGAAGCAGCGTCCTTGAGCACCTGGATGGACTCGATGTCGTTACCGTTGAGCTCGTGCATACCGGCCTTGGTGGGCACGCCGTCAATGATATACAGAGGATCATTGTCGTTGAGGGTGCCGATACCGCGGATGCGCACCGTTGCGGCGCCGGAAGGGGAACCGTCGGCACTGATGTTCATGCCGGGAACGCGTCCCTGCAGAGCTTTCACAGGGTTGTTCTCATTCTGTTTGGCCAGGTCTGCTGTGTTTACCGTAGAGATGGCACCGGTGAGGTCGGCCTTTCTCTGGACCGTGTAGCCGGTTACCACCACCTCGTTCAGCAGCTGGGCGTCTTCGTCCATGACAACGGACATCTGGGCCTGGGCCGGAAGTTCAAGGGTGGAGTACCCGATGGAGGAAAAGACCAGGATGGCACCTTCCTTGACGGTAAGGGTAAAGTTGCCGTCAAAGTCTGTGATGGTCCCGTTGTCGGTTCCTTTTTCCTGGACTGCGGCGCCGATGACGCCGTAGCCGTCGGCCGAAGAGGTCACAACGCCTGTGACCGTGATCTGCTGCGCGAAGGCGCTGGCGCCGGCGAGCAGAAGGGCCGAAATAAAGAGTGATTTCAGTTTAAACATATAATTTTGGTTAATAATCCCGTGTTATCTCGGGGTTTGTGCACAAATATAGAAATAAGGTGCGCTTGCGCCCTGCAACGGATGTTACCACCTATGCAACAAATGATACGATGAAACATTTTTTACGGCAATTGCATCAAAGTTTTGTACCTTTGTGGGCCGATGGACAGCGAACGCATCATACTGGGAATAGACCCCGGCACGCAGCTGCTGGGTTTTGGAATCATCCGCGTGGAGGGGAAGAAAGCCTCCTATGTGGATATGGGTGTGCTGGACCTTCGCAAGGAAAAGGACGCTTACACCAAGCTCCAGGCCATCTATGACTGCATTTCCGAGGTGTGCAAGAATTACCATCCCACCGAACTGGCCATCGAAAGCCCCTTCTACGGAAAGAACGCGCAGGTAGTCCTTAAATTAGGGCGCGCGCAAGGGGCCGCCATCATCGCCGCCCTGGAATACGGGGTGCAGTCCGTGACGGAATATGCTCCCCGAAAAGCCAAGGAAGCCATTGTGGGCAATGGTGCCGCCTCCAAGGAACAGGTGCAGCTGATGCTGGAAAAGACGCTGGGTGTGAAACTCGAGAGCCGTCACCTGGACGCCACCGATGCCCTGGCCATCGCGCTTTGTCATTTTTACGAAACTTCTTCTCCGCTGAAGGCCGCCAAGGGCAAGGGAGGCTGGGAGCAGTTCGTAAAAGACAACCCGGACAGAATTTTTTAAATTTTTAATTAAACCTTGCCGCCGTGAGGGTGTCAAAGGTTTTGTATTTGTATCGATATTATATGGTTAGAAAAATGCTGCTGGCCCTCGCGGGCCTCTTTATGGCCCTCGCGTTGAGCGCTCAGAATCACAAGATTACGCTTCAATTGCAGGATGCAATGACCGGAGAAGCCGTAGGTTTCGCAACGGTTTCGGTCACTCCCACCAAAGGTCAGGCCCAGACCAAGTACACCCTCTCCGGCTCGGACGGCAAAGTCACCCTGGAGAAGGTGCGCGTCGGCACCTACACCCTCAAGGCCGAGCTCATGGGCTACAAGTCTTATGAACAGGAGCTTGAGCTAAGGGCCGATGCCAACCTGGGCATCATCAAGATGGAACAGGACCTGGAAGTGCTGGACGCTGCGTCCGTGAGCGCCGTGGGTAACCCCGTCGTCATCAAGAAAGATACGGTGGAATACAACGCCTCGTCCTTCAAGATCAGCGACGACAATATGCTGGAAGACCTCCTTAAGAAGCTCCCCGGTGTGGAAGTGAACGAGGACGGCTCCATCACCGCCAACGGTGAAACCATCACCAAGATTACCATCGACGGCAAGACCTTCTTCCTGGACGACCCTCAGCTGGCCTCCAAGAACATCCCCGCCAAACTCATCGAGAAGGTGAAGGTGGTTAAGAAGAAGAGCGAGCAGGCCGCCTTCACCGGCATCGACGACGGTGAGGATGAGACCGTGATTGACCTGAGCGTCCAGAAGGGCATGATGAACGGCGTCTTCGGCAACGTAATGGCCGGTGGCGGTCACGACATTCCTTCCCAGAAGGGCGTGATGAACGACACCCGCTGGCAGGGCGCCTTCATGGGTGGCCGCTTCGCGGAAGACAGCCAGGTGAGCATCATCCTCAATGCCAACAACACCAATAACCGCGGTTTCAACGACCTCTCCGGCAACATGATGGGTGGCATGATGGGCGGTGGCGGCATGATGGGTATGGGCGGCGGCGGCTTCGGCGGCAACCGCAATGGCATTACCACCTCCTGGATGGGCGGTATCAACGGTAACTTCGACTTCTTCGATGACCGGATGCAGCTGGGTGCCAACTACCTGTACAACGGTTCCATCATCGATGTGACCCAGGATACCTACAAAGAGACCTTCAGACCCGATGGCTCCACCCTTATTTCCGATAACAACGGCCTGAGCCACCGCTTTACCGACGGACACCGTTTTGGCGTGCGCCTGGAGCACAAGTTCTCAGAGAACACTTCCATCCTCTTCCAGCCCCAGTTCAACTTCGGCCGCGGCAGCTACCGCCAGCAGAGCTTGTTCGATACCAGTACCCGCGAGGCCGACGGAACCGAAAGCAAGACCAACGACGGTTTTACTAACAATACCGGTGACAACCGCAACTGGAGCACCAACGGCTTCCTCCTGCTGCGCCAGCGTCTGGGTCTGCCGGGCCGTACCATCTCGCTCAACGCTACCTGGCGCCTGTCCAACAACCATATAGACGGTTTCAACCAGTCCCTTACCGAGATGGAGTTTGATGAGAAAGGCGTGGCCGATTCCCTCAAGATCGTGAACCAGCGCATTGACCAGACCCAGAAGAGCCAGTCCGTAGGCGGCCGCCTGGTCTATACCGAGCCCCTGGGCTCCAACTTCTACTTGGAAGGCAGCTACAACTTCAACTGGTCCCAGTCTGAGACTTCTAAATTGGTGTACAACAGCGGCGTCAAGGATGACTGGACCATGGATTCCTTTACCCTGGGCATGGGTGCCCTGCCTTATTCCGTAGCGGGTGAGAAGCTGGACGAAGCCTACACCAACGATATCGTCAACCGTAACATCAACCAGAACATCGGCGTGGCTGTGATGTACCAGGACGAAGGCCTGCGCGGCCAGCTGGGTGCATCGGCCATCCATACCAATACTTACAATTTCACCAACGGCAATACTTACACGGACAAGCGCTGGAACTTCGCCCCCCGGGCCATGCTTTTCTACGACTTCAACGACAACTCCAATGTGCGTCTGTTCTATTTTGGCCGTAGTTCCCAGCCTTCCACTTCGCAGTTAATGCCGGTTCTGGATAATACCAACCCCCAGAGCATGTCCCTGGGTAACCCGTACCTCACGCCTTACTTCAGCCACAGTCTCCGCAATGAATGGGAAATCTCTAACCGCCAGACCTTCTTCACCCTTCGTGTGAACCTGCAGGGCGGTATGGTCCAGAACCCCATTACCAATGCCTCCTGTTACGATGCCGGCGGCCGTCAGTACACTTTCCCGGTGAATGGACACAATACCTACAATGGTAGCGCCCGTATCATGGTGAACGCCCCTATCGCCAAGTCCAATTTCTCCATTTCCAACATGACCAACGTGTCTTATTCCAAGACCGGCAGCTACATTGGAAATCAAGCCTTTGACATGTCCGAATACCTTAAGGATAACTCCTTCGATTATAACAAGTTCCACCAGGACTATTTCGACGGTGATCACGATCCCAAGGAGGACAGCTTCATGGACAACACCACCCGCAGCCTCAACCTCACCGAGCGTCTCAGGGCTACCTACCGTTCCGACTTCCTGGAGGTCATCGTGAGCGGCCGTACCCGCGTGAGCAAGCCTTGGTACACGGTGCAGGAAGCTGTGGCTCCTACCTGGAACAACCAGGTCGGCGGTTCCATCAAGTGGACCATCGGTACCTCCGGTGTGGAGATTGGTACCGATGCCAACTACAACTGGTACAATGGTTATACCACCAAGCAGGAGCCCGAACTGGTGTGGAACGCCAAGGTTTCCGTACCCCTGTTCAAGCGTCAGGCCACTTTGTCCCTCAATGCCTACGACATCCTGGACCAGGCCAAGAACTTGCAGGTGGCCATCACGGACAACTATTATCAGGAGACCCGCAACAACACCCTGGGCCGATACGTGATGCTTTCCTTCACCTGGCGCTTCGGCAGCTTCGGTGGCCGCAACGGTCGTATGGGTGGCGGTCCCGGCAACTTCCGCGGCGGTCCGCCGATGGGTGGCGGCTTCCGTCGGTTCTAGTGCCGTGGACGCAATCGTTTGATTGAAGGCTATTTAACAAATATCCCCCTGGTGATTTTAACCAGGGGGATATTGTTTAACTTGTTATAGGCTAATCATTTGTGCCCACGAGGGAGTTGGTGTAGTTGCGCCATTTTTCAATCAAGGCCACCATATCTTCCGGCAGGGCGGCTTCGAAATGGAGCCGCTCTCCCGTTGCGGGATGCGTAAAGCCCAACGTGCGGGCGTGAAGGGCCTGCCGGGGGCAGAGGGAGAAGCAGTTCTGGATAAACTGTTTGTATTTGGCGTAGATAGTGCCTTGGCGAATCTCGGACCCGCCATAGCGTTCATCATTAAAGAGGGGATGGCCGATGGAAGCCATGTGCACGCGGATCTGGTGGGTGCGGCCTGTCTCCAGCCGGCATTCCACCACGGTGATGAAGCCGAAGCGTTCCAGCACGCGCCAGTGCGTCACGGCCCATTTCCCCTTGTCGGGGTCGTCGTACACGCGGAAGCGGAGGCGGTCATTGGGATCCCGGCCGATGGTGCCTTCGATGGTGCCTTCATCCTCGGCAATATTGCCCCAGACCACAGCCGTGTAGATGCGGTCGATGGAGTGGACGAAGAACTGGTCGGCCAGGTTGAGCTGGGCGGCGGGATTTTTGGCCACCACCAGCAGGCCGCTGGTGTCTTTGTCTATGCGGTGCACCAGGACGCCCATGCGCTCGTCCTCCACGTCGGGGGAGAGATGCAGATAGTAGGCGAGGGCATTCACCAGCGTCCCGTTGTAATTGCCATGACCGGGGTGCACCACCATGCCGGCGGGCTTGTTCACCACCAGCACGTCGTTGTCTTCGTAGGTAATGTCCAGCGGAATGTTTTCCGGAAGGATCTCGGTACCCCGGCGCTCGTAGGGCATCACGAATTTCACCACGTCGGAAGGCCGTACGATGTAGTTGGCCTTGACCGGTTTGTCGTTCACCAGCACGTAACCCAGCTTGATGGCCTGCTGCACCCGGTTGCGGGAAGTGTCCTCCTGGTGCTCGGCAATGTACTTGTCTATTCTGACGGGCTCCTGTCCCTTATCTACGAGCAGACGAAAATGCTCGAACATTTCGTCGGAAGACGAAACGTCATTTCCGGCGCCCTTTTCGTCATTCCCGGCTTGACCGGGAATCTCTACCTTATTTAGAAGGTCTTCCTGCATTATTTGGCGGGAAGTTTGGTCTGGTCCAGGGTGAGGAAGAAGTTCACGTTGGCGCCCAGGTTGCGGTCGGCTCCGGCGGGATCCTGCTTGTACACCACGGCGTTCATGGAATCTGCGTAGGTCTTGATATCGGCATCAAACGTGACTTTGCCCACGTTGAGGAAACGCTCGTGGAGGGCGTCCGTGGCATTTACGTATTTCATCCCGGTAATCTTGGGAATGGTAGTCTGGTTGTCCTGGGAGCCGACGCCTACCATCAGATCTATGACGGAACCGCTCACCACCAGGTCTCCGGCTTTTACCTCCAGGCCTTCACAGCTCTGGCCCAGGACATTGTTGGTGGCGATATCCTTGACATAGTTGAGGCGTCCCAGGTTGAGGCCGCGGTTTCGGAGTTCGGAACGGGCCTCGGTAACGGAGTAGCCGAACAGATTGGGCATGACCACCTTGCGGGGTACCACGGAATTGATGGTAAGGAAAATGCTGCGGCCCTTCTTGACGGTAGAACCGGCCTTGGGCTGCTGACGGTACACCACGCCGCCGGCGAGGCGCCGTACGAACACGGAGTCCACCACCTTCACGTTCACGTGGGAGTGGGAAGCCAGTTCCTTGGCCTGGGGAACGGTGAGGTTGGAGAAATCGGGCGTCTTTACCACCTGACCGTGGCGGGTGATGATGCCCAGGCTCCAGGCGGCCAGAATACCCAGTACCAACACAAAAGCCACACCCAGCAGGAGGTTTTTCCAGATCCACCGGGTTTGTTTGGCCACTTTCTGCACTTTCTCTTTATCAGTCATGCTACCAATTCTAATTATCCCTGCAAAGATAACAATAAAAAAGTGGAATTTTGTTACCTTTGCTCCGATGAAAAACCGTACGCTCATATTCCTGTCCCTGGCTCTGGGCTTTACGCTCCTGATGAGCCTGCCGTGGCTGGTGCCGCACATGGGCTGGACGGCCCTGGTGGGCCTGCTGCCCCTGCTGATTATGGAACGGCTGGCCTCGGAGCAGAAGGTAAAGCACTTCTGGTGGTGGCATTATGGCACTTTCGTGCTTTGGAATGCCGTCACTACCTGGTGGATAGCGGGTGCAACCGTGGGAGGCGCCGTCTTCGCCGTCCTGGCCAATGCCCTGCAGATGAGCGTTATCTTCGGCAGTTTCCGTTGGGTCAAGCGCCGCACGGCCGGCGTGTTGCCTTATCTTTTCCTGGCCGCCGCCTGGATGGCCTGGGAACGGTATTACCTCACGGTGGCAGAGATTTCCTGGCCCTGGCTGGTGCTGGGCAACGCTTTTGCCGATACCACCAGCCTGGTGCAGTGGTATTCCGTGCTGGGCTCGCTGGGCGGTTCGCTCTGGGTTTGGGCCAGCAATCTGGGCCTCTTCGGCCTTATGGTGGCCCTCTCCGACGGAAGGATGGGCCGATGGACACCGCAGGCCCGCATAACTGCCTTCGCGGCCGTCTTCGTGACCCTTTTCGGCCCCATGGTCTGGTCCGGCTGCCTCCGTGCAAAGCCCTCCGAGGGTTCCCTGAGGGTGGTTATCGGCCAGCCTAATTATGACCCTTACGAAAAGTTTGAATCCCTTTCCCGCAAGGAGCAGGACCGTCGTTTCCTGGGGCTATTGGAAGGGGCCGATTGGACTTCTCCCGAACCCACGCTGGTGCTGGCGCCGGAGACCTTTACTTCGCACGTTTTCACGGATCAGGTTTTCACGCACGAGACCTTCGTCCGTTTCCAGGAATTCCTGAAAAAGCACCCGCAGGCTACGATCCTGTACGGGGCATCTACCATCGAGCGGGTGTATTCCCGCCTGCGCCCGCATCCGTGCGCGTATGATATAGAGGAAGAGCCGGACGGCCGGCACCTGTGGATGCTGCTGCATAATTCCGCCATCGTTACGGATACATCGGCCATCTACCAGATTTATCATAAGTCCAAGCTGGTGGTGGGCACCGAACTCACGCCCTATCCCAAGTTCTTCATCCCGCTGGAGAAGCTTCTGAGCAACGGCGGGGCCCTTATGGCCAAGGACATAGGCCAGCCGCACATTGCCTGCCTTACCATTAACGGGGATCTCCCTGTTGGTACGGCCATTTGCTATGAGTCCGTGTATGGGGAGTACTGCACGGGGTATGTGAAGAAGGGGGCGCAGCTTCTTACCGTCATTACCAACGATGCCTGGTGGGGGAATACGCCCGGCTACCGCCAGCACTTCAACTACAGCCGTCTCCGCGCCATCGAGACGCGCCGATGGGTGGCCCGCTGCGGCAATACGGGGGTGTCGGCCCTAATCGATCCCGAAGGGCACGTGGTAAAGCGGACACCCTGGTGGGAACCTGCTATCCTGGAAGGAACGGTGGGCTTGTCTACCGAGCAGACCTTCTTTGTACAATATGGGGATATGGTGGGCCGGGTGGCCGTTTTCCTCTTCCTGCTTCTGGCCGCTGCGGCCATCTTCAGACCTAAGAAATAGGGCTATTTGGAAGCGGGGATGACAATCTGATAGGTTTTCCCGTTCTTGTTGGTGAGTTTGTCACCGCGCAGCCAGAGGTTGGCTTCTTTCAAAAGGAAATAGGTGGTGCCGTGCTCCTCGGCGAAGTCCGTGAGGCTCTCGATGGGGCCTTTCACCGTAACGGTTTCCTTGGGCGCCACATACGGATAGCACTCTTCCGGCTTTACGTGGAAGCCGAATTCCTCCGGATGCTCGAAGAAATACTTGGCCGTGAGGAGGCGGAAGATGTAACGGGAGGTTTCGGCCGGCAGAGCCAGGTTCATGGCGCTTTTCTGGCGCTGGACGTCAATGCGCTGGGAGATGCCGCCCTGGCCGGCGTTGTAGCTGGCGGCCACGGTGATCCAGTCTCCATATTTGGCGTATGCCGCCTTGAGATACTTGCAGGCGGCTTCCGTAGATTTCTGAATGTGGTAACGCTCGTCCACTTCGTCTCCTACTTCCAGTCCGTTCTCGCGGGCGGCGGCTTTCATGAACTGCCAGGGCCCCTTGGCACCGGCCACGCTCACGGAAGTGGGGTCCAGGTTGCATTCGATGGCCATCAGATACTTCAAATCTTCCGGTACCCCGTTCTTTTTGAGGATGGGGACCACCTGTGCGAAGAGGCGGTCGGCCCGCTTGAGCATGAGGATGGCGTTGGTGTGGGCGTAGGAGAAGGCGATGAATTCGCGGTCCATGCGCTCGTAGAGGTCCGGCCGGTCAAAACGGTAGGTGGTTCCGGCAAAACGCACCGATTCCGGCACCCTGGGGGCCTGGAACTGGAGAGACTGGTTGCCGTACAACGTCTGGCCGCGGAGCGGGGCGGGGCTTGCCAGCACCAGGGCCAGCAGGCAGGAAACCAGGAGACTTGTTTTATTCCGGGACATCAGAATAAGGTGGGATGGTTTTCTTCCAGTTCGGAGAGCACTTTGCTCATGATGGCCTCCCGGAAGAGGGTGGCCTTGGCGTGCACCTTGAAGCGGGAGCAGTATTCGTCGATGGCTGCCACCTCGCTGTCGTTGAAGTACAGCATATAGCGGTTTTTCCGCAGGAGCATCTCTTTCTGCTTCTCCAGATAGGCGGGATCTACGCCGGGTATGTGCTTCGTCTTGCGGGGCATATCGGCCACAAAGATAATAAAAAACTACAGGAGTTGCACGTAACGGTGCCGGACGATGCCCTTGCGGTCCAGCTGCAGTACGAAGGGCAGCACGGAGAGGTCGAAGTTATCCAGCAATTCGTTGGCCTTGTCGGGCTGCTCGTTGAACAGGGTATCCATGTCTATGAGCAATACCTTGGCCTTGCGGTCCTTTGCTACAATATCGTCTACGGCGGCCAGAAGTTCCTTGCAGGCCTGGCAGCTGGCGGTGTAGAACACCAGATACCCAGGATTGCCCTTAAGTTTGCGGAGCTTGAACTTACCTTCCTTCACGCCTTTGCGGAAGAGCCCGGGCTTGCGGTGCAGGGTGCCGGGAACGGTGAGATCCGGCACCTGGGAGCCCACGGGAGTGCGGCTGGCGAGGTCTGCCATCAGTTCTCCCAGGGAGGTAATCTGGGCCTTATCGGCCTCGGTGTTCCAGATTTCGGGCTGCTCTATGTATTTCTGGATGAAGGGGACGCTGGCGTCGCGGTAAACCTCCGTGCGCTGGGAAAAGAGGTAGTACAGCAGGTCTCCTATGGTTTGCTTGTAGGCATTCACGTCGCCTTCCCCGAAGGTGCGGGCGGCCATATAATCGGCCACCGACATGATGTCCGAAACCTTGAGCGTATCTCCGTAGATTTCAAAGAGTTGCGCGAGCCTTTCCATCTCTCCGGCCTCGCCGTACACGTATTCCTCCTTGGATAGTTCCCGGTTCAGGAGAATCTCCAGGGCGGGGGTGTCCAGGCCGCGGCCCACAATTTCTCCGGTGGGGCTTACCAGGAACATGCGCGGGGTCTGCAGCACGCCGTAAAGCAGCTGCCAGTCCGAGGTAACGTCCGGGTCCCACAGGTGGGTGACGCCGGTGAACTTTTCCCGGTAACCGGCCCATTCTTCGGCCGATGCGCCCACGTAGATGGCGTAGACCGTCAAGGGGTATTTGCCGGAGTCGATGAGTTTTTGCAGGCGGGGAGTCTCCTTCTTGCAGGTGGCGCAGCCCGTGTCATAGAAATACAGGACGGAATAGGTGTCCTTCGCGGGGATGCGCAGGGTGGTGCTGTCGGGCGTAAAGAGCGTCAGGGCCGGAGCAGGACTGCCGATGAGGGAATTCTCGTTGAACTGGACAAAGAGCTGCGCGTGGAAGGCGTCTTCCTGGGTTTTCATCTTCACCGCCCCGGAAAGGAACCACTTGCGGGCAATGTGCACGGCCACGGCGTCGTCGCCCATGATCTTGGACTTGAGATAGTGGTCGTAAATCTTGAGGGCGGTATACTGCCTCACCAGGGAATCCTGACAGGTCTCGATGAGGAAATCACATTCTTCGTTCTGGACGGAAACAGGCTCTCCGGCCAGGGCCAGGAGGTACTGGTCCAGCTTGGCCCCCAGCTCGGGATAAGGCTGCTGGGCAAAAGCCAGCAGGGAGGCCGATAAAGCCGCCAGAGCCAGGATCAGCCTTCTCATAACACCACGCCCTCCGGAATAAAGGTGGAGAGGTCTCCGCCGTGGCGCAGGATGTCCCGCACGGCCGAAGAACTGATGTGCGCAAATTCCTGGGCGGTGGGGATGATGATGGTCTCGATCTCCGGGGCCAGGCGACGGTTGGCATCGGCAATGGAGCGCTCTGTCTCAAAGTCGATCATGTTGCGCACGCCCCTCACGATATGGTGGATGTCCAGCTGGCGGCAGGCGTCTATGGTGAGGCTGTCATACTGGATGACGGAAACGCCTTCCATCCCTTTGGTGGCCTGCCGGATAAGGTCCAGGCGCTTTTCCATGGAGAAGAAGCCCGGTTTGTCCTGGTTGATACCCACGGCCACCACCACCTCGTCAAACATGGTGAGGGCGCGCCTCAGGATATTCAGATGGCCGGCCGTAAACGGATCGAACGAGCCGGGAAAGAGTGCAACGTGTTTCATAACTGCCAGTCTATGGGCTCCAGGCCCTCGGAAACTAGGATTTGATTGGTCTTGGAAAAATGCCGGCACCCGAAGAAAGCCCCCCGGGCCAGCGGAGAAGGATGCGCCGCCATAAGCACATGGTGCCTGGACATATCAATAAGGGCCGATTTCTCCTGCGCATAGCGTCCCCACAGCAGGAAAACAAGTCCGCTGCGCTGGGCCGACAAGTAGGAGATGACGGCGTCGGTGAACTCCTGCCAGCCTATGTTGCTGTGCGAGGTGGGAAGCCCCGCCAGCACGGTGAGCACGCTGTTGAGGAGCAGCACGCCCTGCCGGGCCCAGGGCTCCAGGTTGGTGGCACCGCTCATGCGCACCCCCAGGTCGCTCTCAATCTCCTTGAAAATGTTCTTGAGGGAGGGGGGAGCGGGAATGCCGTCCGGCACGGAGAAGGAAAGGCCCATGGCCTGCCCGGGACCGTGATAAGGGTCCTGGCCCAGGATGACCACCTTCACATCCGGCACTGGCGTGAGGTCGAAGGCGTGGAAAATCTGGCTTCCGGGCGGGTAGATGACCTTTCCGGCGGCCTTTTCCTGATGCAGAAAGCGCACCAGATGGGCGAAATACGGTTTCTCGAATTCGCCCGCCAGTGCGTTTTTCCAACTCTGTTCGATTCTTACATCCATTGTCTAGAAGATGAAGTCAATCACGTCGTGGATCGTCTTCACATAGACAAAGATAAGACCTTTTATGTAAATTTCCTTGATATCCTCCACATCTTTTCGGTTTTCCTCCGAAATGACGATGGTGTGCACCCCGGCGCGTTTGGCGGCCAGGATCTTCTCCTTGATGCCTCCCACCGGCAGCACACGGCCGCGGAGGGTCATCTCGCCCGTCATGGCAATGCCCTTCTTGAGGGCCTGCCCGCGCAGGGCGCTCACCATGGAACTCACCATGGTAATACCGGCCGAAGGTCCGTCCTTGGGCGTGGCGCCTTCCGGTACGTGCAGGTGGATGTCCTTCTTCATAAACTCTTCCGTGGTGGTTCCGGCCAGTTCCGGATGGGCCTTGATGTACTGCCAGGCAATCTGGGCGCTCTCTTTCATCACGTCTCCCAGGTTGCCGGTCATGGACAGGTTGCCCTTACCGTCGCTCACCTGGCTTTCCACAAAGAGCACTTCGCCGCCCATTTCGGTCCAGGCCAGGCCGGTGACCACGCCCACACCCTCATTGCCGGCCACATCGTCATGGTAGGAGGTGGGCAGGCCCAGATACTCCTTCAGATGTTCGGGGCCGATAACCTTGGGGAACTCCTGCTCCAGGGCCATTTTCTTGGCCGTCACGCGGGCTACCTTAGCAATCTGCTTCTCCAGGCCGCGGACGCCGCTCTCGTGGGTGTACTTGTCCACGATCTCCTGCAGGGCCTCGTCGGAGATGGAGAGCTCATCGGCCCTTAAGCCGTGCTCCGTGAGCTGCTTGGGGACCAGGTAGTTATGGGCGATCTGGAGCTTTTCTTCGGCCAGATAACCGCTTACGTTGATCATTTCCATGCGGTCCTTCAGGGCGGGCTGGATGGTGCCGATGCCGTTGGCCGTGGTAATGAACAGGACGTTGGAGAGGTCGTAGTCGATGTCCAGATAATTGTCGTGGAAGGTGCTGTTCTGCTCGGGGTCCAGGGCTTCCAGCAGGGCGCTGGAAGGGTCACCCTTGAAATCAGAGGCCAGCTTGTCAATCTCGTCCAGGACGATGACCGGGTTGGAGGTTCCGGCCCGCTGGATACCGCTCAGGATACGGCCGGGCAGGGCGCCCACGTAGGTTTTGCGGTGGCCGCGGATTTCGGCCTCGTCGTGCATGCCGCCCAGGGAGATGCGGATGTATTTGCGGCCCAGGGCGCGTGCGATGGACTTGCCCAGCGAGGTCTTACCCACTCCGGGAGGGCCCCACAGGCACAGGATGGGCGATTTCATGTTGCCCTTCAGTTTGAGGACGGCCAGGTATTCGATGATGCGGTCCTTCACCTGGTCCAGGCCGAAGTGGTCTTCATCCAGAACCTCCTGCGCGTGCTGCAGGTCCAGGTTGTCGTCGGACATTTCTCCCCAGGGGAGGTCCAACATGAACTGGATGTAGGCGAACTGGATGCTGTAGTCCGGGGAGGTGGGGTTGTATTTCTCCAGACGGGCCATTTCCTTGTCGAAGATGGCGCGCACTTCCTTGGACCACTTCTTTTCATCGGCCCTGCGGCGCATCTTCTCGAATTCTTCGCCTTCGTCCATTCCCAGTTCTTCCTGGATGGTGCGCAGCTGGTTGTTCAGGTAGTATTCCCTCTGCTGCTGGTCGATGTCCGTCTTGACCTTCTGGTTAATCTCCTGCTTGATCTGCAGCAGCTGGGTCTGGGCGTCCAGAACCTTGAGCAGAGCCATGCCGCGCTCCTGGATGTTGGTGATGGTGAGGAGGTTGGTGCGCTCCTGGAAGTTCTCGACCTCGATGGTGGTGGCGATGAAGTTGACCAGGAAGTGGAAGTTCTCGATGCTGCGGAGGGCGCCGATGGCCTCCTTCGGGGCGAAGGACGAGGACTTCACAATCATGGCGGCCTTTTCCTTGAGGGAATCGGCCAGGACGCGCAGCTCACGCTCGTCGGCATCGGCCGGCACCTCCTCTTCCAAGTAGTTCACGCGCGCCATCATATAAGGTTCGTAACTGACTATGGAGTCCAGGCCGATGAGCTGGGAACCCTGGAGGATGGCTGTCACGCTGCCGTCGGGCATCTCCAGCGTCTTGATGAGCTTGCACACCGTGCCGTGGCTGCACAAATCGGCCTCCGTGGGTTCTTCTACGGAAATATCGGCCTGGGGAATGGCTACGAGCCATCCGCTGCCGCCTTCTACGTCGCTGACCAGTTTGATGCTCTTTTCGCGGCCCACCGTTACGGGGAAGACGGTGCCGGGGAAAATGACGGCGTTGCGCAGGGGCAGCACCGGCAGGGCGGGGGGAAGCTCCGAGGTGTCCACTTTCATGGACGCGGCTTCTCCCACCACGGGCATTATGTTCACTTCTACTCCCGCAGGAGCGTTCATTTTATCTAAAAAATCCATCATATCTGCCAAAATGTCATATCAAGAGGGCACAATATACCCATAAAGTGCCGGACCCTAATATGGTCAAGATGCGTGCCAAAAGAAAAAACGGCAGAATGTGACATAATATTTTGAAATATAAGAAATTTAGTCTAATTTTGCCAAGATTTTCCCCCACGAGGAAACTTAATTTAAAACTATAAAAACTATGACTAAGGCAGAGATTGTAAACGAAGTAGCAAAGACTACCGGTTTTGAAAAGGCACAGGTACTGGCCGTTATCGAAGAATTCACCAATGTGGTTAAGGGTTCCCTTATCGCTGGCAACCCCGTTTACATGCGTGGTTTCGGCAGCTTCATCATCAAGCATCGCGCTCAGAAGGCTGCCCGCAACATCACCCGCAAGACCACGATGACCATTCCGGCCCACGACATTCCGGCCTTCAAGCCTGCCAAGAGCTTCGTTAACGCTGTTAAAGAGAAATAAACCTTTAATTATTTAAGTTATGCCTAACGGTAAGAAGCATAAGAGACACAAGATGGCTACGCACAAGCGTAAGAAGCGCTTGCGCAAGAACCGCCACAAGAAGAAGTAATAAGCTTCTTCAAAGAGTAAAGGGCTTGCAGACTAAGCGCAGGCCCTTTGTCATACCAAACCTCAAATTTCCAAATGGAGTCTGAAAAACCGGACAAGGATCTGATTGTTGACGTTACGTCAACGGAGGTACATATCGCCCTGATGGAGAATCACCGGCTGATAGAGTACAACACGGAGTCCAGCACTGGGAACCAGTTTTCGGTAGGAGACGTTTACCTGGGAAAGGTAAAGAAGATTCTCCCCAATCTCAATGCTGCCTTTGTGGATATCGGAGACAAGAAGGAAGCCTTCATCCACTATCTGGACCTGGGACTTTACTTCAACGCCTTTGACCAGTTTGTACGGGAGTCCAACTCGAATACCAACCTCAAGGATTTGTATTCGGGCATCAAGATCGGCCAGCCTCTTCCCAAAGAGGGCCGTGTGGAGGAATACCTCCGCCCCGGACAGATGGTGGTGGTTCAGATAGTGAAGGAACCTATCTCCACAAAGGGTTCACGACTGACTGCGGAAATTTCATTGGCAGGACGAAACATCGTACTTCTCCCCTTCGCAGAGAAAGTATCCATTTCCCAGAAGATTGGATCGAAGGAAGAGAAACGTAGACTCGAGACACTGGTCAGGAGCATCCTTCCCAAAAACTACGGGGCCATTATCCGTACCGCGGCCGAAGGCAAAAACGCCGCCACGCTGGTAGGAGAGACGGAATCCCTTATCCAAAAGTGGGAAGATTCCTGGAAGAAGATTGCCAAAAACAAGAACGTCCAGCTGCTGTTCACGGAATACAGCAAAACCACTACCGTTCTGAGGGACCTCCTCAACGACTCGTTCTCCAACATCTGGATCAACGACGAGCGTGTGGCCGAAGAAGCCCGGAAGTACGTTTCGCTCATCTCTCCGGAGCAGGAAAAGATTGTCCACCTGTACGAAGGCAAGCAGCCCATCTACGACCACTTTGAGGTCACCCGACAGATCAAGGGCTCGTTCGGTAAGGTGGTACCCATGCGGCAGGGCGCCTATCTGGTAATCGAGACCACCGAAGCGCTGAATGTAATTGACGTTAACAGCGGCATCCGCACCAAGACCAACGACCAGGAAGAGAATTCCTTCGAGGTCAACAAGATAGCCGCAGAAGAAATTGCACGGCAACTCCGGCTCCGCGATATGGGAGGCATCGTGATAGTAGACTTCATAGACATGGAGTCCAACGATCACAAGAACGCCCTCCACAAGTACATGCAGGAGCTCATGGAAGCCGACAGAGCCAAGCACAACGTGCTCCCGCTCACCAAGTTCGGGTTGATGCAGATCACCCGGCAGCGCATAAGGCCCGTAACGGAAATCAACACGTCCGAGCAGTGTCCCGTGTGTCATGGCACCGGAAAAATCCATTCCAGTGTGGTCATTGACGAAGAAATCGAGCGCAAGATTGCCTTCTACGTCATTGAAAAAGGAGTCCGGTCCATCACTCTCAAAACCAGCCCCATCCTGGGAGCCTATCTCAAACGGGGGCTGTTCAATTCCTTCCTCTCCCGCTGGCGCAAGCGCTACAAGGTGAAACTGGAACTAAAGGAAGTGACCGATTTCACGGTCCTGCAAAATGAAATGTATAACGAAAAAGGGGACAAGCTCGAATAGGCTTGCCCCTTTTTTTCTTACCATTCTCCATGATAAAACCATCCTCCGGGAAATTATTTTTGGTGCAGTAGCCCCAAAAACCAATTTCCCGGAAGATTAATGCTAAATTGTCAATCCGGCTTTGACTTTTTCTGCAGCCTCGTCGCCCTTCAGATAACGGAGGATGGCGAGGCCGAAGTTTACGGCGTGGCCAGCCCCGCGGCCGGTGATGAGATTGCCGTCGGTGACGGTGCTTTCCGGCGTGTGGACGGCGCCCTGGGCAATGAGGGATTCCTCAAAGCCCGGGAAGCAAGTAAACTTGCGGCCTTGCAGGCCAGGCAGTTGGGATACCACCAGGCCGGGCGCAGCGCAAATAGCTGCTACAGCACCTCCCCGGGCCCAATGGTCCTGCAGGATCTCCATGAGTTCCGCGTGCTGTGCCAGGTTCTTGGAACCAGGCATACCGCCCGGGAAAATCATCACGTCAGATGCATCGGTGCCGGGTTCAACCACCTCCACATCGACCCAACTGACATCGGCCATTACCTGCATTCCATGGGAACTCTCCACTACATATTCATCCGTAATGGATACCGTCAAAACCGGCACGCCGCCCCTTACCAGCACGTCCCGCGTGCCCAGGGCTTCCATATCTTCAAAGCCATTGGCTAAAAAAAGCGTTACTCCTTTCATAATAATTCAAATTTCCTCAAAGATAGCACTTTTTCCAAAGAATTGTTATATCTTTGCAGCCCGGTATTGAACTGTGGTGTAATGGTAGCACTAGGGATTTTGGTTCCCTCAGTCAGCGTTCGAATCGCTGCAGTTCAACAAAAATAGCGCCCTCAAAAGGGCGCTATTTTTGTTGAATAAAGGCCTTTTCGTCTATTTGAAATAATCTAGTTTCTCCTGTTTGCCATAGAGATGTAGTACAATAGCGTTGCCAGGGAGCTGACGGCGGCTATTATGTAGGTGTAGGCGGCCCATTTGAGGGCGTCCTTGGCCATGGGCTCGGTTTCGTAGCTTACGATGCCGGCATCTGAGAGCCAGTTCACGGCGCGCTGGCTGGCATTGATCTCTACCGGGAGGGTGATGAGGCTGAAGAGAGTGGTAAGGGCAAAGAGGCCGATACCGATCCACAGCAGGGAAGGGACTACATTGATGAGCAGTATGCCCGCCAGCAGCACCCAGGAGACCACATTGCTGGAAAAGGAGACCACCGGTACCAGGGCCGAGCGCATCTTCAGGGGAGCGTAGCCCGTGGCATGCTGCACCACGTGGCCGCATTCGTGGGCGGCGACGGCCGCGGCGGCCACCGAGCGGCCGTAATACACGCCTTCGCTCAGGTTGACGGTTTTGGTGGTAGGGTCGTAATGGTCTGTGAGTTTGCCGTTGATGGAGACAATCTTCACGTCCCGGATGCCATGGGCGGCCAGCATACGGCTGGCTACCTCGGCCCCGGTTATGGCTACGGGAATCTGACCGTATTTGTCAAAGCGACTCTGGAGCGTGGCCTGCACCAGGCGGCTTAATATCATGACTACAATAAACAGGATCCAAATGAGAGTAGAGGACATATCTTTGTATTATTTGTATTCTGATGACAACCCCACATATATCGCTCCTACTGCAAAAATAAACATTTTTTATGACTATATGTCAGTCCAAAATGTTAATTTTGCAGTATGATTGAGGACGATTTCTCCCGCCTGGAACTGAATCTGAAGGCTGCCACGGAGAATTTCAGATATTTCCGCTCCCTGCTGGAGCCCCAGACCAAACTGCTGGTTTTGGTCAAGGCCAACGCATATGGTCACGGAGCGGTGGAGTTTGCCGCCATGATGCAGCGCGCCGGGGCCGATTACCTGGCCGTGGCCTACCCCGTGGAGGGGCTGGAACTGCGCCGCAACGGTATCTCCCTGCCCATCCTGGTCCTCACCGCCGGTACGGATTTCTATCCGGAAATCATCGAAACCCGCATGGAACCCTCCATCCCCAATCTCGAAGCCCTCAAAAAGCTGGTGGGCATTCTGCGGGAAAAGGGTTTGAAGGATTACCCCATCCACATCAAGCTGGACACCGGTATGCACCGCCTGGGCTTCATGGAGGAAGAGCTCCCGGAGCTCATAACCTTTTTGAATCAAAGTCCCGAAGTGCGCGTGAAAGGCCTCTTTTCGCACCTCTGCGTGGCCGATGAGCCGGACCAGGACGCCTTTTCCCTGGAGCAGATCCGCCTTTTCGAGGAGCGCACGGAGCGGGTTATCGAAGGCATAGGCTACAGGCCGATGCGCCATATCCTCAATTCCGCCGGTATCGAGCGCTTCCCGCAGTACCAGTTTGACATGGTGCGCCTGGGCATTGGCATCTACGGCATCAGCGCCCTTCCGGACGTCCATCTGGCCCCGGTGGCTTCGCTCAAGGTTAAAATCCTGCAAATCAAGCATCTGGCGGCCGGAGATACGGTAGGGTATGGCCGATGGGGCAAAGCTGCGGAAGGCACTGTCATCGCTACCATCCCCGTGGGATACGCCGACGGCATCGACCGGCATCTGGGCCGGGGCGCCGCCTCGTTCTCTTTGAACGGGCACCGTGTGCCCACCATCGGCAACATCTGTATGGATATGTGCATGCTGGATGTGACCGGCGTACCCTGCACCGTGGGAGATACCGTCACCGTCTTCGGAGAGGATCCTACGGTGAGCGAACTGGCGGGCATCCTGGGAACCATCCCTTATGAAATTATGGCTTCCATTCCCCGTCGCATCCACCGTCTGGTGGTAAGGTGATGCGATATTTACCCGTTAGGACAAAGAGTTTTAGCGCTTATCCTTGAAGAAATCAAGCATCAGCTGGACGCATTCTTCCTGAAGGACGCCGCCCACCGCCTCTGTGCGGGGATGGAGGAGGGAAGGGGAGAAGAGAGAGTAGCCGCGGCGCTGGTCCGGGGCACCGTATACGACGCGGCCCACCTGGGACCAGGCCAGGGCGCCGGCACACATGGGACAGGGCTCCACGGTGACGTATAAGGTGCAGTCCGTGAGGTATTTGCCGCCCATGGTTTCGGTGGCGGCGGTGATGGCCAGCATTTCTGCGTGGGCGGTGGTGTCGTGCAGACGCTCGGTCTGGTTGTGACCCCGGCCGATGATGCGGCCTTTCCACACTATGACGGCCCCGATGGGAATCTCTCCGTCCTCGGCTGCCAGGTGCGCCTCACGAAGCGCCTCGCGCATGAATTTTTCGTCCTGTTCCATTTGACAAAGGTACATATTTATTTGAAAAGTCCCTCCCTCGAGGGGAGGGGTTTCGGGAGGGGGTAACGTAAAAATCCGAAGGACAAAGATAACTGGGAAAAGGGTGGCGTACTTCATTCTTTTTTGTTATCTTTGTATGCTAGTTAGGGGTTTGCCAAAAATGAAGATTACCAAAGCGGAATTTGCTGGAAGCAGCACCCGTGTAGGGCAGAAGCCGGAGCGGAAGTTACCGGAATTTGCCTTCATCGGCCGCTCTAACGTTGGAAAGAGCTCCCTCATCAACATGCTCACGGGCAATTCCAAGCTGGCCAAGACTTCCCAGACACCGGGTAAGACCCAGCTGGTGAACCATTTCCTCATCAATGACAGCTGGTATCTGGTAGACCTTCCTGGCTATGGCTTCGCCAAGCTCCCGGACAAGGACCGCGCCCGGCTGCGCCACATCATCTGGGATTACATCAACCACTCCGAAGAGCTGGTGATGCTCATGGTGCTTCTGGACTCCCGCCACGACATGCAGGAGGTAGACCTCCGTTTCATCTCGGAACTGGGAGAAAAGGGCATTCCCTTCGGCCTCATTTTCACCAAGGCCGATAAACAGGGCCCGGAAGTCCTGCAGCAGCAGGTTACAAAAAACAAGGAGCGGCTCCTGGAGGACTGGGAGGAGCTGCCACCCGTTTTCATCTCCTCTTCGGTGAAAGGAACAGGAAAGGAAGAAATCCTCAGTTATATTGACTCAATTCTCAAAACACTATGATAAACGATGTCCATAAGCACCGGATGGCGCTGTTTACGTGTGATGCCTCCCGCTATTTCGCGGAGAAGGTAGTTGCTGCCATGAATCGCATGAAACCCGATTCCGATCCCGAGGTAATCCTGGGACCCCTTGAGATTTCCCGTTTCAGCGATGGTGAATTCCAACCCTATTTCGCCGAGAGCGTTAGGGGTGCGACCTGTTTCATTATCCAGTCCACTTTCCCCACTGCCGACAATCTGATGGAACTGCTGCTTTCCATCGATGCCGCCCGGCGTGCATCGGCCAACAGGGTAATTGCCGTTATCCCTTATTATGGCTGGGCCCGCCAGGACCGCAAGGACAAACCCCGTACCTCCATTGGTGCCAAGCTGGTAGCCAACATGCTCAAGGTGGCCGGTGCCGATGCCGTGATGACGTGCGATCTCCACGCCGACCAGATTCAGGGCTTCTTTGACCTTCCCGTCAACCACCTCTATGCCAGTTTCGATTTCCTGCACACGCTGGAAGGCCTGGCCAAGGAGTACAAGGACACCCTCACCCTGGCCGCTCCCGATATGGGCGGTGCCAAGCGCGTGAATGCCTATGCCAAGAAACTGCACACGCCGATGGTTATCTGCCACAAGACGCGCGCCAAGGCCAATGTAATTGAAAAGATCGTTCCCATCGGAGAGGTGGAAGGCCGTGACATCGTGATCATCGACGATATCATCGACACCGCCGGCACGCTCACCGAGGCTGCCAACGAGCTCATCAAGCGCGGCGCCAAGAGCGTCCGTGCCTTTGCAACGCACCCGGTCCTTTCCGGTCCTGCCTACGAGCGCATTGACAAGAGCGCCCTCTGCGAGGTGTATGTGACGGACACCATTCCGCTGGATCCTTCCAAGAAGGCTTTCCAGAGCAAGTTCCGCGTTGTTTCCCTGGCCGAGACTTTCGCCCGCATGATCCTGCGCGTTTACAACTACGAACCCATTTCCTCCGAATTCCCGCTCTAAGGTATGAAGACTCTGCTTGCCGCTATCATTTTCGTGGGAATCGCCGTGCTTTTGCTGGGCGTGAACATCTTCTTTTTCCATCGGCCTTTCCCCGACGGAGAAATTTCCACGAATCCGGAAATGCGCAAGCGGGGAATCAAGTGTGCCAAGGAGGAGGAGCTGGAAATGCTGGCCAAACAAAAGGGGAAGAAGGTGTGCGACGGCAACTATTCGGATGCCTGCGCCTCCTGCTCCCTAAGACCATGATATGCCACGTAAGATTACCTTTATAGTAAATCCCATATCGGGGCTAAACGACAAGTCACAGGTGCTTTCCGCCATCGGGAAACACCTGGATTTGTCCTTATATCAGCCCCAGATCCTGTTCACCTCCTATGCCGGAGAAGCCTTTGAGATGGCGAGGGAGAGCAAGGCCGATGTGGTAGTGGCGGTAGGCGGCGACGGTACGGTGAGCGAGGTGGCCCGCGGCTTGGCCGGCACTCAGAAGTGCCTGGGCATCGTGCCCTGCGGTAGCGGGGACGGCCTGGCCCTTCACCTGGGCATCAGCCGCATTCCGGCCCTTGCCATCAAGACCCTGAACAAAGCCTGCCAGACCGAGATAGACGTGGGGCGGATGAACGACCTGCCCTTCTTCTGCACGGTAGGTTTCGGCCTGGACGCCAAGGTGAGTATGGAGTTCGCCCGTTCCACCACCCGCGGTCTGCCCAAGTATGTGAGCCTGGCCTGGGAGGAGTGGAAGCAGCATTCGCTGTCCGAATACCGCATCTCTTCCGACCAGGGGATGCTCTGGGAAGGCAAGGCTGTTTTTGTTACGGTGGCCAATGCCAACCAGTGGGGCAACCAGGCGCGCATCGCGCCCATGGCTTCCTTGCAGGACGGTCTGCTGGACGTAGTGGTGGTGAACCCGTTCTCTACCCTGGAAATTCCGGACCTGGCCGCCCGCCTCATGACGGGTCAGGCCCCTACCAGCAAGCATTTCCTGCACTTTACGGGAAACCGCTTCCATATTACCCGCAGCGGGGCGGGGGCCGTCCATTATGACGGCGACCCTTGCGAGGCCGGTACGGAATTTGACTTGGATGTGCAGCCCCAATCCCTTAATGTGATTGTGCCCAGGTCAAAGATGAAGAAAATCTAGTGAGGAGACTCCTGCATATCCTGTACACGGCAGTGGCTTCCCTGTTCCTGTTGGTGCTGATGGCCGTCTGGGTCACCAGCGTGAGCCCGGTGTACCGTTTCCGCGCTCCCCAGCCGTTCCAGGGACCGGACATTTTCAATCCCTACAGCGCCCTGGATACCGTGCAGGGCTGGAAGCGGGCCAATTTCCACACCCATACCCGGGTGAAGGGTCCTTTCCCTCCCAACGAGTGCGAGGCCTGGCCACAGGAGACCTACGACACCTACCGGAAACTGGGCTACGACATTGTCACCTTCTCCAACCACAACGAGCTCACCACCCATCCCTTCGATCCCTCGCTGCAGGTGAACGTGTACGAACAGGGGTACAGCCCGTTCAAATTCCACAAGCTGGTTTTCGGCAGCCCCGGCGTCATCCATTGGGACCCTCTGCTGCCCCTTCTGACTTCCCAGATGCAGTTCGAACTGGATTATCTGGGCCGAAGCTCGGACTTTATCCAGCTCAACCACCCTTACCGCACCATCGGCCTTACCGAGGTGGATATGAAGGCCTTGTCCGGCTACGAAATCATGGAGCTGGATACCCACGTGAGCACGCAGAACGAGTACTGGGACCAGGCTCTCAGCGCCGGACATTATTCCTTCGGCCTGGCCAATGATGATCTTCACCACGCCCGCAGCGCGGAGCGCATCGCCATCCGCTGCAACTTCCTCTGTACGCCATCGGCCCGGTATGAAGACCTTAAAAAGACCCTCCTTTCCGGCTGCTATTACTCTATGCGCGTGCCCAATTACGGCGACGGTGACTGGGAGGAGAAGATCGAGAAGAATCAACATCTGCCGGTTGTCCGCACCATCGGCGTGGCAGGCGACACCCTTTATATGAACCTGTCGGCCCGGGCCGACAGCATCCGCGTCAACGGACAAAACCACGCTACACTCCTGCTGGCCCGCGATACGGACCACGTGGAATACGTGATGGGGGCCGATGAACCCTTCGCCCGCTTCACGGCTTATTTCCCCGGCGGGGAGGTTATTTACACCAATCCCTTTGCCCGGTATGATGCCTCCGTGGCGGCCAATCCGTTCAACAATGCGCCCCAGAAGTTGAATGTGCTCCTGACCGTGCTGTTCAACCTGCTGGTGCTGGCCCTGATGGCTGCCACCGTTTATCTGTTTGTCAAGCTGTACAAGAAGAGATGATACCGCTTCCCCCTAAAAAAGCCCGTCTGAGCACTTACTGCATGGTCCTGAGCGTGTTCACGCTCCTGGCCTACCACCTGCCTTTCGCCCGGCACGCCGCCTGCTGCCTGGAGGGAGGCTTCAACAGTGTTTTGCTGGTCCTTCTGGCGCTGGTTACGCTCCTGGGGCTCAATTACCTGCTGTACTATCTTCTGGTCTATTGCTTCCGAAAGGTAGGAAAGTGGATCATAGCCTTCACCCTTGTGGGCAATGCCATCATGCTGTATGGCGTAGTCACGTACGACTCGCTGGTAACGGACGAGATTATGGGCAGCATCTTCAAGTCCCAGTATTCGGAGGTGTCCAGTTTCTTCTCCTGGGGAGCGGTGCTGTACATCCTGCTTCTGGGCGTGCTGCCGTCCCTTTATGCCATTAAGCGCAAGGTGGACTACGGTTCCTTCAAGCGCTTCCTGGGCCAAGTGGGAATCTCCCTGGCCGCCATCGTGGCGGTGGTTATGATGAATGTGAAGAACTTCACCTGGATAGACCGCAACTCCACCGAACTGGGCAGCCTCATCGCCCCGTGGTCGTATATTGTGAATTCCTTCCGTTTCTGGGCGTCGGAGCGCCAGAGAAACCAGAAGGAGATCCTTCTGCCGGATGTTACTTCCGTATCGGAAACCCGCGACATTTGTGTTCTGATGATAGGGGAATCGGCCCGCCAGGACCACTTCTCGCTGTATGGATACGGGAAGGAGACCAACCCCCTCACGGCCCGCGACAGTGTGGTGGCGTTGAAGGCCGATGCCTCCTCTACCTACACTCTGGGCGGGGTAAAGGCCATCCTGGAGCCCGTTGAGGCCAAGGAACTGTACGAGATTTTGCCCAATTACCTGCAGCGTTCGGGAGTGGACGTGAGCTGGCGCACCAGCAACTGGGGAGAGCCTCCGGTGCATACGGAAAAGTATTACAAGAACACGGAACTGAAGAATCAATACCCGGACCTGGACGGAGAACACGACGGCATCCTGCTGGCCGGCCTCAAGGAAGAACTCTTGGAAAGCAAGGCCGACAAAATCTTCGTAGTCATCCACGGCTATACCAACCACGGCCCGGCCTATTACTCCAATTATCCGCCCGAATTCGAGGTGTTTACGCCGGCCTGCCATACGGTGGAAATGTCCAAGACCACGCAGGAGGAACTGTACAACGCCTACGATAACAGCGTCCTTTACACGGACTACCTTATCCATTCCGTGATAGAGATGCTTCGGGACATCCCGGACCGCCGCGGCTGCGTGTTCTTTGTCTCGGACCACGGTGAATCCCTGGGAGAGAACAACACTTACATGCACGGAATACCCTACAACATTGCCCCCAGGGCGCAGATAGAGATCCCCTTCCTGGTCTGGGCCCCGGACATGCAGGTGAAACCCCTGGAAAAGGTGGGGCAGCATCACGTATTTCACAGTGTATTACGATTCTTCGGCATAGAAAGCCCCGCTTTTGACGAAGAAAAGTGTATCTTTGCAAAAAATTAGTACTTATATGGCACTCGTAGCGATAGTCGGGAGACCGAACGTGGGTAAGTCAACCTTGTTCAACCGCCTGGTGGGAATGCGCCAGGCCATAGTAGATGAGACGGCCGGTGTAACCCGGGACCGTCATTACGGCAAATGCGAATGGAACGGCCGGGAATTCTCCGTGGTGGATACGGGCGGCTATACCTCCAATTCGGATGACGTGTTCGAAGACGCCATCCGCCGCCAGGTGGCCATCGCCATCGAAGAGGCCGATGTGGTCCTGTTCATGTGCGAGGCCGCTACGGGCATTACAGATTACGATTCCGAGATTGCCGACCTCCTGCGGCGCTCCAAGAAGCCGGTCATCCTCTGCGTGAACAAGGTGGACACCGGTGAAAAGATGTACGACGCGTACGATTTCTATTCCCTGGGCCTGGGCGAAGTGTGGACCATATCGGCCGCCAACGGCTCCGGTACGGGAGATTTGCTGGACGAGGTGCTGCGGGTTCTGCCGGAAGATGACGGGGCCGATGACGACCACGCCGATCTTCCGCACATAGCCATCGTGGGCCGCCCCAACGTGGGCAAGAGTTCCCTCACCAACGCCCTCCTGGGCGAGGAGCGCAACATCGTGACCCCGGTGGCCGGCACCACTCGCGATTCCATATCAACGTACTACAACAAGTTTGGCCACGAATTCATGATTGTGGACACCGCCGGTATGCGTAAACGCGGCAAGGTGACCGAGGACCTGGAATTCTATTCCGTCCTGAGGGCCATGCGCACCATCGAGCATTCCGACGTGTGCATCCTCATGATTGACGCCACACTGGGCATGGAAGCGCAGGATATGAATATCTTCAACGTTATCCAGAAGAACCGCAAGGGCTGCGTGATCGTGGTGAACAAGTGGGACCTCTTCGAGAAGGACGTGAACACCATGAGGGATTATACCGAAGGCCTCAAGGCCCGCCTGGCCCCCTTCAACGACATTCCCATCATCTTTACTTCCGTCCTTAACAAGCAGCGCATCCTGGATGTGCTGGATGCCGCCGCCCGTGTCGCGGCCAATATGAGCCGCAAGATTCCCACCTCCCAGCTCAACGACGCCATGCTCCCGGAGATCGAGAACTATCCGCCGCCGGCCTGGAAGGGCAAGTATATCAAGATCAAGTATGTGACGCAGCTTCCCACTCGCACCCCGCAGTTTGCCTTCTTCTGCAACCTGCCCCAGTGGGTGAAGGAACCCTACAAGCGCTTCCTGGAGAACAAGCTCCGCGAGCACTTCGATTTCGAAGGCTGCCCCATTCAGGTATATACAAGAGCTAAGTAATGTTTGATGCAGTAAAAGTTAAGGACGCTTGCGTCCAGTGGATCAGGGACTGGTTTGAAGAGAACGGTCCCGGCTGCAATGCCGTGCTGGGCATTTCCGGCGGCAAGGACAGCAGCGTATGCGCAGCCCTGTGTGTTGAGGCGCTGGGCAAAGACCGGGTCATAGGGGTCACCATGCCCAACGGCGTCCAGCCGGATATCGACGATTCCGTGAAGCTTATCCAGCACCTGGGAATCAAGCGCTATAACGTGAACGTGGGCCCTGCGTTCCAGGCCCTGATGGCCGAAGTGGAGGCCCAGCTGGGGCACGAGGCCAGCAAACAGACCCGCATCAACATGGCCCCGCGCCTGCGGATGACCACTCTCTATGCCATTTCCCAGAGCAACAACGGCCGCGTGGTGAATACCTGCAACCTGTCCGAGGACTGGGTGGGTTACAGCACCCGATACGGCGATGCCGCGGGTGACTTCTCTCCCCTCGGCGGCCTTACCGTGCAGGAAGTGGTGGCCATCGGCAAAATCCTGGGCCTGCCCGTCGACCTGGTGGAGAAAGCCCCTTCGGACGGCCTCACCGGCAAAACGGATGAGGACAACCTGGGCTTCACCTATGCCGTTCTGGACAAGTACATCCGCACGGGCGTCTGTGAAGACCCGGAGGTTAAGGCGAAGATTGACCACAAACATGTGACCAACCTGTTCAAGCTCAAGCCCATTCCCCACTTCGATCCCGAAATCTAATCCATGTCCCGCCGTATCTTTTTGTTCGTGCTGATTCTGGCACTGGCCTTACCTGTGTCCGGACAGGCCATCTACGGAGCGCACGGAGAGCGTACGGAAGTTATCTGGCACCAGGGAAAGCCCCTGGTGATCCAGCATCTGGATTCCCTGGGAAATACGCTTAGCATGAAGGCTTATGCCTATGCGTCAGAGGGCGTTCATCCTTCACAGGTGACCTTCTACAGGGACCAAAACCATTGGGAGCGGAAGTCTTATACGTATTCTGGAGACCAGGTTCTTACGGTGGCTACCTACGGACCTTCCGGACGCAGGGACACCCTCTCGTGGAGAGAGGTCGACAGTACCGGCCGCGCCCGTTGGACCCCAATGCCTCAAGCACCGGACCCGCTGGCCGAATGGCAGCTGGCGCTGGAGGCCAGCCGCCTGTGTGAGCTGGATACGAACCTTTTACCGGACCCCCTGGACGGAAAAGCTTTCCTCTTTGCGGCCGATGGCCGGTTCCTGAGCCGCGTACAGTCCGGTTATGAGGAAGGTCCCCTGATCCTGTGGCAGGGAGAAGGCCGGAAGCCTCTGGTCGCCCGCTTCTCCGACCCGGGCTACGATGCTTCCCACATGGGACCGGACAAGCGGGTGCACGTGGTGAAGGCAGAAGAGATTGCCGATGCCATGGATATCAGCGGAGCGGCCGGGACCACGGTCAAGGGCTTAATACCGGGAAGCCTTTTCCTTTTGAAGAACAGCGCGTATGGGGGAATGCTGGATTTCGCCATCCGACCCGAGTACGGCGTTTCCCGGAACACGTACTACATTGCGGATACGCCGATGGAGGGCCCTGTGGCCTACAATTACTACAACTATGGGAATTTCCTCTGGGGAGCATCGGCCCGGGAAGTGAAGGTCCCCCTGTGGATGACCCTGCTGGGCTCGAACTTCAACAACTTCTTCCTTTCACCGGACAGCCGTTTTCAGCTGGATACTCCGGACGACCTGTTTTCCATAAGCGCCGGCTATCGCTGGCGGTAAACTAAGGTTCTTCTATGCTGACGAGCACCTCAATTTCCTGGAGGCGCATATTTTTGTCGTATTTGTCGTGTCGCACGTAGCCAAAGCCGGGGGAATAGTAATTGTCCAGCCAGTTGTCCGGGTGGTGGAAAGGGGCGTCTTCTTCCTTATGCTCCCGCACCACAACGCAGTCGAAGGTGCCGGCGGGGGTGGTGATGGTTTCCTTGCGCAGCACTCGCCGGTCCGTTATGTGGAAATAGGCTTTTAAGCCCATTACGGTCACGGTACAGTGGGTTTCAGGAAGGGTGTCGCCGGGATGCATCTTGGCGGGAAGCAGGGCCCAGGCTTCCGAAATCTCCACCTTGGCACGGGGGAACATATTCCTGGCAAAGCCCTTGACCGTTTCCCCAAAGTTCATGTTCACGTCTCCATTGGGGGTAATCAAAGTGGTCTGGATGGCACGGCCTCCATACAAGTCGCTGCCGTTGGCTTTGGCCATGGTAACGGCATAATGCACTTCCTGTCCTTTGGATGTGGCCTGCTCGGATTCTATTTCAAACAGGGTGGTCTGTGTGAGCTTGGTGGTGCCGGCCTTGTACCGCTCGTAATGGAGTTTGGTGCCGGGACGGGTACAGAAAAATGGCTCCTGGGCCAGGAGCGAAATCGTACTCAGAAAAGAAATAATGAACAGGACCGCTTTTTTCATTTGGCAAAAGTAAGAAGAATTTTTTATATTTGTAGGAAATGGAGTGACCATGGAGGCTAAAAATTACATAGACTTGCTGGAGCTTCAAACCAGAATCAAGGAGAGCATACAGGATGCCTTTCCGGGCCGATACTGGGTAAAAGCAGAAATTGCCTCCTGGAGCCCGCGGGCCAACGGTCACTGCTACTTGAGCCTCTCGCAAAGCCGCGGGGGAAAGTCCGTGGCGGAGGCCCGCGCCATGATCTGGAGCTGGAAATATCCCCAGCTCACCCAATTCTTCGAAATCAGTACCGGAGAGAAACTCCGCGCCGGCGTCACCGTGCTGGTGCAGGTGCAGGTGAATTTCAGCGAACTCTACGGAGTCAGCCTGTTCATCGAGAACATAGATCCGGCCTTCACCCTGGGAGAAAAAGCCCTGGAGCGCAAGAAGGCCATAGAGAAGCTGACGGCCGAAGGCTACATGGAAATGCAGAAGGAACTGGCCCTGCCGGACCTTCCGTATCGCCTGGCGGTAATTACGTCCCAGACGGCCGCCGGCTACCAGGACTTCCGCAATCACCTTCTGAACAACCCCGAGGGCTATGCCTTCCGGCTGGACCTCTTTGAGGCCCTGATGCAGGGAGAGCAGGCTCCCTCCTCCATCATGGACGCCCTGGAAGAGGCCGGGGAGAAGGGCTATGACGCCATCCTCCTTCTCCGCGGCGGCGGCAGCGAACTGGATCTGGCCTGCTTCGACGACTACGACCTGGCGGTAGCCATTGCCACCTGCCCCGTTCCGGTGGTAACGGCCATCGGCCATGACAAGGATGTCCATATTGCCGATATGGTGGCCCACGTCTCCGTGAAAACGCCCACCGCCCTGGCAGACCTTTTCCTGGAAGCCTACGAGGCGCAGGATGCCCTCCTGGACCGCCTGGCCGGCCGCATCGGCACTTCGCTCCAGCGTCTGGTTTCGGCAGGCGAGCTTCGCGTAAGCCAGGCCGATGCCGCCATCCGGCAGGCCGTGCAGCGCCGCATCGGCACCCTTGAAATCCTGCTGCAAAGAAGCATCGGCCGCATTTCCAAGGGCCTGCTGCACAAATATGCCGACGTGGCACGCCTGAGGGACAACGCCGCTCACCGGGTGCAGTTCGCCGCCCAGTCCCGCATCAGTGCCGAGGTCTCCAAGGTGGCGCTGAAAGAGGCCCTCATCAAGGCCTCGGACCCCCGCAACATCCTGGCCCTGGGCTACGTACTGGTCACCGGAAAGGACAACAAAGTCCTCAAAACCGTGGACAAGGTGGCCAAGGGAGACCGTATAGGCGTGCGCTTCAGCGACGGCTCCCTCACCGCCAAGGTGGACGAGGTGTACAGCGACAGAATAGATAATAACCAAGTTAAAACCGCATAGTTATGGCTCAGAAATTTGATTACGCCAAGGCCATTGCTGAACTTGAAGAGATCGCAGCCAAAGTGGAGAATCCGGAAACCAAGCTGGACGATATCGATGCCCTGGTGGGCCGGAGCAGGGAACTCCTGAAACAGTGCCGGGAGTACCTGAGAACCGTCAAGGAAAAAATAGATTCACTGGATAAGGAATAAGCCTATGAAGAAAATTTACGAGCAAGACCCCTGGCTCATGCCGTACAAGGACGCCATCGACGCCCGGCACGAGCATATCTGGCAGACACTGAAGCACATTGCCGGAGACGGCCTCCTCAAAGACGCCGTGAACAACCACCTCTATTACGGTCTGCACCAGTGCAAGGATGGCAGCTGGGTGTTCCGCGAATTCGCCCCCAACGCCTCCAAGATTTTCCTCATAGGAGACTGCAACAACTGGAAGCGCACCGACGCCTATGCCCTCAAACCCCTGGGCAACGGCAACTGGGAACTCCTGCTGCCGGAGATGTTCCTGCGCCACGGCCAGCTGTACAAGCTGTACATCGAATGGCCGGGCGGCGGCGGGGAACGCCTCCCTTCCTATGCCACCCGCGTGGTCCAGGACGAAGTGACCAAGGTCTTCAGCGCCCAGGTCTGGGCCCCCAAGCCCTACAAGTGGAAGCACGGCCACGCCGGCAAGCGCCCCAATCCGCTCATTTACGAGTGCCACATCGGCATGGCCTCGGAGAAGGAGAAAGTGGGCACCTTTGAAGAATTCCGCAAGGATGTCCTGCCCAAGGTGAAGGACCTGGGTTACGATACCATCCAGATCATGGCCCTGCAGGAGCACCCGTACTACGGTTCCTTCGGCTATCAGGTATCCAACTTCTTCGCCCTGAGCTCCCGCTTCGGCACGCCCGAAGAATTCAAGGCCCTGGTGGACGACGCCCACGGAAAGGGCATAGCCGTCATCATGGACATCGTGCACAGCCACAGCGTGGAGAATACCCTGGAAGGCCTTTCCGAGTTTGACGGAACGGACCACCTCTACTTCCACCAGGGACCTGCCGGCCGCCATCCGGCCTGGGGCTCCCGCTGTTTCGACTACGGCAAGGACGAGACCCGCTATTTCCTCCTGTCCAACGTCAAGTTCTGGATGGAAGAGTACCACATTGACGGTTTCCGCTTTGACGGCGTTACCTCCATGCTGTACTGGGACCACGGTCTGGGCAAGGATTTCGTGAACTACGGCCTGTACTTCGACGGCGGTGTGGACGAAGACGCCGTCATCTACCTGGCCCTGGCCACCCGCCTGGTGAAGGAAATGAACCCCGCCGGCTTCTCCATTGCCGAAGACATGTCCGGCATGGCCGGTCTGGCCGCCCCCTTCGAGGCGTTTGGCGTGGGCTTCGACTTCCGCATGTCCATGGGCATCGCAGACCACTGGATCAAGTGGATCAAGGAGCGCAGCGACGAGCAGTGGTCCATGGGGGAAATCTGGTGGGAGCTCTCCGGCAAGCGCGTGGACGAGAAGACCATCTCCTATGCCGAATGCCACGACCAGGCCCTGGTGGGGGACAAGACCATCATCTTCCGCCTCATGGACAAGGAGATGTACTTCGCCATGCGCCGTGACAGCCAGAACGGCATCGTGGACCGCGGCGTGGCCCTGCACAAGCTCATCCGCCTGGTTACGGCCGGTACCGCCGGAGACGGCTACCTCACCTTCATGGGAAACGAGTTCGGCCATCCCGAATGGATCGACTTCCCCCGCGAGGGGAACGGCTGGTCGTTCAAATATGCCCGCCGGCAGTGGTCATTGGCCGATAATGAAGACCTCCGCTACGGAGATCTCCGCCGTTTTGACAAGGAAATGATCCATCTTTTCAAGAAAGAGGGACTCCTCAAGGTCCATCCCGAACTTCTGGTGGCCGATGAAGAGAAGAAAATCTTGATTTTCAAACGGAAAAACTGTATCTTTGCACTCAATTTCTCCCCCGCAGGTTCGTTCGCCGACTACGGCGTATCGGCACCGGCGGGTGACTACGTGGTTGTACTGGACTCCGACGAGCCCAGATTTGACGGTTTCGGCCGGCTGAAAGAAGGGGAGCGCCACGTAGCCCTTAATGAGAGATGTCCCAACGGGAACCAGGGTTACGACCACACCCTCAAGTTGTACCTGCCCGCCAGGACGGCAATTGTATTGAAGCAAGTATAAACCTATATCTATGGCTTTTTTGAAATTCAACAAGTCGGAGCTGGTGAATCTTGAGTATTCCCTCAAGCGAGAGATTCTCCTGGCCAACAAGACCGGTGCGTTCTGCAGTACGTCCATCGTTACCTGCAACACACGTCGCTACCACGGCCTCCTGGCTGTTCCGGTGGCCAAATTCGACGGATACCGGTATCTGCTGCTGAGTTCCCTGGATGAGAGCCTTACCCTGCGCGGCAAGCGCTTCAATCTGGGAATTCACTGCTACGGAGACATTTACGAGCCCCGCGGTCACAAGTACATCGTGGACTTTGACGCGGATCCCGTTCCCTGCATCACCTACAAGATCGGGGAAATCGTTTTCCGCAAGCGCTTAGCCCTTACTCCGGACCAGAACCAGGTGCTCATCCAGTACGAGCTGGTGAAAGCCCCGGCCAAGGTCAAACTGGAACTCAAGCCTTTCCTGGCTTTCCGCAGCGTCCATTTCCTGACCCAGGAGAACGACGCCGCCAAGACGGATTTCGTTCCTGTCCAGAACGGCGCCGCCTTCTGCCTCTATGAAGACTTCCCGGTGCTGAACATCCAGCTCAGCACCGCGTCCTCCTCCTTCAAGGCCAACCCCGTTTGGTACAAGGGCGTCACGTATTCCGACGAGATGCGCCGCGGCTTCGACTGCCGCGAAGATCTCCTGGTCCCCGGTACCTTCGAGGTGGATCTCCACAGCGGCGACACCCTGGTGGTTAGCGCCGCCGCCGGCGAGCCCGTGAACGCCTCGGGCCTCAAGCGCCGCTTCAATGCGGTGGTGGAGAAAATCGGCCCCATCAATTCCTTCCACGACCAGCTGGTCCGCCAGGCCGATACCCTCATCCGCGAGGATGGCGGCGTCAAGCGCGTGGTGGCCGGTTACAGCTGGCTGTATACGGGCCTGCTGAGAGAGACCCTGATGTCCCTTCCCGGCCTTACCCTGTACGGGAAGAACAGCCCCAAGGAATTCGAAGAGATCCTGGACAACCTCATCGCCGCCAATCAGGAGCGTCTGAGACGCCGCACCACGCAGGTGGAGGCTCCGCTGTTCCTGGCCGTGACCCTGCAGCAGTACATCGCTTACATCGGGCACGCCAAGGCGGTCTGGGAGAAATATGGTCCCATCATGAAGACCATCATCGAGAGTTACCTGCCCGGCGGCCGCCAGGAGGTAGCCATGTTGCCCAACGGCCTCCTGTGGGCCCAGAAGGACGGTGTGGCCCTTACCTGGATGAACGCCTATATCAACGGCCGCGCCGTTACGGAGCGCGCCGGCTATCAGGTAGAGACCAACGCCCTCTGGTATAACGCCATCTGCTTCGCCCTGGAGCACGAGAAAAAGAACGGCGCCTTCGCCAAGAAGTGGACTCCGGTCAAGGAACTCCTGGAGAAGAATTTCGAGCGCACCTTCTGGAATGCCGACCTGGGCTTCCTGGCCGATTACGTGGACAACGGCGGCCAGCACATGGAACTGCGTCCCAACCAGCTGTGGGCCGTCTCGCTGGACCACCGCTGCGTAAGTGACGAGGTAGTGAGCGAGGTCATGCGCCTGGTGAACGCCGAGCTCCTGACCCGCCGCGGCATCCGCACCCTGAGCCCCCGCGACATCCGCTACAAGGGCGTGTACGAAGGTTCCCAGCCGGAGCGTGACGAGGCCTACCACAATGGCTGCGCCTGGCCTTTCCTGCTGGCCCAATACTGCTATGTCGGCTTCAATATGATGGGCTCCGGCTTCATCAGGAAGGCCGAATGGGCCACCGAAGGCTTCTACGAAGACCTTTCCAAGCACGGCGTGGGCTGCTTCTCCGAGCTTTACGACGGAGATCCGCCGCACGAGCCCCACGGGGCCATCTCATCGGCCATGACCACCGCCGCTCTCCTGAATATCAATTGGCTCATCAATAAATACAGGGAGGATTAAGTTATGAGAGTACTTATGTTCGGTTGGGAGTTTCCTCCCCATATCGCAGGCGGTCTGGGTACGGCTTGCGAAGGCATTGTCAAGGGCCTGGCCTACAACGGCGTCGAAACCCTGTTCGTGATGCCGTCGGCCTCCGGAGACGAAGACCAGAGCGTCACCACCATCATCAACGCCTCGGACGTGGCAGTAGACAACGTGTCCGAGACCGTGGAAGAATACCTGGACAAGGTCAAGTTCATCCACATCGGCTCCAACCTGGTCCCTTACGCCGACCCCGAGGAATTCGGCAAGCTGGTAGAAGAGGACAAGAAGCGCCAGGTGAAGGACTTCTCCATCAGCTTCGGCCAGAAGTTCAAATTCTCCGGCAAGTACGGCGCCAACCTCATGGAAGAAGTGGCCCGTTACGCCATGGTGGGTGGTACCATCGCCATGCAGCGCAAGGATGAATTCGACGTCATCCACGCCCACGACTGGCTCACCTACTATGCCGGCATCGCCGCCAAGGAGCTCACCGGCAAGCCGCTGGTCATCCACGTGCACGCCACCTCCTTCGACCGCGGCAGCGTGGACAATATTGATACCCGCGTCTTCGCCATCGAGAAGAAGGGCATGGAAATGGCCGACCGCGTGGTCACCGTGAGCGACCTCACCCGCACCACCGTCATCAACCGTTACGGCATCAATCCCGACAAGGTGGTCACCGTGCACAACGCGGTGGACTTCAGCGGCCGTGAGAACCTGGTGGTGGAGCGCGGCGTCAAGGAGCCCGTGGTCACCTTCCTGGGCCGTATCACCTACCAGAAAGGTCCCGAATACTTCATCGAGGCGGCCGCCAAGGTGCTCAAGCGCACCAAGAACGTCCGTTTCGTGATGGCCGGCAGCGGTGACATGATGAACCGGGCCATCCGCCATGCGGCCCGCCTGGGCATCAGCGACCGCTTCCACTTTACCGGCTTCCTCCGGGGTATGGATGTGCAGAAGATGTTCGCCCTTTCGGACGTTTACATCATGCCTTCCATCTCGGAACCCTTCGGCATTTCTCCTCTGGAGGCCATGCGTACGGGTGTTCCGTCCATCATCTCCAAGCAGTCCGGCGCCGCCGAGGTGCTCAAATACGCCTTCAAGGTGGACTTCTGGGATGTGGACGCCATGGCCGACGACATCTACGCCCTCCTCTCTTATCCGGCCCTCGCGGATTTCAGCGCCCGCATGGGTTATGACGAGGTGAACGCCCTCAAGTGGAACGGCGCCACCGCCAAGCTCAAGAAAGTTTATGAATCAGTAGTAAAATAAGATATTATGGCATCTAAGAGTATCTGCCTGTATTTCCAGGTCCATCAGCCCACCCGGCTCCGCCTGTACAGATTCTTCGATATCGGCAAGGATTCCCATTATTATGACGACTTTGCCAACCGGACCATCCTGCGCCGCGTAGCCCAGAAGTGCTACCTTCCGATGAACAAGCTCATGCTGGAGCTCATCGGCCAGTACAAGGGTAAGTTCAAGATTGCCTATTCCATCTCCGGCAGCGCCCTGGAGCAGTTCCAGCGTTTTGCTCCGGAGGTCATCGAGAGCTTCAAGGCCCTCGCCGCCACCGGTCGCGTAGAGTTCCTGGCCGAGACCTACTACCACTCGCTGGCCTCGCTGGCTTCCGAGTCGGAGTTCCGTCACCAGGTTCAGAAGCACGCCGCCCTCATCGAGCAGCTCTTCGGCGTCAAGCCCGTCACCTTCCGCAACACGGAGCTCATCTACTCCAACGGAATTGGTGAAATGGTGTACGACATGGGCTACAAGACCATGCTCACCGAGGGTGCCCGCCACATCATGGGTTGGCAGAGCCCCAACTACGTGTACACCGGCGAGACCCAGCCCAAGCTCAAGCTCCTGCTCCGCAACTACAGCCTCTCCGACGACATTGCCTTCCGTTTCTCCAACAAGGGATGGAACATGTGGCCCCTGACCGCCGAGAAGTATGTGAACTGGATGAAGGAGAGCGCCAAGGAAGGTGATATCGTGAACCTGTTCATGGACTACGAGACCTTCGGAGAGCACCAGAGCGAGGAAAGCGGCATCTTTGAGTTCATGCGCAGCCTTCCCGGTGCCGTGCTGGCCGACGGAACCTTCGGCTTCGCCACGCCCGCCGAGGTAGTGAAGAAGTACAAACCCGTTTCGGACATCGCCGTCGAAGATCCCATCTCCTGGGCCGATGAAGAGCGCGACGTCACCGCCTGGCTGGGCAACGAGCTCCAGAGCGAGGCCTACAAGAAGGTATACGCCATGACGGAGAAGCTCTCCATCGTGAACGATTTCGACCTCTGGAACGACTTCGGCCATCTGCAGGAAAGCGACCACTTCTATTATATGTGCACCAAGTTCTTCTCTGACGGAGAGGTGCACAAGTACTTTAACCCGTATGATACCCCCTACGAGGCCTTCATCAACTACATGAACGTGATTTCCGACTTCCAGATCCGTCTGGACGAGAAGCGTGCCGCCCTGGACGTGAAGGAAACCGCCCACAAAGAGATGAAGAAGGCTCCTGCCAAGAAGGCCGTGCGTAAGACTGTAGCGAAGAAGAAATAAGGTCGATGGCAAAGAAAAACGAGTTATTGCAGGCCGATTACCTGTTTGAAGTTAGTTGGGAAGTGTGTAACAAGGTGGGCGGTATTTATACCGTGATTGCCACCAAAGCACTTCATTTGCAGTCCGAATTGGGCCGGCGCCACATTTTCATCGGTCCCGATGTGTGGATGCACCGCACAGACAACCCGGACTTCCTGGAAGATCCCATGCTGTACCGTTCGTGGAAGGCACAGGCCCTGACCGAGGGCCTGACCCTCCGCATCGGCCGGTGGAACATTCCCGGCAAGCCCGTCGCCATCCTGGTGGACTACAAGCAGCATCTGCCCGAGGCCGATACCATCCTGGGAGACCTCTGGACAGAGTTTGGCGTAGACTCCCTGTCCGGCAACTGGGACTACAAGGAATCGGCCGTATTCGGCGTATTGGCCGGAAGGGTAATCGAGAGCTTTTACAATTACAACCTCAAGGGAGGGGAGAAGGTGGTGGCCCAGTTCCACGAGTGGCAGACGGGCGCCGGTGTGCTGGAACTGAAGAAGTCCTCCGTGCCCGTGGCTACGGTGTTCACCACCCACGCCACCATGATGGGCCGTTGCCTGGCCGGCAACAACCTGCCCCTGTACGACCATATCGAGCAGTACAACGGAGACGAGATGGCCCGCCGCTTCAACGTGATGGCCATTTACTCCCTCGAGAAAGTATCGGCCCAGAATGCCGATGCCTTTACTACTGTGAGCGAGATTACCGCCAAGGAGTGCGAGCAGTTCCTGGGACGTCCCGTGGACGTGGTTACGCCCAACGGTTTCGAGAACAGCTTCACGCCGGCCTCGGACAAGGAATACGAGCGGCTGCACGATGCCGCCCGCGACCGGCTGGTCCAGGTAGCAACGGCCATGAGCGGCGAAGAGGTGCCTTCCAATGCCATTTTCATTGGAATCGGCGGCCGTTACGAGTACCGTAACAAGGGCATCGATGTGTTCATTGACGCCCTTGACAAACTGAATGAATCCAATTACGAAGGACGCAGCATCCAGGCCTTCATCATGATTCCTTCCGGCCATCACGGTCCGGACAAGGAACTGGTGGCCAAGCTCTCCGGTAACGGGAATCCCGAATACAGGACCCAGACTTCGCATTATCTCATGAATGCGGAGTACGATACGGTCACCGGCCGGCTGCGTGAAGTGGGCCTCACCAACGCCCTGGGCGACAAGGTGAAGGTGTACTTCATCCCTTCCTACCTGAACGGGGACGACGGCGTGTTCAACATGCCCTATTACGACCTCCTTTGCGGTCTGGACCTGGCCCTGTTCCCGTCCTATTATGAACCCTGGGGGTATACCCCGCTGGAGGCCCTGGCCTTCCGGGTACCCACCCTTACCACCACCCTGGCCGGATTCGGGATGTGGGTGCGTTCCCACTACAAAGGCAAGCATCCCGGCATTACGGTGCTGGACCGCGACGACAACAATTACAGCCAGGTAGTGGATGGCGTCATGGCCCGTATCCGGGAGATTGCTGAGCTGGATCTGGACCAGCGCAACGCCTACCGGGAAAATGCCCGGAAAGTGGCCCAGATTGCCCTCTGGGCCAACCAGATAGTGTATTATCAGAAGGCCTATTCCCTGGCTCTTAACAAAGTGCTGGGACAAATAGACACTTACAAATCCCAAAAGAAGACTATGCAATATTTTAAAGCCGACGTTACCAGCCCCAGCTGGAGAAGCATCCTGGTAACCCGACACCTTCCCGAGAAACTCTCCCGCCTGGAGAAACTTTCCAAGAACCTTTGGTGGTGCTGGAACGAGAGCGCGAAGGACCTGTTCAAATCCATTGATCCCGATGTGTGGCACAAGAGCGGCCACAACCCGCTGGTGGTGCTGGATACCGTGAGTATCAAGCGTTTCCAGCAGCTGTCCGAAGACAAGGACTTCCTGGCCCGCATGAAGAGCGTGCTGGACGAGTTCGATACTTACATGGCAGCCAAGTCCCAGCGCAAAGACCCTTCCATCGCCTATTTCTGCATGGAATACGGTCTGGACACCTCCCTTAAGATTTACTCCGGCGGTCTGGGTATCCTGGCCGGCGACTACCTCAAGGAAACCTCCGATATGAACACCAACCTGGTGGCCGTGGGTCTTCTGTACCGTTACGGTTACTTCAACCAGGTGCTCAGCGCCCAGGGGTATCAGGTAGCCGGTTATGACGCCCAGGACTTTACCAAGATTCCCGCCGTGCCCGTGATGGACAAGGACGGCAACTGGGTCACCACTTCCGTGGCGTTCCCGGGCCGCAACATCACCGCCCGTCTTTGGAAGGTGGAAGTGGGCCGTACCGACCTGTACCTGATGGATGCCGACTACGAGGCCAACCGCGCCGAAGACCGTGAGGTGACCTATCATCTCTACGGCGGCAGCTGGGAGAACCGCCTCAAGCAGGAGCTCCTGCTGGGCGTGGGCGGTATCCGCGCCCTGCGCAAGCTGGGCCTGGATCCCCAGGTATACCACTGCAACGAAGGCCATGCCGCTTTCATCGGCCTGGAGCGCCTGCGCGAGTATATTGAAAAGGACAACCTGGACTTCTCCGAGGCCCTGGAAGTGGTGCGCGCCAGCTCGCTGTTCACCACCCATACGCCGGTTCCCGCCGGTCACGATGCCTTTGAGGAGCCCCTGCTTCGCCAGTACATCGGCCATTATCCCGGCCGCCTGAAGATTGACTGGGAAACCCTCATGTCCCTGGGTAAGGACAATCCGCTGGATCCCAACGAGAAGTTCTCCATGAGCAACCTTGCCGCCAATATCTCGCAGAATATCAATGGTGTATCCATGCTGCACGGCAAGGTGTCCCAGGAAATCTTCTCCCACATGTACCCGGGTTACCTGCCCGAGGAGCTCTTCGTGAGCTATGTGACCAACGGCGTTCACTATCCTACCTGGTGCGCCCCCGAGTGGAAACCCGTGCACGCTCGCGTGTTCGGTCCCGCCTTCGCCACTCACCATTACGACAAGTCCTGCTTCGAGGGCATCTACGGTGTGTCTGACGGAGAGGTCTGGGGTGTGAAGCAGCAGCTCAAGGCCAAGCTCATCGCCTTCCTGCGCGAGCGTCTGCAGGACAAGACCATCAGCAACCATTACAGCCCGTCCCAGATTGTGACCATTCTGGAGAACCTGCGCGACGACGTGCTCACCATCGGTTTCGCCCGCCGTTTCGCTACCTACAAGCGTGCTACGCTGCTGTTCCGTGACCTGGACCGTCTGGACAAGATTGTGAACAATCCCGCCCAGCCCGTGCAGTTCCTCTTTGCCGGTAAGGCCCATCCGGCCGACAAGGCAGGTCAGGACCTCATCAAGCAGATCGTGGACATCTCCAAGGATCCCCGCTTCATCGGCAAGATTGTGTTCGTGCCCGGTTACGACATCACGCTGGCCAAGCGCATGGTCCAGGGCGTGGATGTGTGGATGAACAACCCCACCCGTCCCCAGGAAGCTTCCGGTACCTCCGGCGAGAAGGCGGCCATGAACGGCACCATGCACTTCTCCGTTCTGGACGGCTGGTGGGTCGAGGGCTACAAGGAAGGCGCCGGCTGGGCCCTTCCCATCGAGCAGGCCTACGAAGACAACAACTTCCAGAACGAGCTGGATGCCGCTACCATCTACCAGATTCTGGAGAACGATATTGCTCCCGCGTATTATAATGTAGACCGCACCACGGGCCGCAGCTCCGAGTGGATTGGCTACATCAAGAATACCATCGCCAAGGTGGCCTGCAACTTCACCACCAACCGCATGCTCACGGACTACATCAACCAGTACTACGAGCCCCAGTCCAAGGATGTCAAGAAGATGATAGCCAAGGACTACGCCAAGGCCCGCGAACTGGCTGCCTGGAAGAACCGCGTGCGCCGCGAGTGGGAGAACGTGACTGTGATTTCCCGCAGCCAGTCGGCCACTACCTACGATCTCACCATGGCAACCCCGTACCACGCAGAGATGGAGCTCCAGCTGGGTTCCCTCACGCCGGACGAGGTGGGTCTGGAGGCCGTTTTCGCCCAGGCTGATGTCCACGGAAAGCTGCACATCGTAGACGTGCAGGAGTGCAAGGTGGAGAGCTTCAAGGACGGCGTGGCCAAGTACACCGCAGAAGTGCTGCCGGAGAAGACCGGCGCCTACCAGGTGGGGGCCCGCGTGTTCGCCAAGCACCCGCTTCTGCCTCACCGTCAGGCTTTTGAGTGCGTCAAGTGGCTGTAGTAACCACCGGCTTTTTTGACGGAGTCCATCTGGGACACCGTCATGTCTTGGAGACCGTGGTCTCCTCTGCCCGTGAAAGGGGAGAGGAGGCCATTGTGGTCACATTCTGGCCGCATCCGAGGGCAGTGTTGCAGCAGGACGCCCGCGAGTTCCGGCTCCTGAGCAGCCTGGAAGAGAAGAAGGAGCGTCTGTTGGCCTGCGGCATAGACCGCGTGGAGGTGCTCCCGTTCACCCGCGAGTTTGCCGCCATGAAGGCCGATGAATACCTTCATCTCCTTCGCACCCGCTTCGGGACCACCCTCGTCGTAATGGGGTATGACAACCGGATCGGCTCCGATCATCTGACCGCCGCTGCGTGTGCGGAATTGCCCGAATCTGCTCACCGGATGGACTTTTCGGTGCTTGCGTGTGCAGAATTGCCCGATTTGGCTCACGGAGGAGCCGTATCCAGTACCCAGATCCGGAATGCGCTGGAGGAAGGGGATGTGGAACGGGCCAACGGGATGCTGGGATATAACTATGAGCTGTATGGCGTTGTGGTGGCGGGCAACCGGCTGGGGAGGACCATCGGCTTCCCCACGGCCAATATGCAATTGTATGAGCCGCTGAAACTGGTCCCCTGCAATGGCGTGTATGCCGTTGAAGTGGAGGTACAGGGCCGATTTTATAAGGGGATGTGCAATATCGGCCTAAGGCCTACGGTGGACGGGAAGGTCCGTACCATTGAGACGCACATCCTGGACTTTAATGAAGAGATTTACGGTCTGCCGCTGCGGCTGGGTTTCCTGCGCCGCATCCGCGACGAACGCAAGTTCCCCTCGCTGGAGGCGCTGAAGGAGCAGCTGGTGAAAGACCGGGAAGCCTGCCACCGCTAATAGACTGTAAACCTTATGGAGAAGTTTGTCTCTACCCTTAATGACATAGTCTGGAACCCCGGACTGGTCGGGCTGCTGCTCATTGCGGGCCTGTATTTCTCTTTCCGCACACGGCTGGTGCAGGTGAGGCGTTTCGGCCTCATGCTGCGCTCGCTGCTGGGCAAGAAGCAGGGTAAAGACGGAATCTCCTCCTTTGAAGCCTTCTGCATAGCCCTTTCCAGCAGGGTAGGTACCGGAAACATAGTGGGTGTGGCTACGGCCATAGCCTATGGCGGTCCCGGAGCCGTGTTCTGGATGTGGGTGGTGGCGTTTTTCGGTGCTTCCACGGCCTTTGTGGAATCTACCCTTTCCCAGCTTTACAAGTTCCCGCACGCTTATGGTTACCGGGGCGGTCCTTTCAGTTTTATTGAGAAAGGACTGGGAAAACGCTGGCTGGGCGTTGTCTTTGCCATCATTACCCTCATCTGCTGCGGATCCTTCCTGGTGACGGTGCAGGCCAACGGGGCATCGGCCTCTATGAATAACGCCTTCCCCGTTCCGCCGCTTGCCACGGGAATTGGCATGGCGGTGCTCATGGCCATTGTCATTATCGGCGGTGTCCAGCGCATTGCCAAGGTGGCTTCCATCGTAACCCCGCTCATGGCCCTGGGCTACATTATCATGGCCCTGGTGGTGGTGTGTTCCCATATTCAGGATGTTCCGGCCGTCTTGGGCCTTATCTTCCGCAGCGCTTTTGGAATGGACCCCCTGTGCGGCGGTATCATCGGCAGCACCATCGCCATGGGCGTGAAACGCGGTATTTTCTCCAATGAGGCGGGGCAGGGGACGGGGGCCATCGCATCGGCCGCGGCCGATGTGCGCCATCCCGCCCAGCAGGGCCTGGCACAGGCGTTTTCCGTGTATGTGGATACGCTTTTTGTCTGTACCGCCACGGCCCTTATGATCCTATGCTCCGGTACCTACAACATCCTGGACGGCCAGGGCGGAATGCTGGTGCAGAACGCCCCGGAACTGGGCAACAACTACGCGGGCTTCACCCAGAGCGCAGTGGACACTGTGTTTGCGGGCTTCGGAAGCCAGTTTGTATCCATCGCCATGCTGTTTTTCACCTTCAGCACCATCATGGCGTATTATTTCTATGCCGAATCCAGCATCTTGTTCCTGTTCAAGGGCCGCGTTTCTTCTTCCCGGGAGAAGCTTTTGGTCCGAGTGCTACAGGTGGTCCTTATCTTGGCCATTCTCTTTGGGGCGGTCAAGGAGGCCGACCTGGTCTGGATGCTGGGAGACATTGGCGTAGGGCTCATGGCCTGGGTCACGGTCATCACCATCCTGATTCTGTGTCCCAAAGCTTTGGATGCGCTGAAAGACTATGAACAAGGATTGAAAATCAAAAAATAATTTCTATCTTTGTGGTGACATATAGCTCGACGGCCTTAACCGGTCGTCGGCTGTTTTTTTGACAACGAAAACAAAACGATATATGCCTATCGAAATGATGACACAGGCCGGTCTTGACAAGCTCAAGCAGGAACTGGCCGAAGCACTGGCCCAGCGGCCGGTGATTTCCGCAGCCATTGCGGAAGCCCGTGAGAAGGGAGACCTCTCCGAGAACGCAGAGTACGACGCCGCGCGCGACGCGCAGGGCCTGCTGGAGGTGAAGATTGCCCGCCTGAAGGAAAAGGTGGCCAACGCCCGCGTCATTGACGAGAGCAAGCTGTCGGCCGATTCTGTGCAGCTCCTTTCCAAGGTAAAGGTGAAGAACCTGGCCAACAAGATGGTCATGAACTTCCAGATTGTCCCCGAGAGCGAGGCGGATTTTTCCAAGGGTCTTCTGGCTGCCACAACACCCATCGGCAAAGCCCTCATGGGGCACAGCAAGGGCGAAACCGTTGAGGCCAAGGTGCCCAGCGGCGTCATGAAGTTCGAAATCCTGGAAATCTCCCTCTAAACAACCATGGCAACCATTTTCACCAAGATCGCCCAAGGCGAAATTCCGTCCTACAAGTGCGCGGAAAGTGAAGATTTCTACGCCTTCCTGGACATCTCCCCGCTGGCCAAGGGTCACACCCTGGTCATTCCCAAGCACGTGGAAGACGACTACATCTTCCACCTGGACGCCAAGACCTACGAAGGCCTGTGGGCCTTTGCCCGCAAAGTGGCCATGGCGCTTAAGAACGCCGTTCCCTGCCAGCGCGTAGGCGTGGCGGTGCTGGGAATGGAAGTGCCCCACACGCACATCCACCTGGTGCCTCTCCAGACGGAAGGAGACATGGATTTCCGCAAAGCCAAGCTCAAGCTGGAGGCCGATGAGATGAAGAGTATTGCCCAAAAAATCCTGGAAGAATATGAGAAGCTTTAAGCTCGCAGCCGCTGCTGCCCTGGCTATTCTGGCAGCCGCCTGCGGTAAGAATACCCAAATTGAAGGAACCCTGCACGAGACCCCGGACAGCCAGGTCATCGTGAAACTGCTGGACGTGAACCGTTTCCAGGTGCTGGACACCGTGAAAACGGACGCCAAGGGTCATTTTTCCTATTCCCTGGACCTCAAGGAGGCCCAGCCGGAGTTCGTTTACCTGTACTACGGAGACCGTCAGATTGCCTCCCTCCTGCTTCAGAAGGGTGACAAGGTAAAGGTGGAAACCGACACCCTGGGTGTCTATAGCGTGGAAGGTTCCGAAGAATCCCTCAAACTGCAGAAGGTAGAGCAGGAGTACAACTCCTTTATGGCCGATGTCAACCAGATCCTTGCCAGGGACTTCACTCCCGAAAGCCAGCTGAGCCGCCGTTACGTAGCATATTACCGCGACCGCGTGGCCTATGTGCTGGGCAACAGCAAGTCCCTCACCGTGGTTCCCGTGCTGTTCCAGCAGGTGAATCCCACCTTCCTGGTGTTCAGCCAGCCCACCGACGGTATCATGATGCAGGCCATCTGCGATTCCCTCAAGACGGTTTATCCTGAGTCCCGCTATGTGCACGCCCTTGAGAAAGAGGCCCAGCGCCGCTTATCGGCCATGGAGATGAACAACCGGCTCAAGAATGCCGATGAAGTTGGCTATATTGATATCAACCTCCCCGGCATCGACGGCAAGAACATCAAGCTCTCCGAAAAACTGGGCAAGGTGACCATGCTCTATTTCTGGCAGGCCACTACCGAGCAGAAAATGTTCAATCTGGATGCCCTGGTGCCCATTTATGAGCAGTTTGCCAACAAGGGCTTCGAGGTGTACGCCGTGTCCTTGGACAGCGACAAGGCCGCCTGGGCTTCCGCCGTCCGCAACCAGAAGCTCCCGTGGGTGAACGTCTGTGATACCCGCGGCGCCCAGTCTCCTTATGTGGGGGCTTACGGCATCGGCAGCCTGCCCATGGTCTGGTTCATCGTGGATGGAAACATCGACAACGATGCCCGGGTACGCAATGCCGCCGAGATTAAGGAATACCTGCGCAGAAAGCTGTAATGGCCCGTATTCTCTTAATTGAAACTTCTACATCGGTCCTGTCCGTGGCACTTGCCCAGGATGGGACCGTTGTCAGTGAACGCGTGTGCACGGAACCCCGGATGCAGGCTTCCCTCACGGCCCCGCTGGTGAAGGAGGTGCTGGATGAGGCCGGCCTCAGCGCCAAGGATTGCGATGCCGTGTGCGTGAGCTCCGGTCCCGGTTCCTACACCGGCCTCCGCGTAGGGGTGTCCACCGCCAAGGGCCTGGCCTTTGGTGCCAACATCCCATTGCTGTCCATGTGCACGCTGGATATCCTGGTTGACAGCATTGAGGATCGGCCCTCTTTCATCGTGCCCATGATAGACGCACGCCGGATGGAAGTATACACGGCGGTTTATTCGGCCGATGGAAAGCGGCTTACTGAAGTGGAAGCGAAGGTGATTGGTCCGGACTCTTTTGCGGAGTATCTGGAGCAGGGAGAGGTCCTTTTCGTGGGCGACGGTGCCCTCAAGTGCAAGGACGTCATCGGCCACCCCAATGCCCGCTTCCAGGAGACTTTTCCGCTGGCACGGCACATGGCGAAAGGAGCCCAGAAGGCCTTTGACGAAGGAAAATTCGAGAATCTGGCGTACTTTGAGCCCTTCTATCTGAAGGATTTCATCGCCACGGTTTCCAAGAAAAACCTCTGGTAATCAGGAAGCAGTTGCAATTAATCCCTTCAGGTAGGGGAAAACGAAATATCCAAAATCTTTGAGAGCTCCGTAGAGCAGGGATTCCTGCAATACGGGGCTTTTTACAAGTCCGAACTTGACGTTCACCGAGTCGAAGAGAATAATGAGAAGGCCTATGACAAGGGCCGATACGGCAATGCTGAACACCAGCCCCAGCACCTTGTTGAGCCAGCCCAGGGAGGCCTTTTCCACGGCTGCGGTAATGAGTTTGGCCACAAACATGACCACCAGCAGCACCCCCACCAGCACCGCGGCGAATCCCAGCACGTTCAGGAGGGTCTCCGATACGGTGATGTAGTTCTTGAGCCAGTTGCAGGCAACCCCCGAAAACTTGAAGGCCAGGTACACACTTAACACAATGCCTACCAGCGAGATAGCCTGTTCGATGAAGCCCTTGGACATACCCCGGACGATGCCCGGGATAAAGAGGATGAGGATAATGATGTCCAGCGTGTTCATGGCTTGCTGAAGTCAGTATTAATTATTAACTTTGTGGAATATTATTTAGGATACAAAAATAACAAAAAAATGACATTCAAAGAATATAAGGGGCTGGATTTGACCGAATGTGGAAACGCTGTCCTGGAGCAGTGGAAGCGCATGCACGCTTTTGAGCGCTCGCTGGAGCTGCGGGAAGGGGCCCCTGAGTTCATTTTCTTCGAAGGTCCGCCCAGTGCCAACGGCATGCCCGGCATCCACCACGTGATGGCCCGTTCCATCAAGGATGCCATCTGCCGCTATAAGACGCAGACCGGGTACAAGGTGAACCGCCGCGCCGGCTGGGACACCCACGGCCTGCCCGTAGAACTGGGAGTGGAGAAGAAACTGGGCATCACCAAGGCCGATATCGGCACCAAGGTGAGCGTGGAGGAATACAATGCCACCTGCCGCAGGGAGGTGATGAAATATACCAAGGAGTGGGTTACAATGACGGAGCGCGTAGGCTATTGGGTAGACATGCTGGACCCTTACATCACCTACGACAACCGCTACATCGAGACCCTCTGGTACCTCCTCAAGAAGATTTACGACAAGGGACTGCTTTATAAGGGCTACACCATTCAGCCTTATTCTCCTACAGACGGTACGGGCCTTAGCTCGCACGAGCTCAACCAGCCCGGCTGCTACAAGGATGTGAGCGACACCACCGCCACGGTCCAGTTCGAGGTCATCAAGGACGGCGCTTCCCAGCCGCTCTATGGCACCTACGTGTTCCCGGTCTATTTCCTGGCCTGGACCACCACCCCCTGGACCCTTCCGTCCAATACCGCCCTGTGCGTAGGACCGGAAATCGAGTACGTCCGCGTCCTTTCCATGAACCCCTACACCGGAGACCCCGCCGTGTATGTGCTGGCCAAGGATCTGGTGAACACCTGGTTCAATCCCAAGGGAGAGAATGTGCCCCTGGAGAGCTATCAGAAAGGGGACAAGGTGGTTCCCTGGAAGCTTCTGGGCGGCAGCTGGAAAGGCTCCGAACTGGTGGGCATCCGCTACCATCAGCTCATTCCCTGGTTCAAGCCGGACGGAGACGCCTTCCGCGTCATTTCCGGAGATTATGTAACCACCTCCGAGGGTACGGGCATCGTACACATCGCCCCCACCTTCGGTGCAGACGATAAACGCGTGGCTGCGGCTGCCGGAATAGGTGCCATCATGCCCATCGACAAGGACGGCAATCCCCAGGCCCAGGTGGACCGCCAGGGCCGCTTCTTCCGCCTGGAAGACATGGATCCCGCCTACGCCGCCACCGTAGACCCTTCCTATAAAGAGTATTCAGGCCGATACGTCAAGGCCGGCTACAAGCAGTACTTCGAGCATGTGGAAGAGGAAGGCACCCTGGACATCGACCTCTGCGTCATGATGAAGGCCGATGGCCGCGCCTTCAAGGTGCTCAAGCACGTGCACAGCTATCCGCACAGCTGGCGTACGGACCTCCCGGTACTGTACTACCCGCTGGACAGCTGGTTCATCAAGGCATCGGCCGTCAAGGACCAGATGGTGGAGCTCAACCACCAGATTACCTGGAAGCCCGCTTCCACCGGCACAGGCCGCTTCGGCCAGTGGCTGGAGAACATCCAGGACTGGAACCTCTCCCGTTCCCGCTACTGGGGCACTCCGCTGCCCATCTGGCGCACGGAAGACGGCAAGGAAGAGATTTGCATCGGTTCCGTCAAGGAGCTGTATAATGAGATAGAGAAGGCCGTCGCTGCCGGCTTCATGCCCTCCAATCCCCTCAAGGAAAAGGGCTTCGATCCGGCCGATATGAGCCTGGAGAACTACAACAAGATAGACCTCCACAGGCCTTATGTAGACGCCATTTTCCTGGTATCGGCCAGCGGCAAGAAGATGACCCGCGAGACGGACCTCATAGATGTGTGGTTCGATTCCGGCGCCATGCCCTACGCCCAGGAAGGTCTCCGCAACTTGGGGAGCCCCGCCTTTGGCGCTACGGCAGACTTCATTGCCGAGGGTGTGGACCAGACGCGCGGCTGGTTCTACACGCTGCACGCCATCCACACCATGATTTCCGGAACGCCCGCCTTCAAGCGTGTGATTTCCAACGGTCTGGTGCTGGACAAGAACGGCAACAAGATGAGTAAGCGTCTGGGCAATGCCGTAGACCCGTTCCAGGCCCTGGACACCTACGGAGCCGACGCCCTGCGCTGGTACATGCTCACCAACGCCGAACCTTGGGACAACCTCAAATTCGACGAAAACGGCGTGGCCGATGTGCGTCGCAAATTCTTCGGCACGCTCTACAACACCTACGCCTTCTTCGCCCGTTACGCCAATATCGACGGCTATGTCATACCGAGCGAAGCGAGTGTATCTCCCGCCCTCACCGAACTGGACCGTTGGATCCTTTCCAAACTCAATACCGTCATCCGCGACGTGCGTGCGGCCTACGAGGACTACGACGTCAAATCGGCCGGACGTATTCTGGAGAGCTTCGTCTGCGACGACGTCTCCAACTGGTACGTACGCCTGAACCGCGCCCGTTTCTGGGCCGGGGAAATGACGGCGGACAAACAGGCTGCCTACAACACCCTGTACACGGTGCTCAAGGATGTGGCCATCCTGGCTGCTCCCATCGCTCCGTTCTACATGGACCGCCTGTACACAGACCTGGTTCCGGATGCCGAATCCGTACACTTTACCCTCATGCCCGAGGCCGATGCTTCCGTCATTGACGCAGCCCTGGAAGAGCGCATGGCGCTGGCCCAGCTGGCGACCTCCCTCATCCTGGGTATCCGCAAGAAGGTGAACATCCCGGTGCGCCAGCCGCTGCAGAAGGTGATGATTCCTGTCATTTCGGAGAAGGTTCGCGCTGCGCTGGATGCCGTCAAGGGCATCGTGCTGCCGGAAGTGAACGTGAAGGAAATGGAGTTTGTGGAAGACACCAGCGGCATCATGACGCTTCGCATCAAGCCCAATTTCAAGGTCCTGGGCAAGACGTACGGCGCCCGCATGAAAGAAATCGCCGCCGCCTTCGGCACCCTGGAACAGCCGGTGATCGCCGCTATCCAGAAGGCTGAATCGGCTGGTGAAACCTATACCCTGAACCTCCCGGGCGGGGACGTGATCCTGAACCCCGGCGACTATGCCATTTCCTCGGAAGACGTGGAAGGCTGGCAGGTGGCCTCCGAGGGCTCGCTCACCGTGGCGTTGGACGTGGAGGTGACTCCTCAGCTGCGCCGCGAAGGCCTTTCCCGCGAACTGGTGAACCGCATCCAGAACCTCCGCAAGAGCTCCGGCTTCGAGGTGACGGACCGCATCCACACCATGGTCTATTCCAACGACGAAGGCCTTGCCGACGCCCTGAAGGTGTATGCCGATTATGTCAAGGCGCAGACGCTTTCCCTGTCCATCGGCCTGGAAGCTTTTGAAAACGCTCCAGCCGATGCCGCCGAGGTAGAATGGACCGAAGGTACAATCAAGCTAACTATAAAACGCTAACTATATGGAAGAGAACAACAAGACCCGCTATTCTGACGAGGAACTCGAGGAGTTCCGCGGCATTATCAACGAGATGTTGGATAAGGCACGTGCAGAGTATAACACCTTGAGGGATGCTATGACCCACGCCGGTGGGAACGATATCCTGGACACCGCCCCTACCTTCAAGACCGTAGAAGACGACGGCGCCTTCCAGCTCTCCAAGGAAGAAGCCGGTGCGCTGGCCCAGCGTCAGTACAAGTTCATCCAGAACCTGGAAGCCGCTCTGGTGCGCATCGAGAACAAGACCTACGGCATCTGCCGTGTAACTGGCAAGCTCATCCCAAAGGAGCGCCTGCGTCTTGTCCCGCACGCCACCACCACGGTAGAAGGTAAAGCCATCCTGGAAAAGAGCGGCAAGAAGTAATGGCTAGCCGTCTTTCCAAAGGCTCCTGGCTGCTGCTCCTGGGTATCCTGCTGGTTGTCATCGATCAGGTTATCAAAGTCCTGGTCAAGACCAACATGACCCTGGGGCAGCACTATTCTGTGCTGGGAGACTGGTTCCAGATCCTATTCGTAGAGAACAAGGGGATGGCCTTTGGGATGGCTTTTGGCGGAGCCGTGGGCAAATATTTCCTCACGGTTTTCCGCATCGTCCTGTTTGGCGCCCTCTGCTGGTGGATATCTTCCCTCATCAAGCGCGGAACAGTCCCCACCGGGGTCCTTGTGGGCCTGACGCTCATTACGGCCGGCGCCTTCGGCAACATCGTCGACTGCCTGTTCTACGGACTCATCTTTACGGAGTCCACCTACGAAACCGTGGCTACGCTGGGTTCGTATGCGCCCTTCATGCAGGGGAAGGTGGTAGACATGTTCTACTTCCCCCTCTGGACCTGGCCGGATTGGGTTCCTGGCCTGGGAGGCCATATCTTCTTTGAACCCGTGTTCAACTTCGCCGACAGTTGTGTAACCTGCGGCGCCATCTATCTGATTCTCTTCCACTGGAAGTTTTTTGCAAAGGAATAACACCCGCACTTCCGGGGCAGCCTTTCGTCTTCTACTTGATAAACAGTTTTTATAATATACCATGGCAGTAAAAATTCTCAGCGTTGATGATGAAACCGATCTCGAATTGTTGTTGACGCAATTCTTCCGCAGAAAGATAAGAAAGGGCGAGTACGAGTTCTTCTTTGCCCACAACGGACTGGAAGCCCTTCAGGTCCTGTTGAAGCATCCGGACATCGCCATCATCCTTTCGGACATCAACATGCCCGAAATGGACGGTCTCACGCTTCTGACCAAGGTGAACGAGATGCGCAATCCCTCCCTCAAGTGCATCATGGTAAGCGCCTACGGAGACATGGAGAATATTCGCCATGCCATGAACAACGGCGCTTTCGATTTTGCCACCAAGCCGATAGACCTGGACGACCTCCAGGTAACCATTGACAAGGCGGTGGAGCAGATTGAATATGTCAAGAGTGCCCAGAAGGAACATGCCCAGCTGGTGGATATCCAGGGAGACCTCACCGTGGCCCGTGAAATCCAGCACGCCATCCTGCCCCGCTCGTTCAAGCTCAAGATGGAAGACGCCGATTTGGTGGACATCTATGCCAGCATGGTGGCGGCCAAGGACGTGGGAGGTGATTTCTATGAGTTCTTCCCCATTGACGACCACCGCATAGGTTTTACCATAGCGGATGTCAGCGGCAAGGGTGTGCCGGCGGCCATCTTCATGGCGGTGAGCCGTACGCTCCTTAAAGCCACGGGTCTGCGTGACGTGGCATCCAACGTGTGCATCCAGATGGTGAACGACATGCTGTGCGGAGAAAGCGTGGAATCCATGTTTGTCACCGTTTTCTACGGAATATATGACCTGAAGACCGGAGAGATTGATTTCACAAACGCCGGACACAACCCGCCTTACATTCTCCATGCTGACGGTACGGTGGAAATGTTGAAATCCGAATGCAACCTGGTCCTGGGTGCAATAGAAGGCATGACATTCAAGAATGAATCGCTTCGGCTGAACCCCGGAGACGCCCTTGTCATGTTTACGGACGGCGTTACGGAGGCCGAGAACAAAGATCACGAACAATTCGGAGAAGCAAGGCTGGAGGCTGCCCTGGCAGAACTGAAGGGGGCCGAAAGCAAACAGATAGTGGACACGGTCAACGCCAAAGTGAAGGAATTCGTAGCCGGTGCTGCCCAGAGCGATGATATTACCCAATTAGTAATCCGCAGAAAGTGAAAAACCGTACATACATATGGATGGGCCTGATAGCACTGGCAGTCGTAGCCGGTGTGGCGGCGCTCGCTTATCGTATGGGTTACAACCGGTCCAGGACGGAACTGGCCTCGCTGAAGGAGGAGATGGAGCAGATGGAGGCCGCCGGGAAGGATGCCGCCATTGTGAAGCGGGTGAGCCAGCAGATGGAGGATATCGCCTATCAGCAGAAAGCTATTTCAGACCAGCAACGGGACAGGGCCGAGGAACAGTCCATCCTGGCCACCCAGAATGCCTATAGGGCCGAGATGGAAAGCCGCGCCGCCCATGAGGCAGAGCTCAAGGCCCAATCGGCCGCCCAGGTGGCGGAGCGGGAGCGCGCCAATGCCGAACGGCAGCAGGAAATTGCCGTTGAACAGAGGGACGAAGCCACCCACGCCAAGAATGTGGCCGATACGCTGAACCGCCGCACCCAGGCCAGGAGCCTGGCCGTGAGCTCCCAGGTGAGAAGGGAAGCCGATGAACCGGAGGTGGCAGATCTTCTGGCATATGCCAGCTGGTATTTCCTGAAAAACAACCGGGGTAACCAGTATTATTCCGAGACTTTCAAGTCGTTGACCCAGGCCACCGACGGTATCCTTCGCTACAAGATGAAGGAAGGCGGTGCCGTGAACGCCCTTGCCAAGGTTCCCGGCCGCCCCGGACAATGTGTGGCCGTTTCCAATTTCGGAGAAGTGGAACGGCTCACCGTGAACGCGAGCCAGGGAGGAAAGAGGATTTCTTCCAATGCCTTACTTTTCAATTCCTTGTTCGATTTCAGGGATGTACTTATCAAGGATAACAGTATCTATGCCCTTTCCCTCAAAGGCCCCCTTTGCGTCCTGGATTTTGAAGGAAACCATGTAGAAGTTCAGCTGCCGGAAGACAACTATTTCAAACTGGTCCCCATTGGAGACGGCCTGCTGGTAGCAGGGCGAAAGAGTTTAAGCTGGTATTCGGACGGAAAGATAACCGGCAGCGAGGAACTGCCTGGGACGCTGTCGGCCATTGTAGAGAGGGAAGGCGTCACCTGTCTTTTCTTTACGGACGGAGGTTACGCCGAGATGGATGTGGCGGGCAGGATCGTGGAAAAGGCCCCTTTGCTCAAAGGCGTGGTTACGGCCGCCTACTACGACAAGGCCAGCAAGTGCCTGCTGCTGGGCGTGGAATACGGAACGGTATATCCCGTAAACCAATACGACCGCGTGATGGAAACCATGACGGCCCATAAGGCCAAGTGCATGGATATCACCATGCTAGGCCCCGTTGTTGTGACGGGGGGCTATGACAAGACAGCGTATATCTGGAACATGGATAATCTGCTGTTCGAGAGCGGTTTGTCCTTCCGCGAAGAGCTGCAGAAGGAAAAGGTGGAAAAGCGTGTGTCCGGCAGCCAGGAAGTCCCTACCGAGTGGCTGGTGCCCGTGGATTATACCTTTGACGGATGGACGCTGGCCGTGTGCGGGGACGAGGATGGAAAATCGGTATGGATTGGCACGTCCTCCGGAAATGTGATGCTGCTGAATGCATCGGCCGATGACATGGCTCAGCAGCTGCACAATAAACTTAAGCGTAATCTCACCCAACAGGAATGGACCCGCTATGTGGGCGTATCCATCCCCTATATGACGTTCAAATGAGAAAGTTTCTGTATCATATCAGTTGGATAGTCGCCGTGGCGTTTTGCACGGTGCAGGCTGCCGCTCAGGACGGAGCCCACATGGGCGTTCCGTTCTTCAGAAACTACTCGGCCAGCCAGTACAATGCCCACAACCGTAACTTTGACGTCCTCTGTGACGGTGAGGGGCATACCTTCTTTGCCAATTTCGAAGGACTTCTCGTGTACGACAACGTGGAGTGGAGGATTGTTCATACGCCGGATATCTCCCGCGTGGTGAGCGTGAGCCGGGATCAGGACGGGAATGTGGTCTTCGAAGGTATCACTATGACTGGGCAGGTTCTGTCCGTTGACGGGGATTCTATCCAGGTGGCATATGTCCGGCGCGCGGGGGAGAATGCCAGCGCACTGGCTGGCGGCGAGCGCATCAGCGAAACCGCAGTGGACCGCTGGAATGACATTGAGGTCTATCAGCGCCTGAAGCTGGAAGACAACCGCACCCTCCTGGCCACGGCTACGGACGGCGTCGTTGCGGTGGACCGCGAGGGCCGGGAAATCTGGCGCATCAATGTGGACAACGGACTGTGCTCCAACAGCATTACCAAACTCGCTTACGACGGCAAAGGCACGGTCTGGGGAGCCACGGACAATGGCGTTTTCAGCATCTCGGTCTCGGAGATATACACGCACTTTACAGAGAAGGAAGGCCTCCGTGGCCAGATCTCCTGCATAACCCAGCTAGGATCCACCATCATGGTGGGAACCTTCCAGGGCCTGTATCGTCAGGAAGGACAGCGCTTCACCCAGGTGAGCAATGTGACCCACCCCTGCTGGCAGATGGCCCAGGGCTCCGGCGGAACTCTTTACGTGGCCACATCGGACGGTGTGTATCAATATAGCAACGGCACGGCACGGCAGCAGACCAACCAGTTTGCCCTTTCCATACTGGCCATGGACGATGGCTCCTATCTGGTAGGGGAACTGGAGCGCGTATGCCGCTTCCGGCCCGGTGAAGGAATAAGGCCGATAGGCCAAATTCCCAACATCACCCGTTTCAAGAAAGACCGCGCGGGCGGAGTGTGGGCCATGACGCTTTCGGGCGATGCCTTCTATATGGATCCTGGTGAGAATACATTTGAGAAGAAGGAGGAAAGCCCTTTGTCCCGGCTCTTTGAATACGAAGACAAGGCCTGCAACATCTGGCGCAGCTACGACAACGGCTTGGGCATTTATTATGAGAACATGCCGGAACAGCTGAAAGCGTGGTTTGAGCCCTTCTCTGACTTCAATGTCCAGGCCATGCTGGTAGAGGATGGCCTGGTATGGATTGGAGACAATGTGCGGTTGGTCCGGTTCAATATGGAGCAAAGCCTTGCCACCCAGCGGGACCTGCCTCAGCTGTACGTACGCCATTTCAGCATGGAGAACGGAGACCTTACCCTCAGCTTCTCCAACGACAAGACGGACCCTATCGGCCAGACGCTTTACAGTTACCGCATGCATGCAGACAACGCCTGGTCCAAATGGGACGACGAGCAGGAGTACCTGTTTGCCAACCTCGGTTATGGTTCTTACCAGGTGTCTGTGCGATCGAAGGATGCCTTCGGGCAGTTGAGCGAAATCGGCCCCTTAGATTTCAAGAAGCCCTATCCTGTGTTCGTACGCTGGTATTCCCTCCTGTTGTACCTGATTATCATCGTCTTCCTTGTTAATTTGCTTTTCCGGTACCGCATGCGTCGCATGGCAGAGGAACAGCAACGCCTGGAGGCCATTGTGGACGAGCGTACCAAGGAACTGCGCAAGGCCCAGGACAAACTGCTCAGGCAGGAGCGTGAGGCCGCTATCGGTAAGCTTACCAAGGGTCTCATAGACCGTATCCTGAACCCCATGAACTACATCAACAATTTTGCCCATCTTACCTTGGGCCTGTCCGGGGAATTGCGGCAGAACGTTGAGGATGAGAAAGATGCAATGGATCCGGACAACTTCGAGGATTCCATGGATGTGATGGATATGATGAAGACCAATCTGGAGAAGATTGAGCAGCACGGAATCTCCACCACGCGTACCCTGAAGGCCATGGAGGAGATGCTCAAGGAGCGTTCCACCAAGTTCGAATCCACGGATTTGACCCTTTTGTGCCAACAGTGCATAGATAAGTTCAAGACGTATTATGCCGATGACATCACTGCCCTTGGAATCCAGGTTGAGTTCATCAAACCGGACAAGCCCGTCATGCGGAACGTGGTGGCAGATCAGATGGGCAAGGCTGTCATGTCCATGCTGGGCAACAGCATATACGCCATCAAGAAGAAGGCCGATAAGGGAGTGGAATACAAGCCCGTCCTCCGCGTCACTGTTTTGCAGGAGGCCGCCGGTCCTGTCCAGATCAAGATCTACGACAATGGTATAGGCATTGAGAGCAGTATTCTGGACAAGGTCTTTGATCCCTTCTTTACCACCAAACCCACGGCCGAAGCACCTGGCGTGGGCCTTTACCTCAGTCAGCAGATCCTGCACGACTGCGGCGGCCATATCACCGTAGACTCCGTCAAGGATGAGTATACCGAATTTGTAATGTCACTGGCTTAAGATACTGTAATTATGGTAGAAGAAACTGAAAACCTGAAAAAACAGGTAGAAGAGTTGCAGGAGCAGCTGCACAAGCAGGAAAAGATGGCCTCCCTGGGGCTTCTGAGCGCCGGCATCGCCCATGAAATACAGAATCCTCTGAATTTTGTCATTAATTTCAGCAAGATGTCGGTCAAATTGCTGGATGATTTGAAGGATGTACTGGACGACTGCGCCGACAAACTGGGAGAAGACGACGCTGCCGATCTTGAGGACATATCGGCCGACCTCAAGGAAAACCTTGCCAAGATTCAGGAGCACGGAGAACGTGCCATCAGCATTATCCGGGGCATCCTGCTGTTCAGCCGCGGCAAGGCGGGGGAGATGCTTCCCACCGATGTGGGACAGCTGGTACACGAATACGTGTGGCTCAGCTACCATGCCATGCGCGCCAACGACAAGAGCTTCAACCTGACCATCAAGGAAGACATACAGGAGAATATGCCCATGGTCATGGTTATTCCGCAGGATCTTAGCCGGGCTGTGCTCAATGTGATGAACAATGCCTGCTACACCGTGAAGGAGAGGGCAGCCCAGGAAGGACCGGACTACCAGCCCACTATTGACGTGAAGGTGTCCCTGGACTCCAAGGATGGCAAGGCAGGTGAACTGCAGGTGAGCATTACGGACAACGGTATGGGAATGACTCCGGAGATCAGGGAAAAGATCTTTGAAGTTTTCTTTACCACCAAACCGGCCGGACAGGGTACGGGCCTGGGACTGAGCATCACCCACGATATCATTACCAAGAACCATAGCGGCAAGCTGCTTTTGGAATCCGAGCCCATGGTGGGCACTACCTTTACCTTCCTCATCCCTGTCACAATTGTAAAATGAGAATCAAAAGATACATATTCGCCCTCATCGTCCTTTGCTTCTCATACACAGCCAGGGCACAGGAAGATATCCATCTGTACGAGCTGGCCCAGGAGGCATACGAGTACGGCTTGTTCCAGCAGGCAGACTCCCTGCTGAGCAACTCTGTCAACAGTTTCAAGGGAGAAACTCAGATTAACATGTTCAGGCTTCTGGCCCTGAGCAACCTGAATATGGACAAGCCCGAAGTGGCGGAGGCGTGGGTGACCCGGCTGTTGGCCGTTGATCCTTATTACAGGGCCTATAATGACTCCCCGCGTTTCACCGAAATGGTGAACAGAATCAAGGCCGGCAAATCGGCTACCATTACCACAGCTTCCCAGCAGGCGGAATCCATCGAAGAGGC
>JAFPGC010000031.1 GCA_017423025.1 Bacteroidales bacterium
CGGAGACTTGGACGGGATGGCCTTGGAAACGTCCATCAGGGCCTTCAGGAGATTGGTGCTGGAAATGGTCAGATTCATATCTTGTGTACTTTTGTTCTCAGTTCACAAATATAATCATTTTCTTGAAAAAGCCCTAATCCGGTATCGGATTTGTCGTATTTATGAAACGAACTATCGCTTTTCATCAGCATAGGCACATCAGAATATTTCACCGTTCCATAGCATCCTCAGGAAGTCATTGATATAGATGAGTTCAATGTCTCCCGATGGCCTCGTGATAGGGTCAAGTGAGACCAGAATCAGCCTGCAATCAGGATGCTCTTCCTTAAAGGCTTTCAAGCCATTTTTATGGCGGGACTTGACCTCCTCGCTGGACTTGATTTCTATGGCAACCTTGGCATCGCCTATGACGGCATCTACTTCCTGGTTGTTGTAGGTGTGCCAATACGAAATCTTCTCCCTGCGACGATAGTACCCGCGGTAGGCTATGATTTCCTGCATTACATAATGTTCAAACGCGTGGCCATAGTCATCCGAACCTCTCCGGAGGTTATGCCGCCCCATCAGGTAGTTCGTCAGTCCCACGTCAAAATAGTAGAACCTGGGGGCCTGGACAACTTTTCTCTTGACAACCTTCGTATAGGCGGGAATCTCATATCCCATCAGTGTGTCTTTCAAGATTTGGTAGTAGGCCTTGACTGTCTTTGCAGCGACACCGCAATCACTGGCTATATTGGCATAGTTGATCATCTCGCCGTCGGAAATGGCGGCGGCTTCCATAAACTGCTCAAAAGCCTCTACATCCTGGACAGCAGCTTCGCCCCGGATTTCTTCGCGGAGATAGACTTCCACGTATCCTTCCAAGCGGTCAGTAGCATCATCGACCATATAATGACGGGGAATCATACCGTTCTGGACGGCCTTGTCTATCTGAAAATCGGTAACCTCCTTCCATACTAACGGGAACAACGTCCTTGGATTCGCACGCCCACCTAGGGTGTTGGCTCCGGATTTCTTGAGTTTCCGGGCACTTGACCCGCTGAGGATGAAATGCAAGCCACGGTTCACCATCAGCCAATGTACCGCATCCAGCAACTCAGGCACTTTCTGGATCTCATCTACAATTACCAGCGTGCCGGCTGGTTTGGCCAAGAGGGCCTCCCGGAAGGAGTCCGGGTTGCGCTTGAACGCCTTGCGGACAGAATCAATCAGCAAGTCATAGTAGACAGCATCCGGAAAGCGTTCCTGCAGGAGTGTTGATTTACCCACCTGACGCGCCCCGAAGAGGAACATCCCTTCGTCCAGTTGGTTCTCTATGTCGAAGATTCGCTTGTACATGGTTTATTAGAATTTATGGAGGTTAAGTCCGATTTTCCTATGAAATTCGGGAGTCCTGGTACAAATTTAGTAAAGTTTATCTGAAGACCAAAATCTTTGCTGTCATATGGTTATAATGTTCTGGTAAATTTAAGGGAATAATATACCATCAGGGAAGAGGCTGCGCGCACGATGTCGCAGACGATGTTCAGTTCACAGTTGTGTCCCATCGGCATTATTTGTTGAAAAAAACGTTCCTATTTATGCCGGAAAGAGAGCTCTTTCTCCAGGTCGGAGAGGGAGACGTCCATGCTTTCCATCAGGACCAGGAGGTGGTACACCAGGTCGGAGGCCTCGTAAATGAAACGGTCGCGATTGCCGTCCACGGCTTCAATAACCGCTTCACCTGCTTCCTCCACCACTTTTTTGCCAATGGCCTTGGGCCCTTTGAGAAGGAGCCGGGTGGTGTAGGAGCCTTCCGGCATCTCCTGATGCCGTTTCTGGATAAGGGCCGATAGCGACCGCACGAACCCCTCTTCCTCCGGTGTATCGAAGCAGGAAGGGGTTCCCCGGTGACAGGTGGGACCGTCGGGCCTGGCCTTCACCAGCAGCGTGTCGGAGTCACAGTCCTTGAGCATCTCCACCACGTGCAGGTAATTCCCGCTGGTTTCGCCCTTGGTCCAGAGGCACTCCCGGCTGCGGGACCAGAAGGTCACCTTGCCTTCGGCCACGGTCTTGTCAAAGGCCTCGCGGTTCATATAGCCCAGCATGAGCACCTTGAGGGTGGTGGCGTCCTGGACAATTACCGGCAGCAGCCCGCCGGCGTTCTTGCTCAAATCAAAATCGTTGAATGTCATAGTCTTACAGGAATATTCGCTTGTTGAAGGGCCCGTTTGAGGGCAGGGATGGGAATCTGGTTGTAGTGGAAGATGCTGGCGGCCAGGGCGGCGCTGGCGCGGCCCTCCGTGAGCACATCCACGATGTCCTGCACCGAACCGGCCCCGCCAGAGGCGATGACGGGAATGGACAGCAGGGAATCGAGCTGGGCGTACACCCCGCAAGCATACCCGGCGCGGGTGCCGTCATGGTCCATGGAGGTGAAGAGAATCTCACCGGCGCCCCGCTCCTGAGCCTCCCGGGCCCAGGAAAAGAGCTCCCGGTCCGTGAAGCGCGTGCCGCCGTGGGTGGTGCAAATCCATCGGCCTTCCACGCATTTGGCATCTATGGCCACCACCACAAACTGGCTGCCGTATTTTTCGGCGATGCGGCTGATTAGGGACGGATCGGCCAGGGCGGAACTGTTGACGGAGATTTTGTCGGCTCCGGCTTCCAGCAGGCGGGCGGCGTCTTCCACCGAACCTATGCCTCCGCCCACCGTGAAGGGGATGTCGATGCCGCGGGCGATGCGTTTGACCAGCTCCGCGAAGGTGCTCCGGCCTTCCCGTGTGGCGCTGATGTCCAGGTACACCAGTTCATCGGCCCCGTCACGGGCATACTGGACGCCCATTTCCACGGCGTCTCCTACCTCGCGGAGGCCTTCGAAGTTGATGCCTTTCACTACCACGCCGTCCTTGACGTCCAGGCAGGGAATTATGCGTTTTGCGACCATAAGGCAATGTCTTTCAAAGTAATACGTTCTTCGTAGAGGGCCTTTCCCACAATCACTTTCTTAAGGCCCAAAGCATCCAGCGCGCGGATGTCCTCCATGGAGGAAATGCCTCCGGACACGGTGAAGGAAAGCTCCAGAAAGGCCCCTTGCAGGCGCTGGTAAAGGGCCGATGAAGGTCCTTCCAGCATGCCGTCGCGGGAGATGTCCGTGACGATGCACTCCTTGAGGCCCAGGGGCAGGAAGCGCCGGACCAGGTCTTCGATGGCTACGGGAACCTGCTCCAGCCAACCCTTGACGGCAATGCGGCCGTCGCGGACATCGGCTCCCAGGATGAGGGCGGCGCCGTAAAGGCCCAGCCACTCTTCGAAAAGTTCCGGTTTCAGGGCGGCAACACTGCCTGCGATGGCGTGGGTGGCTCCGGCCTGGAAAACGCCTTTCAGGGCTTCTGTATTGGCAATTCCGCCGCCCCATTCCAGTTCGCAGTCTACTGCAGAGGCTATGGCTTCTAACACTTTAAGATTCCGGGGCTCACCGGCCTTGGCGCCGTCCAGGTCCACCAGGTGGATGCGCCGGACGCCGGCATCGGCATACTGCCTGGCCAGGTCTGCGGGGGCGCCGTCATAGACTTTCTTCTGTCCGTAATCGCCGCGGGTGAGGCGGACGCATCGGCCTTCTATGAGGTCGATGGCTGGGATGATCTGAATCATAGCGCCAGGAAGTTTTGGAGGATGGCGGCTCCCACGGAACCGCTTTTCTCCGGGTGAAACTGGGTGCCGTAGAAATTCTCCCAGCGGAGGGCGGCGCTGAAGAGCGTGTCCCCGTGGCGGCAGGTGGCAATGGTGTCCGGGCAAAGCTCCGGGTAGTAGGAGTGCACAAAGTACACATAGCTGCCTCCGGGAAGGTCCTTGAAGAGCTTTCCTTCCAGATTGCCGATGCTGTTCCATCCCATGTGGGGCACCTTGGCCTCGGGCGTTTCGGGGAATTTGCGCACGCGGGCGTCCAGCAGGCCCATGCAGTCCACGGGCCCCTCTTCCGAGCTCCGGCACATGAGCTGCAGGCCCACGCAGATGCCCAGGACCGGCTGCCGGAGGCTGCGGATCTCCGTATCCAGGCCGCTGGCCCTGAGGCTGGCCATGGCCTGGGCGGCATTGCCCACGCCGGGGAGGATGACTTTATCGGCCCGGCAGATCAACTCCGGGTCGGCCGTCAGCTGGTACGGGGCTCCCAGGCGCTCCAGGGCATTCTGCACCGAGCAGATATTGCCCGCTTCGTAGTCAATGATGGCAATCATAGCAGTCCTTTGCTGGAGGGTAAATCATAACTGAACACATTGCGCCTCACGGCCTGCTTGAGGCTGCGGGCGAAGGCCTTGAAGACGGCCTCGGCCAGGTGGTGGTTGTTCTCCCCGCGGGCCTGCACGTAAAGGTTGGCCTGCATGGCACTGGCCAGAGACTTGAAAAAGTGGGGGAACATTTCCGTAGGCACGTCACCTATGTATTCGCGGGTGAATTCCACGTCCCAGACCAGTTCGCTGCGGCCGCCGAAATCCAGCAGCACCATGGCGCGGCTCTCGTCCATGGGCAGGGCAAAGCCGTAGCGGTCTATGCCCCGTTTGTCTCCCAGGGCCTGGCGCAGAGCCTCGCCCAGGGCAATGCCCACATCTTCCATGGTGTGGTGCTCATCTACCTCCAAATCCCCTTTGCAGCGCAGCTGGAGGCTGATTCCACCGTGCGTGACCAGTTGGTTGAGCATGTGGTCCAGGAACTTGAGACCCGTATCAATGGAGGAAGGGCCCTTGCCGTCCAGGTCTACGCGCAGGGAGATGTCGGTCTCCGCTGTCTTGCGTTCCACCACGGCGGTGCGCTCCGTGCTGCGGATGGTTTCCACTATGTCGGCCCAGCTCAGCGGTCCCAGTTGCAGGCCTTTTGCACCCAGGTTGGTGGCCAGCTGCAGGTCCGTCTCCCGGTCTCCGATAACCCACGAAGCGGCCAGGTCATAGCTGCCGTCCAGGTATTTCCCGAACATTCCAGTCCGCGGTTTTCGGTTGGGGGAATTCTCTTCCGGGAAACTGGGGTCTATGAGGATGTCGTCAAAACGTACACCTTCGCCTTCCAGGGTTTTCAGAAGCAGGTTCTGGGCAGGCCAGAAAGTGTTTTCAGGGAAGGCCGATGTGCCCAGCCCGTCCTGGTTGGAGGCCATCACCAGCTCGTACCCAAGACCCGTGAGGGCCTTGAGGCCGCTGATGGCACCGGGCACGAATTCCACTTTTTCCAGGGAGTCTATCTGCTCGTCGGCGGGCTCTTTCAGGAGCGTTCCGTCGCGGTCAACAAAGATGGCTTTTTTCATAACGGTCAAGGGATTGGAGAAGTCGGTCATTTTCTTCGGGGGTTCCTATGGTGAGGCGGAGGCAGCCGGCACAGCCCGGCACGCGGGAGCGGTTGCGAACGATGATGCCGTCCTGCAGCAGGTGAGCGTACAGGCCGTCGGCATCGGGCACGCGGACCAGCAGGAAGTTGGCGTCACTGGGCCAGAGCCGGAGGATGCAGCGGCGCTGGGGCAGGGCGGCGGTCAGGCGTTCCCGCTGGGCCATGATCTCTGCAATTTCGCGGTCCCGGGGCTGTTCCAGGGCTTTCAAAACAATTTCCTGCGTGGCCTGGGAGATATTATAGGGATATTTCACCCGGTTCATCAGATCAATGACATAGGCATCGGCAAAGGCCATTCCCAGCCGCAGTCCGGCCATTCCGTAGGCCTTGGAGAAGGTCTGCATCACCACCAGGTTGGGGTATTCCAAAACGGCGGTGCGAAGGCTGCCCTTGGCACTGAAATCGGCATAGGCCTCGTCCAGTACCACCACGCCGGGGAACCGCTGCACCAGGTCCAGAATCTCCTCCTTCGGGAATGCGTTGCCGGAGGGGTTATTGGGGGAGCAGAGGAACAGGAGTTTGCTGTTTTCATCGGCCGCCTTCAGGAGCTCTTCCACGGGCAGCGAAAAGTCCGGTCCCAGGGGGACTCCCCGCACCTGCACATCGTTGATATCGGCCGCTACGGTGTACATTCCGTAACTGGGGACGATGGCCACGGCATTGTCCTGCCCCGGGGTGCAGAAGATGCGGAACATGAGGTCGATGGCCTCGTCGCTGCCGTTTCCCAGGAAGATATTCTCCACAGGCAGGCCTTTGAGGGCCGATACCTGGGCCTTCAGGCTCTTCTGCCGGGGATCCGGATAGCGGTTGTAGCCCAGCCCGGGGTAGGGGCTCTCGTTGGCGTCCAGGAAGACGTCGGGCGTTCCCTGGGCTTCGTCGCGGGCGGTGGAATAGGGGGAGAGGCTGCGGATATTGGGCCGCACCCATTGTTCTAGCTTAGTCATTGGTTCTAACCTTTACTGCGTTGGCATGGGCCTGAAGGCCTTCCGCCTGGGCCATGTTGATAATGGTGTCGCTGAGTCCCTTCAGGCCTTCGCGGGTGATTTCCTGCAAGGTCATCTTGCGGTAGAAACTGTCCAGGTTTACCCCGCTGAAAGAGCGGGCCCAGGCCGATGTGGGAAGGGTGTGATTGGTGCCGGAGGCATAGTCTCCGGCGCTTTCCGGCGTATAGGGCCCTACGAACACACTGCCGGCGGCGGTAATGCGGTCGGCAATACGCCAGGGATTCTCCGTGGCAATGATGAGGTGTTCCGGGGCATAGAGATTGGCAAAGACAATGCGCTCTTCTTCCTGCGGCATCACCAGCGCCCGGCTCTTCTTCAGGGCTTCCAGGGCAATGGCGCTGCGGGGAAGGGCCGATGTCTGGCGCTCTACCTGGGCCAGAATCCTGTCGCAGGTATCGGCCGCATCGCATACCAGCATGACCTGACTGTCGGGGCCATGCTCGGCCTGGGAAAGGAGGTCGGCGGCGGCGAAGGCGGCGGGCGTGGAGGCATCGGCCAGAACCATTACCTCCGAGGGACCGGCGGGCATGTCGATGGCCACGGTATCGGCACTTAGAATCTGCTTGGCGGTGGTCACGTAAGGGTTGCCGGGGCCGAAGATCTTGTCCACCCTGGGGACACTCTCCGTGCCATACGCCATGGCGGCGATGGCCTGGGCGCCTCCCAGCTGGAAGATGCGGTCCACGCCGCACAGGCGGGCGGTGTAAAGCACTTCGGCGCTGATGCTTCCGTCCTTTCCGGCGGGCGTGCAGAGGACCACTTCCGGGCAACCGGCCAGGCGGGCGGGAACTGCCAGCATGAGCACGGTGGAAAAGAGGGGAGCGCTGCCTCCGGGAATATAAAGCCCAACCCGGCCGATGGGCAACGGCCGCTGGATGCAGGTGACGCCGGGAGCCGTTTCCACGCGGATTTCCCGGGGCTGCTGGGCCTGGTGGAAGGTGAGGATGTTCTCACGTGCCTTTTGAATGGCGCGTTTCACTTCCGGGGAGACCTTTTCATCGGCCTTCTCTATAACATCCTCGGGCACTTGGATGGCTTCCAGGGGCTTTCCTTCGATTTCCAGGGAAAGCTCGCGGAGGGCCTGGTCTCCTTTTTCCTTTACGCGCGCAAGAATGGCGCGTACCCGCTCAGTCACTACGGAATTGTCGGCCGTCGGACGCTGGCAAAGGGCATCCCAGGTACTGGGAGAGGGGTTAATGAAAACTTCCATTACGGGATGATTTTGTCAATATTGAGCACCAGGATTCCTTCGGCCCCTATGGCCTTGAGGAGCTTGATTTTGTCCCACAAATCGGCCTCTTCCACCACCGAGTGCATGGAGCACCAGCCATCGGCCGCGAGGGGCATGATGGTGGGGCTGCGCATGGCGGGGATGATGCGGATGGCTTCGTCCACCGAGGCCTGGGGGATGTTCATGAGGAGGTATTTCTTGCGGCGGCTCACCATGGCGGAGTCGATGCGGAAGAGCATCTCGTCCAGCACGGCCTGACCGTCGGCATCCAGGTTGCCGGAAGAGATGAGCACGGCCTCGGACCAGAAGACCTTCTCCACTTCCTGCAGGCCGTTGGCTACCAGGGTACCGCCCGAGGAAACGATGTCGAAGATGGCGTCGGCAATGCCTGCGGCGGGGGCCACTTCCACCGATCCGGTGATGACCTGTACTTTGGCCTCGATGCCGTTTTCCCGGAGCCAGTCGCCCAGGATGCGGGGATAGGAGGTGGCGATGCGCTTGCCCTGGAACCATTCCGGGCCGAAGTAGCCGGAGTTTTTTGGTACGGCCAGCGACAGACGGCAGGCGCTGAATCCCAGCCTCTTCACCAGTTTGACGGGCAGACCGCGCTCCACCACTTCATTGAGTCCCACAATGCCCAGCGCTGCGGTTCCATCGCTCACGACCTGCGGGATGTCGTCGTCCCGCATATACAGCAGTTCCAGGGGGAAATTGGGCGCCTGCAGCAGGAATTTGCGGTGCGAGTCGTCCAGGCCGATGCCGATTTCCCTCAGCAGTTCGGTGGTCTCTTCGCTCAGGCGTCCTTTAGATTGAATGGCTAATCTAAGCATGATATAATTAAGGTTACAATAATCACAAAAAAGGCCTGCCGGGTTCCGGCAAGCCTACTGTATGGGTGTATGCATACGAGTTAACTACCGGACCTGGGAGGAACGGTGGTGATGATGGTATGCGTTCATTCTTGTCATCGCCTACAAAGGTATTAAGTATTTTTAGAAATGCAAACAGTCGGACGGAAAAAGTTTGTGGCACAGCTTTTGAGTAAAAGGTGTCTCGGAAAAAACATAAAACGACATAAATTATGAAAAAAGGATTTCTGACTGTACTGCTTTCCGTTCTGGCGGGTGGCCTTACCGCATTCGCCGTAGTGAAAGCCGCCGAACCGCAAACAAACCCCGATACTGTAGTAACAGACGCTTCGGGACAGGCTGTAGAATATCGCACTGTCAATTTGGCAGAAACCGACTATCCGGACTTTACCTACGCGGCAGAGAGCGCCGTGGAGGCCGTCGTATATGTAGAAGTAACCGTCCAGCGCCAGTCCCGTTCCATCGATCCGTTCGAGTTCTTCTTCGGCTTCGGTGACGGCTATGGATTCGGCCAGCCCCGTTCCCAGGAACAGAGAGGCAGCGGCTCGGGTGTGATCATTCGTCCCGACGGTTACATCGTAACCAACAACCATGTGGTAGCCGGCGCCACCAAGGTGTCGGTCACTCTCAACGACAACCGCGAGTTTGAAGCTACGGTGGTGGGCACCGATCCCGCTACGGATGTGGCCATCATCAAGGTAGACGCCCAGAACCTGCCGGCCCTTCCCATGGGGGACAGCGACCAGCTGCGCCTGGGTGAATGGGTGCTGGCCATCGGCTCCCCTCTGGGTGCCCAGCTGCGTTCTACCATCACGGCCGGTATCGTGAGTGCCAAGGGCCGTTCCATGCCCGACAATTCCGGCGAGTTCAAGATTGAATCTTTCATCCAGACCGATGCGGCCGTGAACCCCGGCAATTCCGGTGGCGCCCTGGTAAACAAGAAGGGTGAACTGGTGGGCATCAACACCGCCATCGTGTCCCAGACCGGTTCCTACACCGGTTATTCCTTCGCCGTTCCCGTGAACATTGTCAAGCGGGTTGCACAGGACCTCATGGACTTCGGTTCTGTCAAGCGCGCCGTGCTGGGAATCCGCATGATCAATGTGGACAAAAAGTTTGCTGACGAAATGAAACTTTCCTCTGTCACCGGCGTATATATTAACGAGGTTTTGAAGGGAAGTGCCGCCGAGAAAGCCGGCCTTAAGGAGAACGACGTAATCGTGGCCATTGATGGTCAGAAGGTTACGGATGGTTCCTCCGTCCAGGCCAAAGTGAGCGGTTACCACCCTGGCGACAAGGCCACCATCACCTACATCCGTGACGGAAAAACGCAGGAAGCCCAGGTGGTCTTCCAGGCAGCCAGCGATGAATCCAATGGAGAAGCCACGGCAGACGGTTCAATGGTCTTTTACGGAGCCACCCTTAAGGCTGCCTCTCCCGAAGCATTGAAGGCACTGGGACTCAAGTCCGGTGTGGAGATTGTTTCCCTGGGCAGCGGAAAGATGGCTGAAGCCGGTGCCAAGGCGGGCAGCGTCATCACTTACGTGAACGACGAGGCCGTATCAAAACCCGAAGAAGTCGTTGCCAAGGCCAAGAAGGCTTCCCGCGCCATTTATATTGAAGGCGTGGACAAGAACAGGAGGTCCTTCTACTTTGGTTTCGGCAAGTAAGGAATTGCCGCATTAGCTTACTGTTTCGGTCAGTTCCTTGCTGAGGAGCTGACCGAAATATTTTATTGTAAGATAATGCGTCAATTAAAGATCACCAAGTCCATCACCAACCGCGAGAGCGCGTCGCTGGACAAGTACCTGCAGGAAATCGGCCGCGAGGAACTCGTGACTCCCGATGAAGAAGTGGAACTGGCCCAGCGCATCCGCAAAGGTGACCAGGAGGCTCTGGAAAAACTGACCCGCGCCAACCTCCGTTTCGTAGTTTCTGTAGCCAAGCAGTATCAGAACCAGGGTTTGAGCTTGCCGGACCTCATCAACGAGGGTAACCTGGGCCTCATCAAAGCCGCCGAGAAGTTCGACGAAACCCGTGGTTTCAAATTCATTTCCTACGCCGTGTGGTGGATCCGCCAGAGCATTCTTCAGGCCCTGGCCGAGCAGTCCCGTATCGTTCGTCTGCCCTTGAACCAGGTGGGCTCCCTGAACAAGATCAACAAGGCCCTCACCCGCTTTGAGCAGGAGAATGAGCGCCAGCCTACGAACGAGGAACTCTCCGAGATGATTGACGTCCCCAAGGACAAGATTTCCGATACCCTGCGGGTGGGCAGCCGCCACGTCAGCGTGGACGCCCCCTTCGTGGAAGGCGAGGACAACAGCCTGCTGGATGTCCTGCCCAACGACGATTCTCCGTCCGCCGACCGCGGGCTGGTGAACGAGAGCCTCAATACGGAAATCGAGCGTGCCCTAAGCACCCTCACGGACCGCGAGCGTGAGATTGTGAAGTCCTTCTTCGGCATCGGTTGCCAGGAGATGACCCTGGAAGAGATTGGCGAGCGTTTCGGCCTCACCCGTGAGCGCGTGCGCCAGATCAAGGAGAAGGCCATCCGCCGTCTCAAGAGCCCGTCCCGTTCCAAACTGCTTAAAGGCTATCTGGGATGACGGCCGAGAGCTTTATCCAGCAGCAGTCCGCTGCCGCCATCAAGGCCGTTTACGGGGCCGACGTTCCCGAGTCCTCGCTGCAGGTTTCGGTAACGCGCAAGGAATTCGAAGGTGACTATACCCTGGTCACCTTTCCCTTATTGAAAATCACCCACGCCGCTCCCGATGCTACGGGCAACGCCATCGGCCAGTGGCTGGTAGAGAATGTCAAGGAGATTGCCGCCTTCAACTGCGTCAAGGGTTTCCTGAACCTGAAGTTCTCTCCGCTCTATTGGAACGAGGTCCTGCAGGGCATTGCCGGGGACGCCGGCTTTGGCCAGCTGCCCGCTACGGGGAAGAAGGTCATGGTGGAGTTTTCCAGCCCCAACACCAACAAGCCCCTTCATCTGGGTCATATCCGCAACAACCTCCTGGGTGACAGCGTGTCGCGCCTGCTGAAGGCCTGTGGCAACGATGTTATCAAGGCCACTCTGGTGAACGACCGAGGCGTGCACATCTGCAAGAGCATGTACGCCTGGGAGAAACTTTTTGACGGAGCCACTCCGGAGAGCACCGGCAAGAAAGGCGATCATCTGGTAGGTGACTGCTATGTGGCCTACGCCAAGCTGGAAAAGGAACACCCCGAGGTGCTGGACGATGTGCACAAGATGCTGGTAGACTGGGAAGCCGGAGACCCGCATGTGCGTGAGCTCTGGAGCATGATGAACGGCTGGGTGTTCGAAGGCTTTGACCAGACCTACAAAGCCCTGGGCATTTCGTTCGACAAGGTGGACTACGAGCACGACACCTATCTGCTGGGTAAGGAGCTTGTGCAGAAGGGCCTGGATATGGGCGCCTTCGTGAAAGATCCCGACGGCAGCGTGTGGTGCGACCTCACCGACGACGGCCTGGACCGCAAGCTGGTCCTCCGCGGGGACGGTACTTCTGTGTATATTACGCAGGACCTGGGAACGGCCGAACGCCGCTTCGCCAACTATAACCTGGATTCCCACGTGTACGTGGTGGGCAACGAGCAGGACTACCACTTCCAGGTGCTCAAGCTCATCCTCAAAAAGCTGGGCTTCGACTGGGCCGACCAGATCTACCACCTGTCCTACGGCATGGTGGAGCTCCCGGAAGGCAAGATGAAGTCCCGCGAAGGTACGGTGGTAGACGCCGACGACCTTATCCAGAGCATGTACGAGGAGGCCAAAAAGACCTCCGAGGAAAGCGGCAAGCTGGCCGACCTTTCTGAGGAAGAGAAGGAGAAACTGTACCACATGATAGGCCTGGGCGCCCTGAAGTATTTTATCATCAAGGTGGATCCCAAGAAGACCATGCTCTTCAACCCCAAGGAATCCATCGACTTCAACGGCAATACCGGTCCCTTCATCCAGTACACCCACGCCCGCATCTGCAGCATCCTGCGCAAGGCAACCGTATCCTTCGGCCCGGAGAGCATCAAGGCCGATGTCGAGCCCTCCGCCAAGGAAATCCGCCTCACCCAGCTGCTGAGCCTGTATCCCGGCAAGGTGGCCGAAGCCGGCGCCGCCCTGAGCCCCGCTATCATAGCCAATTACGCCTACGAACTGGCCAAGGAGTTCAACCAGTACTACCACGACACGCCCATCCTCAAGGAGGAGAATGAAGCCGTGCTCAAGTACCGCCTGGAACTCATCAACGTCCTGGCCCGTACGCTCAGAAGCGCCATGGGATTACTTGGAATTGAGTTGCCGGAACGTATGTAATTCCCCGGAAGCAAAAAATACTCAGCACCTTCTTCGGTTTACTCCCAGTGTATCGGAAGGAGGTGCTGATTGTTATTTGTACTCATAGCCTCTCATTTTCCTAATTTGATTCCTTTTTTCGTTCTGATTTTTTTCGGAATTCCTTACGGAAAAGGAGATGGAATATGACCGTAACGGCAACCTTTCTGCCATGAAGCGTTATGGGGACACAGGTCTTGAGAATAACCTTTCTTTCACCCGGTCGGGCAACAGGATGATAGGATTGTCCGATGCCGGTTCTCCGGGAGGAACCTTCACGTTCGCCTATGACGCGCTCGGCAACATGACCAGTGACGGCCGCAAAGGTTTGGTTTTCTCCTACAATGTTTGTAACTTGCCAAGGGAAGTGACTTCGGGCGCTTCCGGCTCATTGACATATACCTATCTGTCGGATGGCACCAACGTATCTGCCATCAAGTCTGACGGGACTGGTGAAAGATACATCGGCTCGTTTGTGTATTCCGTTCCGGCCAGTTGCTACATGGATACACAATTAGAGAATTAAATCATAGTCATCCATTTAGTAATAATGCAAGTTTAAAAGATAATAACTTTGCTCAAGAAGTAAATAGTTATCTATTGCGGAAAAAACATAGTATTCCTTCTTTTAATATCTATTATGTCAAAGATAAAGCGTATTACCCGTTTGGAATGTAGTATAATCGTTATTCTCTCATTTGGATCCGTAATGCCGTATTCTTTTGCTCAGTCTAACAAGTACATTAAAGAGACTATTACATTCAACGCTTCAGAATACGTTATATTGGACAATGGGATTAAGAATCAACTTGATTCAGTCCTCTATTGGCCAATGTATTGTGACACATTGACCACTCTCGAGAGACAGGTTTATATGAATAGATATAAGTCATACCCCTATTGTCATCTTTATATTCAACAAGGTCCTGATATTGATACTTATCGGTTGGTCTTTTCAGTTGTACCATATAAAGAAAACCAGATAGGTTTCTTCTCCCTTAGAGATCATATTTTCTTTATAAGGGGAGACAAACCAGATTACTTTGTACGAACAAGTAATAAGATGTCTTTCTCATATCAATTAACGTATTTGTCTTCAATTCTTCCTATAATACTTCAATATACAACAACAATAGGGGATAAGACTTATGAAGGAGAGGATGATACACCATGTATGGAGTTCGTTTATCCGCATCAAAGTAAGTCATTTAGAATTATTGAATATACTGGTTCTACACAATTTGAAGATAATGCGATTCACTAGAGATGCGACCGTTTTATGTCTTTTATTAAAGAATAGTTTCCCGTAATCCCGTTATTCTTAGTGTTGTTCGGGATTTGTTCAATGACATGGCCAAAGAATTCGGCGCAAACTCAAAGTACGAGATCACCGCCAGAAGGCCAGCCCATCCTGTCTTGAAGAAGTGTTTTATCATTTTACCTCGAACTTTTTGAGCACGCTCTTGATCACTTCGCCCATCTGGGCAGAAGTCTCCAGGGGAAATCCAAAGGCTGCCACTTGGTAGCCCTTTCCGTTATACAGGGTGGCGGCGGGAATGTCGGTGCCTTGATAACGGAGGAGAATCTGCGTGTCCTTGCCAGCCGGAGCCAGGCCGTCGGCATTGTCCACCCTGTACACCCGGGACGACCAGGCGCGGTTGTAGGAGACGGTGGGAAGGCCGGACTTGGCCTGCGGAAGGGCAAAGCCGGAGACATCGCCAAAGTTGGTGACCCACTGGTAGCCCAGTACCTGCTTCACAAACGAACGGGTGCTTTCGGGGGCCTTGGGGACGCCGGGATAGAGGACTTCCCAGGCATCGGTGGCAATGTAGGCGCCGGAAAGGAGCACATGTCCGCCCTTGGCGGTATAGGTGCGAAGGGCCTGCTGAAGGGCCTCGGGGAACACCTGGAACTTGTCCGGTACGGCGCCGCGTCCTATGCGGGTGGTGAGCTGCTTGCCGCAGATGAGATCCAGGGCAAAGGCGTCGGAAGAGCCGTCGAAACTTTCGGAAGAGGCCGATTCAAAGGCATAGCCGGCATCCAGGACGGCCCTGCCGTGGGCGGCCACGAAGTCGAAGGTGTTGCCCGCAATCTGTGAACCCGCCATATCGGTAAAGGAACCGCCGAAGCCGGGGTTGTCGTTGGAGGTAAATTCGGAACTGCGGTCAAAGTTATTCACGGAGCCGCAGTAGAGGATATCCGTCCCCCACGGCACCCCGCTTTCCAGATTGTCGGTAAATCCGGCGTATTGGGGCGTATCAAACCAGGTAGGGGCCGATACACGGGTGAAATTGTTCACCACCAGCACCTTCCGGGCATCGGCCGAAGGGAAGCCCACCGCCAGGACCTCGGAGGGGAAACTCTCGCCGCCGGCGTTGCAGGCCGTAATCTTGAAACTGTACACGTGGCCCGGTTTCAGCGACAGCCGGCACTCGGGCTGGGACACCTGGCGTCCGGCGTCGAAGCCGCCGTCGTCCACGCGGGTGTAGACTTTGTAATAATCGGCCCCGGCCGTAGGTTCCTGTCCGTCATGAGTGGTAGCCCAGGAAAGCACCACCTGGCGGGCGCTGTCCAACTGGGCACGGAACCCGTGTACCGGCAGCGGCTGCACCACATAGGGAACGCCGTAACGGGCGCTGAGGAATTTCAGGATGCCTTTGTAGACGCTTCGGCAGGCCGTGAAGCGGAAACCCGGATCCAAACCGTAACGCATGTCGGCAAAGTTCTGGTGGGAAAGCAGTTCCAGCAGCAGGCCGGGCACACCGGTGGTGCGGCTCTCACTGTAACTGCGGTCCCAAATCTCGCGCCGGGTCCAGTCGGGTTCATAGGCGGCGCGGATGTCTTCCACAACCTGGGTTTGGACCAGATCGGCCAATAATCTTGCACTCAGGCGTTTTTCCCCGTTGGGGAGCATCTCGGACCCGTCGCATTTGAGCGTATAGATGGCCAGGGTTCCAATGATGGAATCGTTGGGCGTGACGCCGGCATCGGTATGGAAGGCCAGGGACAGGTCAATGGGAATGCGCCGGCCCTCTTTTCCCGGATTCACCCGTGAACCGCCGGTGACTTCCTTCACCCAGGCGCCCCGGCTTGCATATTCCTTGGTATACTCGCTATCCCATTCATCGGCAATACTCAGGTCGATGCCGCTGTACTGCATGTTATACAAGGCACCTTCGACATAGGCGGGCAGGCCGGAGACACTTCCGCCCCTTTCCACCTTGCCCATGCCACCGCCGAAGCGGACGGCATCGGCCGTCACCACACCCAGCTCAGAGGAAACATTGGTCAGTTCTACATAGCCTTTGTTCCCCTTGTCGAAGAGATAGGTTCCCAGGTAAATCCACATGCCGCCGCCCATCTGCTGGTTAACGTGCTTGAGGGTTTCGCCACCCAGGTGATGGATGGTGTAGCGGGCATCGGAAGTGCTTTCAGGCAGGGTTTTATAGCTTACATATACGGCATAGGAGCCCTTTTCCTCTAGGGTAGGCCTCCAAATGGCACTGGCCGATTCTTCACCCTCGCGGGCGGTATGGATCTTCCGGGCCGATCCTTTCTTGAAAGGGAAGTCGTATCCTGTATATACGGCACTGAAATCGGCGAACCCTTCTCCCGCATCCTGCCAGTCGCCTTCTTCCTGGTAGCGGCCGCGGGTGCGCACGGCAGGGCCCCGGCCCTCGGTGAAGGCGGGATCATTGTCGCATACGACCTCGCGGGTCTGGATATCCCGCTCGCGCGGGGTGAGCACCACGGCGCCGGCATTCTCAAGCATGGGAATGAGGAAGGGAAGGACATAACTCTGGGTATACACATCTTCCAGGGTGCGGTGGTTGGGAGACCGCTGCCAGTCCCAGAGTTCCAGTTCATCGTTGTAATAGCGGCCGTGGCTCTGCCACAGGGCGATGTGGCGGCCGCTCAGGCCCTGAGGCCAGTTATCGGCCCCCTGCACCAGAGGCGCAGCCTTGGCAGGCTCCGGCACACGGAAAGACGTGCTGATGGCACTGCCGTCATTGGTCAGGGCAGGCTGGGGCAGATTGGTCAGCCTCTGACCCTTGGCGTAAATGGCACCAACCTTATACTTGCCCAATTTGCCGGCCCCCAGTTCCTGTATTTGTTCAGAGAGCCAGGTGAGATCCCCTTTGCGGTAGGGCTGATAGGTCAGGTTCTGGGAGAAATAGAAGTCCAGCACATTGCCGCGAACCAGCACTTTTTCCAGTTTGAGGCGGGTAAATACACCGGAGCGGCGCTGAAGGCGCACTTGCAAAGAGTCTACTACCGTATTGAAATCCCTTGCCCGGGGAGTTTGTGCCAGGCCGGAGAAAGCCATAAGTGCCAGTACGAGGGAGAGAAGAATCCGTTTCATTTTTTCTGTTTACTCAAATCCCAAATGATAACCAGAACGGTACTCAGGGTGATGCTCAGGGCATCGGCTGCCAGGTCCCAGGGATCTCCGCTGCGATAATCGGTCAGGTGTGCCTGCCCCCATTCCGTTCCAAAAGCCAGAAGCATGCCCAGCACCCAGGTAATCCCGGAGAAAAGGAAGGTGGATTTGGGTGTTTCCGTGAACTTGTCAAAGGCCAGGAAGGCCAGGATGGGGAAAGGGAAAAACAGGCAGAAATGCACCAGTTTGTCGGTGGGAATTCCCAAAAAGAATCCCGGAACATCGGGCGTGCTCTCGAACTTGCCGAAGCAAAGATAAAGTACAGCGGCAAGATAGATAAAGAAGAGGCCCCTCGAAATCAGTTTCTTCTTGTTCATTAGTCCAGGATGAGTTCGCCAAAGAATTCAGGTCTGTGGAAGTCCGGTTGGGGAGTGTCAATGGGACTCCAGCTCAGATAATGGGGGTGGGCGGTCTTGTCGCCGCACTTGTAGAAATTGGCGCGGATGCTGTGGGGCAGGTTGTCCGGATCCAGGCCGATAAGGTGGAAGGGAATCACTACGCCCACACGCCAGGATTGCAGTCCTTCGAGATCCCCGGTCGGGCTGGGGATGACGTCGTGACCGAAGCGCAGAATCTCTTCCATCTCTTCGGCCGGACGGGCCACCCGGTTGAAACGGTCTTCTCCGCAGCAGGCAAGGACCTTGCCCAGGGCATTGATTTCAAAATTATAATATGTTTTGTCTTCCGGATCCTGGATAAAGACTTCTACGCAGCTGTCTTCCCACTGGCGGCCATTGTCTTCCGTATTCTGGACTCGGAGATCCAGGCCACTCACGCGGAAATCCACCACCAGGGCATCCTGCGTGCGGGCAATACGGCCGCTGCACAGGGGAGCATAGGGAAAGGTCTCCGGCCAGTTGATGCACTCAACATCAAAACGGGCGCCGCCCAGTTCCAGGGCGGTATCCAGGTCCTGGTTTTCAAAGTCTGCCAGAGGAACGTTGATCCGGTTCATCATAATGCTTGCATGTCATTAAGTTTCTTGTAATAACCACCCAGGGCGATGAGGTCTTCGTGCTTGCCGCGTTCCACAATCTTGCCTTCGTGCAGCACCACAATCTCGTCGGCATGGCGGATGGTGGAAAGCCGATGGGCGATGGCGATGGTGGTGCGGGAGCTCATGAGGCGGTCCAGGGCATCCTGCACGGCCCGTTCGCTCTCGGTGTCCAGGGAGGCCGTAGCCTCGTCCAGGATGAGGATGGGCGGGTTCTTGAGGATGGCGCGGGCAATGGAAAGCCGCTGGCGCTGGCCGCCGGAGAGCTTGGATCCGCGGTCGCCGATGTTGGTCTGATAGCCCTCCTCCTTCTCCATGATGAAGTCGTGGGCGTTGGCTATCTTGGCGGCGGCTATCACATCGGCCTCCGTGGCGCCTTCCACACCGAAGGCTATGTTGTTGAAGATGGTGTCGTTGAAGAGGATGGGCTCCTGGTTCACGTTGCCCATGAGGGAACGGAGGTCTTTCACCGCCACATCGCGGATGTCTTTTCCGTCCAGGGTGATGCGGCCGCCGGTGACATCCCAGAAGCGGGGGATGAGGTCTACCAGCGTGGATTTTCCGGCGCCGGATTCTCCCACGATGGCAATCATCTTGCCGCGGGGAATTTCCAGGTTAATGCCCTTGAGAATCTGCTTGCCGTCCTCATAGGAGAAACTCACGTCTTCCAGGCGGATGCTTTGGTTGAATCCTTCCAGCTTCTGGGGCTGGGCGGGATCCTTGATGGGGTTGTCGGCCTCCAGAATCTTGTTGATACGCTCCATGGAAGCGAGGCCCTTGCGCACGCCATAGGTGGCGCGGGACAGTTCCTTGATGGGCTCTATGACGGAGTAGAGGATGACCAGGAAATAGATGAAGGTGGAGGCATCCATGAACTTTCCACCTCCGATGAGGCTCTTCCCGTTAATGATCATGATACCTCCAACGCAGAGGACGATCATGAGCATGACGGTGCCCAGGAACTCACTCACCGGGTGGGCTGTGGCCTGACGGGTGCTCACACGGGCCAGTTTGCGGCGCATGCGGTCCGTGATGTCCTGGAAGCGGCGGTGCATGGTTTTCTCGGCATTGAAGGCCTTCACGACGCGCAGGCCGCCCAAGGTCTCATCCACCTGGCTCATGGTGTCGCTCCAGAGGCTCTGCGCCTCCAGGGAGGATCGTTTGAGCTGCTTGCCGATGATGCCCATCACCCAGATAAAGGCCGGGGCAAAGACAATGGTGAAAATCATCATCTCCGGGCTCATCCAGGTGAGGAAGCCGAAGTAGATGACAATGAGGATGGGGTCTTTGATGAGCATCGAGAGTGAGGCGATGATGGAATTCTCCACCTCGGATACGTCTCCGGTGATGCGGGCTATGATATCGCCCTTGCGCTCTTCCGTAAAGAAGCCGATGGGCAGGCTCAGGATCTTGTCGTAGATGCGGCAGCGGATTTCCTTGACAATGCCGGTGGAGATGGGGATCATGACGGCATTGGAACCGAAGTAGCAGCTGGTCTTGAGGGCGGTGAACAGAATCATCACCGCAGCCAGCAGGAACAAGGTATTGATGGCTCCGTGCGTGGCGGCAAAGTCCGAAACGTAGAAGTAGAAATTGTTGATAACCTTGTCCTTGAAGGCCATGGCAGTTTCCCAGGGAATGAACTCGTATACGGTATCGTCTACCTTGAACAGGATGTTGAGAAGCGGCACAAGAACGGCGAAGGAAAAGATATTGAATACGGCGCTCAGGATGTTCAGCACCACGGCGCCCGCCAGATATCTTTTATAAGGAGAGGCATACTGCCTCATCAGTTTCAAGAAGTCACGCATAGACTACAAAGATACCAAAAAAATCCCTATCGCCGTTCTCCAAAAAGAAAAACCGCATGGTGCCCCGGCACTTTATGAAGACCGGCTGTAATGTTACAGGATTTTATCCAGCCAGTGGAAGATGAGCCGGATGCGGGAGGTGAGGATGTCGTAGTCCAGAGATTCGGGATTGTCTTCCGGTTTGTTGTTCCGGTAAGTGATGCCGGAGGTGAACATGACGGAGGGAATGTTGTTCTCCAGGAACACCCTCTGGTCGCTTATATGGCGATAAAACAGTTTGGTGAAGTCCTTGCTCCCATAATAGTCGTACCCCAGTTCGAATCCGAAACCAGGTTCCATATTGATTCTTTCCAGGGTATTCCGGCGGCCGGTGGATTCTTCGGATAACATGATGAGATAACGCCCGTTGTCTTTGGTAAGGGGGGCGAGTGTGGAACCCAGCTGGTCCAGGTTTACCACCATGTCAATTTGGGAGGGACTGACGGCCTCGCCGGTGGCGGGATCCAGCAATTGTCCGGAAACTATCTCCCGCCACAACCTCTCGGAGCCCGCCAGGTTCTTTTCCTTGCCGTCCAGGGCCACCACCAGGAGACTGTGCCGGTATTGTTTTTGACAGGAGTTCATGTAGCTGAACATCCGGGTAAGCTGCAGCAGGGCGGCCACGCCGGAAGCGTTGGCATCGGCCCCCGGGAAAAAGCGGCCTCCCAGGATGCCCAGATTGTCAAAGTGTGCCATGAGCACTATGTATCGGCCCGGATGGGCGTAGCCGGGAATGAGGCCCAGGACATTTCGGATAACGCCGTCGCGGGTGACAAACCCGTGCATCCAGGCGCCGTTGAGGGGCTGGATGCCCATGGAAAGGAACTGGTTTTCAAGCCAGTAAGCCGTGTTGCGACTTCCTTCCGTGGCGGTGGCGCGGCCTCCCAGTTCCGGGGAACAGAGGAACTCCACGCTGGTGCGGACGGAATCCCTGTCCAGGACTCTTTCGGCTTGGAAAGGGCTTACGGAAGCATGGTGCTGGGCTGCGGCCGGAACACAGACCGTCAGAAAAAATATTAGGAAATAATTTCTTATCTTTGTCATTTGGCGCGAAATTAGATATTTCGTGGCTGAAATGAAAATTTTTTTGATGAAATTCCGTCCTATAGCCTTACTATTGGCTCTGCTGCTTCCCCTGGCAGCCCATGCCCAGTACGACAAAGACGTCTTCTCCTTCCGGGGCCGGACCGCCCTGCAGGACGGGCGCCTGAACGAAGCCGTGTCCAACTTCAACGTGTTGGCCCAGCTGGATTCCACGGACTATTGGACCTTCTTCTACCGCGGTATCGCCAAGTACAATCTGGGAGACATCCGGGGCGCCAGGGCCGATTTCTCCACCGCCGTGCGCCTGAATCCGGTGTTTACCTCCGGTTACCATTACCGCGCCATCACCGAGAGCCGCACCGGTAACTACGACGGCGCCCTTCAGGACCTGGAGCAGGCCATCCGCCTGCGTCCCGGATCGGCCGGCCTCTACTTTACCCGTGGCGTCACCTTTTTCCTGAGCCGCCAGTTCGAGCGGGCCATCACGGATTTTGACAGATACATCCGCAGCGAACCCAAGGACCCGGCCTCCTACCTCAACCGTGGCGCCTCCTATCTGTTCCTCGGAGATACCCTGAAGGCATTGGCCGATTATAACCAGGCCATCCGGATAGACCGTTTCGAGCCCGAGGGCTACCTCCGCCGCGGCGGCCTGGAAGCGTCCCGGGGTAATTTTGATCCGGCCGTGCAGGACTTCAACAAAGCCATCGAACTGGACTCCACCATGACGCTGGCCTATTTCCAGCGCGCCCTGGTCCAGGCCGATAAAGGCGAATTGAAAGGCGCCATGTCGGACCTCAATACCGTGCTCAAGTACGAGCCCGGCAACGCCCTTACCTTGTATAACCGCAGTCTCCTGAGTGCCCAGGTAGGGGATTACGAGGGAGCTCTGGCCGATATGGACCGGGTTATCGCCATCAACCCCGGCAACGTGCTGGCGTACTTCAACCGCGCCGGTTTCTTCATAGAGATGCAGCGCTGGGACGACGCCCTGGCCGACTACAACAAAGCCATCGAACTGTATCCGGACTTTGCCAAGGCCTATCAGAACAGGGCCTACGTAGAGCTGCAGTTGGGCATGAACCGCGCCTCCAAGGAAGACTACCGCATAGCCCGCACCAAGGTGGCCGAGTACCAGAAAGCCACTTCCGGCGGGGCCGATTTCTCCGATACCACCAAGAAATACAGCAACCTGCTGGCCTTCGACGCAGACTTTGCCCGCAACGGAGGATTTGAGGACGAGATGCTCCGTCACCGCGACGTGGACATCAACCTGAAGCCCCTCTACCGCTTTGCCGTTGTGGAAGAGACGGATAATGCCAACTACGCTTTGGCGCACCGGTACGAGAACCGCCTGCTGGACAACTTCGTGAACGGCGCTCCGCTGCCGGTCACCATCATTGCCGGCTCGGACAAGATCCCGGTGACCTCGCCCGTGCTTACCCAGCCGGTCTACAACGACTTCTTCAAAGCGCTGCAGGATGTGGGCCTGAGGCAGTATTCATCGGCCCTGCTCCATTATACCAATGCCGTAGAGACGGAGGACACCACCCCTTATGCCAATTACTTCAAGGCTTTCTACCTGATGAACCGCGGCGCCCTGCGGGCAGAGATGATCGAGTTCATCGCTTCCTTTGAGTCCAACGTGCAGACGCTCACCATGGATGACCGGGGTAACACCCGCGCCCGGGTCCGCGAACAGGTGAGCCGCGAATACGACTATTCCGAGGCTTTGGCCGATATGGAGGCCGCCGCCGCCCTCCTGCCTTCGTTCCCGTACATCCAGTTCAACCTGGGTAACCTGTACTGCCTGAGTTCCCGCTTCGTGGAAGCCATAGACAGTTACGACAAGGCCATCCGCCTGTATCCCTGGCTGGGTAGTGCCTATTTCAACCGCGGCCTGGTGCTCATTTACCTGAAAGACAAGGAGAAGGGTTGCATAGACCTTTCCCGTGCCGGCGAACTGGGCGTGGAAGACGCCTACAGCGTGATAGGCCGATACTGTGAGGAGGAGAATCGTCCATGATGCGTTTCGTGAGCTTCTCCAGCGGCAGCTGCGGCAACTGTTCCCTTTTGCTGGGTCCCCATTCGGGCATCCTCATCGATGCCGGTGTGGGCATCCGCCGCATCAAGAAAGAGCTGGAAGCCCTGCACCTTGGCTACGAGAATATATCGGCCATCCTGGTGACCCACGACCATGGAGACCATATCCGTTCCCTGGGTTCCTTCTGCAAGCGGGTCTGCGCACCCGTCTGGACTACGCCTACGCTGCATGAAGCCCTTATCCGGCATCCCTTTACCCGGGACTGGGTGGGCCCCTGCCGCCAGGATCTCCAGGCCGGGGTGTGGAATCCCGTTACGCAGGATTTTGACGTCCAGTATTTTGTGGTTCCCCACGATGCTACCCAGTGCATCGGTTTCGCCATCCGTTGCCAGCAGGAGCTGTTTGTCCTCATGACCGATATGGGACATACCACCGAGGAAGCCCTGGAATGGGCCTCCCAGGCCACGACGGTGGTGATAGAATCCAATTACGATATGGATATGCTCCTGGGTGGAGATTACCCCCAGGTGCTCAAAGACCGTATTTCCCACGGAATAGGGCATCTGTCCAACGATGCCTGCGCCGAGGCCCTTCCCAAGATCCTGCACCCCGGTCTCCGGAACATCTTCCTCTGCCACCTCAGCGGCAACAACAACACTCCGGAACTGGCCTATGAAAGCGCACGCCGGGCCCTGGAGGACGCCGGCGTGGAGGCGGGCAGCATCGGCCTTCGCGTGCTCAGGCGCGGTCTGGCTTCGCCGCTACTTATATTATAGGCTAGTAGTAAATCCCGTTCTGGTTCAAGGTAGACTTCAACTTGGAGATATTCGTCTCCAGTTCGTTGTAGTCATTGTAGAAGGCGGCATCGGCCGTGATGTCGAATCTTACAAAGGTGTTGGACGTTGCGGGGGTGTAAGAGACTACCTTATCTCCGTCCCAGCGGGTAGCCGTGATTCCGGTCATGGAGAAAGGTTTGCCGGAGCATTTGTCTTTGAGCATGCGCATGGCAACATTAAACAGACCGGCTATGGGTTTCACTTTGATATCAGATCCCTTGGACGTTCCCTTTTCAATGGTAAAGGGCTCCGTCCGTTGGCCGATAAACTTTTTCTCCTGTTTGGGTGTATTCACCTTCTGGCCCTCTGCGTTGGTTTCTGCCACGGTATAGTCCCAGATGGCATAGCCGTACAGGGTAATATTCATGTTGCAATCCGTTTTGATGGAAGAAGCAGGGCCGGTGAAATTGATATATAACGAGGCACCCTTTGCAAACGGGCTCACCGTCCACACGTCAATGAATTTCATTTCATTTTCGAAGGTATAATTCCCCTCTACGGTTTCCAGCGTGATGGAGAAGGTGTGCACACCGCGTTTGGGGTGCTTCATCTCGAAGACGTAATCGGCTTCGTCCCCGGTCAGGGGATCCTGGGAAGTATACGTCCTTTCGGCGGTCTTGTCCTCAACGGTGACTATGTTGATGAACTCGGTAGTCCAGGAAGCCGTTACCACGTCCAGCTTGCAGACGTCGGATGAGGTATAGGAACGGACGGCATCATCGGCTGCGATGGGTTTTCCTTTGGCGTCTGTCCAGGCAAACGAGATGGCTATGGGGGAAACCGTCCTTTCCTCGGAAGTCACTACGGGTTTGGTTTCCCCTTCTTCGTAAACATCGGCCCAGAAGACATAGCTGTAACCGATCTTTGTCTCTCCTGCCTTCCAAAGAATCACGTCCAGAGGTTCTTTGGCATCCACGCCTTTGTAACTGGTGCTGCCTTCCTCTCCGGTGGTGGACTCAATCCAGTGCAGGACGACGTCGCATTTTTCCCCATCCTGGAAGCCGAAGATGCTCACGGTTCCGTGGGCGTCGTACAGTTCTGCAAAGGTAAAGTGGTTGGGCTCGAACGTGGCCTCATAGGGGCGGGATTTGACGACATAGGAAATGGCCAATACCGTTTCCTGGCCCTTTCCCTTGAGGATGACGGAGAAGCTTCCCGATCCGGGCTCCAGGGCGGTAAAGGGAATGATAAAATGGGAATCTTCCCGGATAATTCCCTCCTGTGAAAGGGTAATATGGCTGTCACCGGCCGTCTGGGCAATGGTGCAGGTGATGGGGTCCGTTTCGGTCGCGTCCTGGCGGTAAGAGATAATGAGAGTACCGGAATAACCCTCCATTGCGTCTATGGTGGCGCTGTGGCCGTCGGTTACGGTAACGGATGAAGATTCTTCTCCAACGACCATGGAGAGGCTGGTGACGAAGATGGTCTCCGGCGGGACGGGAGGAGTGAAGTCTCCTTCCAGGGTGGCCTTATATTGACGGGTGGTGGCCAGCACCTCTCCGGTATTTACATGGGTGGCCTGGATGGTAAGGCCCATTTCGCGCCGTTCTGCGGACAATTGGATGCCCTCCAGGACTATGCTGCGCTGTTTTCCCGTTACGGTGGACTCAACATAAGGCTGGGCTCCGTTTTCCGGAGAAACCGTGATGTCCCATTCCTGTGCGTCGGGACCGTCCACCCTCACTTCTACGGAAGGATAGCGGACTATCTCTCCGTTCTGCCAATAACCGGGAGTAACGGAGACTACAGTGAACTGATATTCCAGGATGGAAAACCTTTTCTGACATGAGGAGAGGCCGATCAGTGCCAGGAGAAAGAGGGCCATCCAAGTAACTTTTTGGCTGATACGTGACATCATGGTGAAGAATATTAATCCGAGGCAAGCCTCATTATCAAATTACAAAGTTAATACATTCCGCCAAATAACCTACAAGCGGCCCGCTAAAGCGGATAAAGCCCTGCGCCGACGAAGTCGATGAGGGTTTGGGGCTCGATGCAGATCTGCAGGCCGCGGATGCCGGCGCTCACATAGATGGTGTCCCATAGGAGGGCGCTCTCGTGGATAAAAGTAGGGAAGGGTTTTTTCATGCCGATGGGGGAGCAGCCGCCCCGGATGTAGCCGGTGAGGGGTAGGAGCTCTTTCACATGGATCATGGCGCAGTTCTTATTGCCGCTGATGCGGGCCGCTACCTTCAGGTCCACTTCCATGGAACCGGGGACAACACACACGAACAGGCCGTTTTTGTCTCCCCTCAGGACCAGCGTTTTGAAGACGCGGTCCAGGTCTTCTCCCAGCTGCTGGGCAACGTGGGAGGCTTCCAGATGTTCCTCGTCCACCACGTAGGGGACCAGGGTGTAGGAAATGCCCGCTGCATCCAGCAGCCGCGCGGCGTTTGTTTTCTGACCATGCATGCACAAAGATACGGAAATAATCACTAACTTAGCAAACTATGACCGCATTGGAGGTACTACATACTTACTGGGGATATGACGGTTTCCGCCCCATGCAGGAGGAAATCATCCACCAGGCGCTGGAGGGGCGCGACGTCCTGGCCATCCTACCGACGGGCGGAGGCAAGAGCGTCTGCTTCCAGGTGCCGTGCCTCATGCGGGAGGGCATCGGCCTGGTCATAACCCCGCTCATTGCCCTTATGAAAGACCAGGTGCAGAACCTCATGGACCGGGGTATCCGGGCCATGGCCATCCACGCCGGCATGAACCGGCACGAGGTAGACCTGGCCCTGAACAATGCGGCCTACGGGGACTATAAATTCCTGTACCTGAGTCCGGAACGGCTTCAGACCCGGCTGTTCCAGTCCTATCTGGACGTTCTCAAGATATCCTATATCGTGGTGGACGAAGCCCACTGTATCTCCCAGTGGGGATATGATTTCCGGCCCAGTTATCTGGAGATAGGGAAGTTGCGAGAGAGGGTGGACGCCCCGGTGATAGCCCTAACAGCCACGGCCACGCCGCTGGTGGCCGATGACATCATGGACCGCCTCCATTTCCAGGAGAAGAACCTCCTTCGCTCCGGTTTCGAGCGCCCCAATCTGAGTTACATCGTCCGCAAGGCGCAGGACAAGACGGGCCAGGTGCGCAGCATCTGCGAAGGGGTGCCGGGCAGCGGCATCGTATATGTCCGCAGCCGGGCCCGCACGCAGGAACTGGCCGAATCCCTGAAGGCAGCGGGCATATCGGCCTCCTACTACCATGCGGGACTGGGGGCACAGACCCGGGCCGACCGCCAGAAAGACTGGAAGGAAGACCGTGTGCGTGTGATGGTCTGCACCAACGCCTTCGGCATGGGCATTGACAAGCCGGACGTCCGCTTCGTGGTGCATGCCGATGTCCCCGACAGCCCCGAGGCCTACTTCCAGGAAGCCGGCCGTGCGGGCCGTGACGGCAAGCCCTCCTATGCCGTGCTGCTCTGGAACGGAACGGATACCTCCCGGCTCAAGCAGCTGGAACAGGTGTCTTTCCCCAGCCTGGAAAGCATGGAAGACCTGTATCAGAAACTGCATATCTTCTTCCAGATTCCCTACGACGAGGGTGAAGGACGCATGCTCAAATGGGACATGAAGGAGTTCTGCCAGCACTACCACCTGCAGCAGGCTCCCACTTACTATGCTGTCAAATACATGGAACGGGAAGGGCACTGGGTCCTGTCCGAAGACATGGACATCCCTACCCGCATCAAGATAGAAGTGGACCGTGCGTCCCTTTACAATATTGACCTTCCCGACCCGGCCATGCCGCTGGTGCTGGAGACCCTCATGCGTCTGTATACGGGCATTTTCTCCTATCCCACCCCCATTGATGAGGAAGCGGTAGCCAGCCGCTCCGGGGTAAGTGTAGCGGGCCTGAGGCAGCTGCTGTATTTGCTTAGCGTAAACCACGTCATCCGCTATATTCCGGCCGATCATGCCACCGTGCTGTTCCTTCAGCACAACCGGCTGCGCCCCGGCAATGTGCAACTCAGCCCCCAGCGCTACCAGATGCTGCGGAGCACTTACTCCCAGCGCGTGAAGGCCATGATTGACTTCGTTGAGGAAGAGGATGAATGCCGCTCCCGCTACCTCCTCCGCTATTTCGGCCAGGAAGAAAGCTCCGATTGCGGCCAATGCGACATCTGCCGTGCGGCCAAGGCCAGCCCGGCGGACCTTCCGGACCGGTTGAAGGCGTGGATAGAGTCCCGGCAGGGGAATTATACTTTGAAACAGATGAGAACGGCCTTCGGGACGGCCGATGAAAAATACCTGGACGTCCTTCGGGAACTGATTGACCGGCAGGAAGTGCCCCCATATCAGGAATAATGACTGCGACCAAAGACATATTGCTGCAGCGCATCCGCAACGGCGGCACCCTCTCCACGGGGGCGCAGATCCGCCTGTGCTTCATGCTCAGCTACCCCGCCATCCTGGCCCAGCTGTCTTCGGTGCTTATGCAGTACATCGACACCTCCATGGTGGGACACCTGGGGCCGGCGGCCGGCGCTTCCATCGGCCTGGTTTCCACCTGCCTGTGGCTGTGGGGCGGTTTCTGCTTTGCGTTGTCGTCGGGTTTCTCGGTGCAGGTTTCACACCTGATAGGCGCCAATGATTTCAAAAGTGCCCGAAATGTCCTGCGCCAGGCCCTCACGGTGGCTATTGTATTCAGCACGGTGCTGGCCCTGATAGGCGCGGCCGTTTCGCACAGCCTGCCTTACTGGCTGGGTGGCGGCCCCGACATTGTGGAAGACGCCGGCAAGTATTTCCTCATCATCGCCCTGTTTATGCCCGCCATGCAGCTGGACTGGATGTGTGCGGCCATGCTGCAGGCCAGTGGCAACATGAAGGTTCCCAGCCTGCTCAGCATAGGCATGTGCGTGCTGGACGTGGTGTTCAATTACCTCTTTATTTATGTGCTGGACATGGGCGTGGTGGGCGCGGCCATCGGCAGCGGTCTGGCGGAAGTGATTACCGCCATCGCCATGCTCTCCTTCCTGGTTTTCAAGAGCCCGGAACTCAAACTCACGCAGGAGCCGGGCAGCTTCCGCCCTACGGAGAGGGTGGTGAAGAAAGCGTGGGGAATTGGCGGCCCCATGGCCTTCCAGAACCTGCTTCTGAGGGGCGGATACATTGCCGCCACCGTCATTGTGGCGCCGCTGGGCACCATTGCCATTGCCGCCAATACTTTTGCCATTACGGCCGAGAGCCTCTGCTACATGCCCGGAGCGGGAATTGCCGATGCCTCCACGGCCCTGGTGGGCCAGTCGCTGGGTGCGCGCCGCAAGGATCTGGCCACCCGCTTTGCGTGGATAACCACTCTGATGGCCATGGGCATCATGGGCTCGCTGGCCATCCTCATGTATATTTTTGCCCCGCAGATGATGGGGCTGCTCTCACCGGATGCGGCCGTAATTGACCTGGGCGCCCGGGTGCTGCGCATAGAAGCCTTTGCAGAGGTGGGGTATGCCGCCGCCATGGTGGTTTACGGAGCCTGCGTGGGTGCCGGCGACACCAAGTGGCCCAGCGTCATGAACTTCGGTTCCATGTGGGTGGTCCGCATTATTCCTGCTATTTTTGTCACGCGCATCTACGGCCTGGTGGGCTTCTGGGTGTGCATGGCCATTGAACTGACTTTCCGCGGCAGCATCTTCCTGGTGCGCCTCATCCGCGGTACCTGGCTTAAAAACGTTGAAGATATATGATAGCTATCGTTCTTCCCCAGGCCGATGACAGGATCTTGTCGGCCCTGACTTTTCAGAAATGCAAGAAGTTCAAAGTTTACCTGCCCGATGGTGATGTGGAGGAGGATTACCCTTCGCTGGACATCTGCCACGGGGGATGGTCTGAGGTGCAGGAGCCGGTGCTCTGCATCCTGGAGCCCGGCGCCGTGCCGGACCCGAACTTCGTGTCATCCATCGGCCTGATGGTAAAGCTCTTCCCGAAGTATGACGTATATCATGTCAATGTAGTAGGGGAGAAACCCTTCCCCCGCAAGGCATCGGCCAAAAAACTGTTCCGCCTGGCCATCTATGAAGGCGTGAAGGCGCCCCTTTCCTCCTTCGTTTTCCGCACCGAAACCTTGAAATCGAGAGCGGTTTACAAGGCCGATGGCAGCCTCAAAGTGCTGCCCACCGTCTTCTCCTGCTCCCTGAAGCAGCCGGTAAGGAATGTCTGGAGAGGAAAGCTTCAATGGGAGCCGTCGCTCCCCTCGGATTTCACGGCGGTCACCCGCGAAAGGCTGGACCTGCTCCGTTGGACGGAGGAATTCTTTGGAGACGACGATTACCCGCTGTCCGTAGGAGACCAGCTCGAGTTCTTCGCCAACGAGGTGGCCAAGCTGCCGCTTCCGGAAGAAGAACTCAAGGCCCAGATGGACAGTTTCCTGGTGTCCCAGGGGCCTATCCGCAGGGTCCGGGCCCTCAATGCCCTCAAGAATGCCCTGAAGGTTTAAAGAATTAATGCTACCTTTGCACCATGTATTACGTTTGCAAAAGACTCGAGATATCAAGTGCACACGCCCTTCACCTCTCCTATGAGAGCAAGTGCGAATCCCTGCACGGCCATAACTGGATTGTAAAAATCTACTGCAAGAGCGAGACGCTCAACGAGGACGGCATGGTGACCGACTTCACCCATATCAAAAAGGACATCACCACGGCGCTGGACCACAAGAACCTCAACGAGGTGTTCGACTTCAATCCCACCGCCGAAAACATCGCCCGCTGGATTTGCGACCACGTGGACAACGCCTACAAGGTGGAAGTCTGGGAGTCCGAAATGAACATGGCGGCTTACGAAAGAGATTAACTGATTTAAGTTTCGCAAGTAGCTAAAAAACGAAAAAAGCTAAGGTTGAAATCTTTGAGAGTTATTGCATATCTCATTGATTATCACTATATTAGTGTCGCCAAACAACTTAATACAGTTAACCTTAGCATGAACAAAGATAGGC
>JAFPGC010000053.1 GCA_017423025.1 Bacteroidales bacterium
ACGCTCGGAACCGGTGGATGCACCTTCTGCGACAACGCAGCCTTTCACCCTTCCTATACCCAAGGTAAATCCATCCCGGAGCAGATAGATGCCGGAATCGCCTTCCACACCGCAAGGGGACGGAAGGCCGATGGCTACCTGGCCTATTTCCAGGCTTTCTCGAACACCTACGCTCCTATCGACGTCCTCCGTGAGCGGTACGAAGCCGCGCTATCCCACCCTGCGGTAAGGGGGCTTGTCATCGGCACGCGGCCGGACTGCGTCGACGGCGAAAAGCTCGACTACCTCTCTTCCATCAAGGAACGCGGGAAGATTGTAGAAGTGGAGTACGGCATTGAATCCGTCTATGACCTAACTCTCCAGCGCATCAACCGGAGGCACGACTTTGCCTGCACCAGAAGGGCTGTCATGGAAACGACATCGAGGGGGCTTACCATCGGCGGTCACATCATCCTCGGCCTTCCAGGGGAAACGCGGGAAATGCTTCTTCAAGAGGCGGAGATTCTCAGCGGCCTGCCCCTTGACTATCTCAAGTTCCACCAGCTCCAGATCCTGAAAGGGACCCCCATGGCGTCCGAGTACAAAGAAAGGCCCGGGGACTTCCTTCGTCCCGGACCTCAAGAGTACATTGACCTTCTGGCAGAGATAATCACCCGCCTAAGGCCGGATATCGCCATCGCCCGTATCGCCAGCAGCGTTCCTCCGTCCTTCACGGACGCCCCGTGGGGACTTCTCCGCCACGAAGAGCTTGTCCGGAGACTTGCCCTCCGGCTGGAGGAAATGACGCCTTAGGTGAGGAGTTCCTTCTAACAATATTCTCCGTATTCGCACCCGATGTTCTCCGCGTGGATGCGGTCAATGAGTTTTCCCTGATGGTCGAAAAGCTGTATGGTTCCCACGCCGTTGCCTCCGTTCCAGAGGCGGTTGTGGCGCTTCTGACCGTCCGGAGCCTCATAGTTCACCAGCAGCATGTCCTTTTTCTCGCAGGTGATGTCCGAAATCATCCTCCCGGAAGTGCTTGATTGTTCGACGTGCCACACAATCTGGGTGTCTGTTTCATTACAGTCAAACTTCGTTTTCACACCGGTCCATACTTTCGAGAAGTTGAACTCGAAGGGCGTTCCCTCATACCAGAAGGCGGACAGCAGGCGGCGTGGAAGGGCCAGGTGTCCCACCTTCGGACGACCGCCACCGATGTCGAAGACGCTGTCCATGAGTTTACGGCCCGTTATCTCGCTCGTGAGGTTGTTCGAGGACAGCCACACCCAGGGGCTGGTGAAATCCTTCCCCCAGTTCTTGTCGGCATAGCCGTAGCAGTCTTCGGGACGCACAAGGAAGCGACGGCCGTTCCAGATGACCTCCCCCTCGAACGCGGTCTTCATCCCTTCGGCGTGCCAGAACATCTCGAAAGCCTCGGCCTTGCGGAACACCTCGTCTGCACCAAAGCCCACGTTGAAGGCCGTAATCTTGTTGATCTTGAGGTCCCAGGACATCTCGCCGTCCTGACACATCCATTCAGGATGCGCTGCGGCATCCTCTACTTTCACATGGCCGTGGGTGCGGTCTTCTGTGAGGAAGCACTCATCGGCCTCGATGGAAAAGGGAACACCCCAATCCACCTGGATCTTCTTCCAGCCGAAGAAACGGTGAAGCTGTGCGGCATCCTCTCCCCAGGCACCGGCCTTGACCATCAGGTAGGACGGCTTCCGGGGTTCCCCGGGGACCTGGCCGAAGACAGGCTCATCCCCGCCGAGGGCGGGATTACAGAGGAAGAACTCGATGAAGAAAGGTTTGGCTGCACCTGTCTCAGCATCGTATCCGGTGAAAGAATGCCACCACCAGTCATAGCCTTTCCGGGCCTGGGCCCCGATGAGCTGGCAGGCATCGCGGGCAATATCGTGCTTATTGAACATTTTCAAAAGTATCTTTTCTTAACTGACCTGTTATCAGCAAAAGTCAGTCCATGCCTTCCCTTATGACATTTTGGCGCAACAAAGAAGGGACGCTGCCCATCCAGGAAGCGTCCCTAACAGTTTATGACTGTAGAGCCAGCGATTACTTGATCTCAATCTGCTTGACGGCCTTCTGCACATCCACCTTTTCCTTCTTGGGGATGCGGACATTCAGCACGCCGTGCTCCACCTTGGCCTCGATCTTCTCGGCTTCGGCATCCTCGGGAAGGGTGAGCATCTGCTGGAACTTCTCGTAGGAGAATTCGCGGCGGAGGTAACGGCCGTTATGCTTCTTCTCGTGGTTCTCGGCCTTCTTCTCCATATTGATTACAAGGTTGTTATCCTCGTCCACATGGACCTGGAAGTCCTCTTTGGTGAGACCCGGAGCGGCAAGCTCCACGTCATATTCCTTTTCGTTCTCAAGTACATTGATGGCCGGAGCGGTGTAGTTCGTCCTTTCCATCCAGCTGTTGTCGAAGAAGTCGTTGAAGATGTCAGGCAACCAGCTTTGATTCCTTCTGATAGTAGGTAACATAACAAAATCACTTTAAACGTTCTTCGGTTTCGGGTCCTTACGTGGCCTTCCGTCCGGGTTCCTTTGCGGAACGCCTAAGGATATTGCAAAGCCGGAGCCAGTGCGTCAGAAATGGACTTTTTGGCAAGACTTGGGTGACAGAAAGTCCATTTTGTGGACAAAATGTCCAGTTTATTGACATAGATAGCCGGGCGGGCGCTTGCGAGTGTCCAATGTGCTGACGTGGAGTTGGTCGGAGCGGGAAAAATAGGGCTTAGAATGGTATAACTTTCCGGCCGATGCGCAGGTTCAAGCAGGCACAGACGACCTCCACTACGCCCAGGACGAAGAAGATATTACTGAGGGCGACAAAACCCCATATCCACCATTCCAAAGCAATCCAAAGCATAAGGATGATGCCGCAGGCAAGACAGGTCCAGTAGGCCAGCCGATGGTTCTTAAAGAGCATGAGGGCGGCTAGTATCTGCGGAAGGCCATTTACAGCAAGCAGTACAAAGCCCGAAGGAACAAAGTTCTTGAAAAAGACATCGGGCCAGGGCATTTTGGCCCGGAGCAGGTCCAGCATCGGTTCTCCTCCCCAGCTCATTCCGCTGGGATCCATCCACATCATCACAGCGCCGCCGACAGCTCCGACTGCGACAAAGATGGTCAGTATTTTCAGAAGTAGTTTCATCGAGATGAGGTTTCTATCACTTTGATAACCCTGGCCGGGACACCGCCGACCACAGTATTGGGAGCGACGTCTTTGGTGACAACGGCGCCCGCAGCCACCACTGCACCATCGCCGATGGTCACCCCGGCAAGTACAGTCGCATTAGCCCCGATCCAAACATTCTTGCCGATATGGATAGGCGCATAGCTCATGCTCTGGCGTTTGGCCGGGTCCAGGTCGTGGTTGATGGTGGCAAGCACGACGTTGTGGCCGATGAGCGCACCCTCGTCGATGGTGATGCCTCCCTGGTCCTGGAACTTGCAGCCCATGTTGATGAACACGCGTCCCCCGACAAGGGTATTCTTGCCGCAGTCGGTGTGGAAAGGCGGAAACAAGCCGACCGACGTGGGCACCTCGCGCCCCCAGAGCTCCTCCAGCAGCGTATGAAGCTCCTCGGGCGTATGGTACTTGCCGTTAATCTCGGCCGTTATCCTCAGCGCCTCCTGGGACAGCTGATGAAACATCATGTGAACATCCGAGCCGCCGCCGACCGGCTGGCCCGATGCCATGTAATCTCTGAATTCCTGTATTGTCATAGCTCTTCTTTCAGTGTGCTATCGTGTCTTGATGAAAGTCATGCGCTCCCACAGGCCCCCAGCGGCATGTAGAAAAGGAAAAACAGCCCGTCCGTACAAAAGTCTATAATGCCGAACCAGAATCCCAGTCTGTTTGTATGCTTGAACCTCACCGACAAAAAACTATTTCTCTCTCACGTGTTTCCCGGACAGGTGGTCAATCTGGATTTCCAGAATGAGCGCATTGCCCGCATTCTTTGCCATATCGCTCTCGATGTCATATCCTTCCGGAAAATACTTGGCACCAATGAGACGCAGCAGCCGACCCTTTTCCTGCTCTTCAGACACCTCTGAGATACGTCCGAAGCAAATGACGCTGGTAAAGCAGTTCCACCACTCGCCGGGATTCTTCACGGGTTCCGAAAGAACCGTAAAGCAAACCCTGTCATTGGACCGAATGGCATCCAGTTTATGCCCCGCCCTGGCGCAGTGGAAGTAAATCTTTCCGTCCAGATACAGATAATTGACAGGCAATCCGTAAGGATAACCGTTTTCTCCGTGTACGGCCAGGATACCGCGCTCTGCCGATGTCAGGAGTTCCTCGCACTCCTGAGGTGTGGCGGCTTGTTTGAATCTTCGTAAAGGTCTGAATTCCATATCACTGAACTACTTTAAGGCCGATGATTGAAGCAATAAGTGTAAAAGTAAAGAACATTCTCCAGAAAGTGGCCGGTTCTTTGAATACCAGGATGCCCAGTAGCACCGTTCCCACTGCGCCGATTCCCGTCCAGACAGGATAAGCCGTGCCGATAGGAATCGTCTTGACGGCCTTGGCCAGCAGCACCATACTCAGTGCATACAGGATAACGAAAACGGCATACCAGATGATTTGTCGGCTTCCGGTTGCATAGTTTGCCTTACCAAGGCAGAATGCAAATCCGCATTCACACAGCCCGGCCAGGACGAGTACAATCCAATTCATAACTTGCGTGGTTGTCCTACCCGAGGGCTGCAGCAATACCCGGCGTCTCCTTCCGAGGACTTTTCAATAAACGAAAATTCCGTTTTTTCGGCCACTAATTTAGTCATTTTTCCCGCTCCGACCAACGTCCCGCCGTGTCTTTGGTTTAGGTTTACTGTACTTTCCATCTGACCCGCCACCGGCCATTTTCGTAGTCGTGGCTGAGGATCTTGAAGGTGCCTATCTCAGCAGTATTCTTCACATGAGCACCGATGCAAGCGCAAGCATCATAGTCCCCGACACGCACAATCCGGAGCGTTTCCGACGCATCCTCCGGCAATTTGCTGAGGTCAACGATATCGGCCGCCTGCTCCCGAGGCATAAATTCAATCGTCACATCAAGATGCCGGCCGATGACCTCGTTCACCGCCGCCTCCAGCTGCGCTACCTGCTCATCCGTAGGGCAGCAGGGGAGCTGATAGTCACATTTAGACTTCTTCCGCTCAATGTGCGCATTCCTGGATCTCGGACACCCGAACATCTTTACCATCGTCCCATTCAAGATATGCTCCGCCGTATGCATAGGCGGATACTCCTCTTTGTTATGTGCGTTCAGAATCGGCTCTTCCATGAAATAATCCATTTACTCTACGAAGATAAGCATTCTTTTCGTAATTTTGTCCTCGTGAAACTCACCGACCTCAAAGACCTCCGCGTCATTAAGAAGAACCTGGAGCCCCAACCGGAGCCAAAACTGCAGCAAAACCAGCCGCGGAAACGCTCCGTGGAGCTCAGAAGTAAGGAAGAGGAGCATACCAGGAACGAGGGGCTATTCAATGGTCAGAAAGTCCGCATGATGGACACCAACGACACGGCGACCCTTGTCGGCTTCGGTAAGGACTTCTATGAGCTTGAACTGGACGGCCTCACTATCCGCGCCGTCCTGAGTGAGTTCATTCCCGTCGATGCCGAGGAAGACCGCCGCCTCCGCAATGCCATCCCTTCCTGCAGCCACAAGGCCGCCAAAGAAGAGCCCGTCTTCGAGGACAACACCGGCGACCTCACCGTTGACCTTCACATCGAGCGTATTCCCGGCAGCGACGGCGTCCCTGAATGGGCCGCCCTGGACTTCCAGATGAACTACTTCCGGCAGGTCCTCCGGAAGAATCTCAAGCACCGCGGCCGCCGCCTCATCTTCATCCACGGAGTAGGGGACGGCACCCTCGCCGCCGCCCTCCGCAAAGAGCTTGACGAAGTCTTCGCCCTCTCCTGCACCTACACCTACAGCACCCCCGGCATCACCAACGTCACCATTCGATAAATCAGGTATTTGAATCGCTTTCGTCCATCTCCTTCAAACCTTCCAGACACGGAAAAAGAAAACGCAGCCCCTATTTGTTGTTCAGGCGTATTTCTTCGTGATAGAAATAGTTGACGATGGCCGGTTTTCCGGGCTTGCTTCGGCCGTAGGGAAGATCGTTCCTCAGATACGGGAAATCATTCTCTGAACAGATTTGCTTCACCTGAGCCTCAAGGGCCTGCCAATAGTCGCGCTTCCCTTTATTATAGATTTCGTCGTATAGCGTAACAAGTTGCGGATATTTATCGGCGATATAGCGCATGATCTCGCCCTTGAACTGGCCACGGAGATTGAGGTTCTCCAGCCAGACGAGGTCGGCCTGTTCCTTTGCCCGCTCAATGATGGCCGGAACATCCGTGATGCCGGGGAAGATAGGGGAGACGAAGCACACCGTACGGATGCCCTCGTCATGGAACCTCTTCATTGCAGATAGGCGCCGTTCAATGCTGGGAGCATCGTCCATATCATCCTTGAAAGACTCGTCCAGGGTGTTGACCGACCAGGATACCGTCACCTTAGGGAAAGTCCTTAGCAGGTCGATGTCCCGCAGAACCAGGTCCGACTTGGTTGTAATCATAATCTCTGCCGATGTCCCCCTGAGCTGTTCCAGCAGCATCCTGGTGCGCCTGTAAGTAGCCTCGTGCTCGTTGTAGCCATCAGTGACGGAGCCGATGACGATGCGTTCTCCGTCGTATTTGTGCGGATCGGTGATGCTCGGCCAATTTTTCACATCCAGGAAGGTTCCCCACTTTTCCGTATGACCGGTAAAGCGCTTCATAAAAGAGGCATAACAGTATCGGCATGCGTGCGGACAGCCCACATAAGGATTGACGGAAAATCCTCCCACGGGCAGGGAAGATTTCGTCATGACGCTCTTGACATCTTTGTACGCCAGCGTAGTGACAGTCGCCATGATTACCAGTTAAGAGGTTCCTGGAGAATAGTCCCGTCAATCATGGGGCTGTCGGCTCCTCCAAATGCATTGGCCTTGTACTGGATACATAGCATCGTCAGGTTCTCTTTGCCGTTGTTCTTCAGAGCTCGCTTGCCATCGGGCGATACACGGATAACGGATCCTTCGAGGACAGGGAAGATTTCGCCGTCAACCTGGTACAGGCCTTCACCCTTGATAATGATATAAAGCTCCTCATGCGTCTTGTGAGTATGGAGGAAGCCGCTG
>JAFPGC010000032.1 GCA_017423025.1 Bacteroidales bacterium
AGCCATCCTTGATTCACCTTCGCATACACGCGTCCTGAATAGATTTTTCCATTCTCTTTCAGGCAATGAATACGCAATCCGTGGAAGCCCTCTCCGATTCCCTCATCAAGCTCTCCACCGAGGAAGTGCGCGTGAATGTGATCCACAAGGCTGTGGGTGCCATCAGCGAATCCGACGTCCTGCTGGCCGAAGCCTCCGACGCCGTGATCATCGGCTTCCAGGTGCGTCCTTCCGCCGAAGCCCGCCGGGCCGCCGAGAAGGAAGGCATCGAAATCCGCCTCTACTCCGTCATCTACGACTGTATCAACGAAGTGAAGGAAGGTATTGAAGGTATGCTGGAGCCCGAGAAGAAGGAAGAGGTTACCGCCACCGCCGAGGTCAAGCAGACCTTCAAGATTTCCAAGGTGGGCACCATCGCGGGATGCCTGGTGAAGGAAGGCAAACTGACCAACAAGGCCCAGGTACGCCTCATCCGGGATGGCATCGTGGTGTACACCGGCGAACTCGCCTCCCTGCAGCGCGGCAAGGACAACGCCAAGGAAGTCCCCGCCGGCATGGAATGCGGTTGCGGCCTGGAGCGCTACAACGACATCCACCCGGGAGACATCATCGAAGCCTTCCAGATTGTGGAAATCAAACGCAGTCTCTAAAGACTGGCCCTTATGAAAGAGACGGAGAAGCCCGATGAGGACTTCTCCGTTTTTCATTAGAATTCGTTTTTTTTCTTGTCATTTTTCCAGCAAAACCCACAAAATACCCCCTAAAACAACACAATTTTTTCACCGACCTTAGGATATAAAACGGGTGGAAAGTATCTTGGCGGCGAATAAACAACCCGTTTAATTGCGTCGTCATGATACACATTTCGAGAATTCACATTTGCGCAGGGCTTCTGGCCGGGTTTCTTCTGGCCGTTTCCTGCACCAGACTCCTTGAACCCGCCGTATCCGCCATTCCGGAAGAGGAGCCGGCCCTGACCGAGGACTGCGGCCGCATCAGGATTATCGTCGCGGATCCCCACACCAAAGTTGGAGGCATCGACTACAACCGGGACGAAAAACCGGTGGGCCGATGGGCCTTCTTCATCTTTGAGCATTCTTCAGGCCATCTTGTCTATAGGGGCGAGGTAACCGGGGAACCAGCGGCCACCAAACGCTTGCTGACGGGCCAATACGATATAGAGGTCATAGCCAATTATCCCGTAAGCGGACAAGATGCCGTCCATATTTCCTCCATAGGCACCCGCGAGGACTTCGAGGCCCTCAAGGTCTCCCTGGGGCAGAATACCCTGGGCTCTTTTGTCATGGCCGGCACGACGGAGGACGCCGATGGGAAGCGAATCCCCTTCACGGTGGTCAAAAGCGACGGAGACGATGCGCAGGAAGCCGATATATGCCTCAACCGCCTGGTTTCCAAGGTGGTGGTGAGCGGAATCACCCGCAACTTCACAAACCCCTCGCTCGGCTCCAAACCCCTGACCGTGAAGGGAATCTACCTCACCAACGTCTATACCCAGGCCCGTTACGCATCGGACTATGCAAATGGAGAACTGGACACTTCCCGCTCCCTATGGTACAACGCCCTGGGCTGGCATAAAGAGGGATCGGCCTCCGTGTCGGAAACTGTGGATGCGCTTGTGGGCGAGAGAAGTATCAACCGAACCCTTTCACAAGGGGAAACAGCCGACCTGAACGTAAGCCTCTACTTCTTTCCGAACCCCACCCGTCCTTCCACGGATGTTCCCTCCTCCGAATGGACCGGGACAGCCCGCTGTACGCGCCTTGTGATTTGGGTGCAAGTGGATGGACGGGATTATTATTACCCTGCCACTCTGCCCAAGGAGGACGCATATGCTCCGATTGGGAGGAACTCCGTCTTTTCCGTTCACTGTACCCTTCTGGCACTGGGATCCCAGGAGGAGGACGACTGGATTCCAGGTGCGATGGAAGTGAGTTTTAAGCCGGCACTGAAGAATAATGGTGGCTGGGACAATGTGTATTCCGTATCCGAAGAAAGCTAATTAAATTGGAAATCCCTGTATGAAACGAATAAACTCCCCCTTTCAAAGAATCCTCCCGGCCACGGCCGGCCTGCTGCTGTTGTGCAGTACAGTTTCCTGCTGGTCAGAACAGGAAGGCAGCACCGCTCCTGAGCGGGAAAAAGCCAACACCCATTTTACAGTGGCCATCAACGATATCCGGGATGTGGTCGGCACCAAGTCTGTGCTGACGGACGATGACATCGAGACGAAAATCACGTCCCTGACCCTGGCCGTCTACACAAGTGACGGAGTTCTGTTAGAAAAGAAACACGTCACATCGGGTTTTGATGACATCCGGTATATGCTTGATTTCGGAGAGTCTTTCACGATTTACGCCGTGGCGAACATGGGGGATCTGCGGAGTTCCTTCCCATCGGCCATAAGTGGAGACGCCTCTCTGGCCGATATTACTTACAGCATACCCAGTTATAACTCCGGCCCTGACTGTATCAGCAGCCGCGGCATCCCGATGGCCGGAAAACTGGTCTACACGGTAAATGGCAGCGATTCAACCGGAGAAGGCCAAATCCTGCTGAGCCGCCTGCTTTCGAAACTGCAAGTCCATCTTGCCTGCCACTGGCCCGGGACCTTCCGGACGGTAAGAGTCTATAACCTGAACAAGACTCTGAAACCGTTCGGAGTAAGCGCCGCCTCGTCCGAGAGCGACATTCTTGGGGAACAGGAGATCCATATTCTCGATACTGAAGCCCGGGAAGGAGATTTCCTATTCTACATTCCCGAGAACCGACAAGGCAGCATTCCCGGCATCGCCTCCTCGGATGACAAGAGTCATGATAAAGATGCAGTAATGGGAAAGGACCTGAAAACCTATCTGGAAGCGGTTGTGACTGGCATTTCCGCCGACGGCGTCAACGGCACCATGACCTATCGCAGTTATCTGGGAAACAATGACAGCAACGATTTCAACATCGAGCGGAACAGCCGGTATGTCTGGAATGTGGATTACTATCCGGGCCGGATGCAAAGCAATGACTGGAAACACGAGAACGCCCTCTCGTGGAAAGAATTCGAATACAGTTTATCGGCCCCCTCATACCTGTATCTGGGTGAGAGCAAATACGCTACGTTAACCACTTTTTCCAACAACTACGAAAACGGGACCTTCGTATCCCAAAAGCAGGATGACCAGAGCGGCATTCCCTCCATCACTTACTCTGTCAGTCCCGGTGACGGGTCCATCCTGGGCAATCCCTCCGTCAGCGGTAACTCTTTTCGTTTTAGAGGAGAGAGCCCCGGAACCGGAACGGTTACCGCCACTTGTGTGGACCCGTTCCATCCGGAAGGCGTCATCCTTTCCCAAAATGTCCGCGTATTGGATTATGGGAGGGAGATTTTCCTGCGTACCCCTTCGGGCGATTACTATAATGGAGATACGCTGCCCATTCCTTTCGGGACAACCTGGGAGGGCATACAGGTCGGTATGAAAAAGACCTTGGCCAACAACACCACTCAGATTATATGTCCCGTTGTCATCGATTCCGACAACCTGAACTACGGAAATGTCTGCTATCCTTCCTATAGCGAGAGACTGATTGACTATGCCGATTATTATGGCGACCAGGGAAAAGCACTGGTCTTTTCACACACCTTTACGGAGACACCGTCCACCTACACATACATCCGGAACCAGTTTAGCATTTACCTCTATTATACTGACTATGGGAGCGAACCGCATCAGATTCCTGCTCGAATCAATGTAGAGTTACTGGATGCCGATGCCGAACTGATTACGGTCAGTTCTGACAAGGACGAGGCCTATTGGGTAGACGGATCTGTTTCTCTGTCGGCCCATTCGACCAGCATTCACAACGGAGTCAGCGGAGTAAAAACGGATATCACCGCCAGCAACGATTACCAGTGGACCGTTACGGGATCCGCTCCCGGAATGAATCCCCAGCTTAGCCTTATCGGGGATACCCGTCTCCTCACCGCCTCGCAGGCCGGAACCGTGACCGTTACCGTGACCAAAAAGGCTGACGGAACGGTCCGTGCGTCCAAGGTCGTCACCTTCAATGACAAGATTACCTACCGCCTGGACGTGACGCCAAAAACCAGGAATGTCAAGGCGGGAGACAGTTTCCAGACCGACGAAGTCTTCACCATAAACCAGGCCCGGTATGTCAACGGGACCTACCACTCTTCGGAACCGTTTACGGGCACGGTTTACTGGTCCGTGAAATCCGGCTCCTCCTCCTATTTGAGAGTGACCGGCAGCCACCATCCCGTTACCGTGACGGCCAAGACGGAAGGAACGGGCTACCTGCGGGCATACACCTTCAGTTCGGCCATAGAAAGCGGATACGGCGAAAATGAGATTACGGTGAACATCGGCCAGGCCGATCACTATACCATCGCCCTTACGCCGGCCAGTTTGAGCGTGAAGGAAGGAGAGCACTCCCCGGCCTTGGGGTTCGATGTCCGGAACAATGGAACACCTGTCTCCGGTTTGAGCGCATCCGACCTCAACTGGCATACGAAGAACAGTTCTGTCGCGACCGTTTCCGGAGGGGTCGTGACCGGCATCACGGCAGGCTCTACCCAAGTGTACGCCACCTACGCCGGAGCGGTTTCCAACGAAGTGGATGTTACCGTATCACCTGCCGATGCCATCACCTACAGGTATAAAGTAGTAACCACCGTCACGCCCCAAAGCATCCGGCTTGGAGGAACGGCGACCGCATCGGCCGTGCGTTATAAAAAGACTTACGTGAACAATGTGGCAACTACGAACTGGGAGGCCGATGGGGACGTCACCTCCAGCGGGTTTGCAGAACTCGGAAATACCGGCAAGGTAACCCTCTCGGGGAGCACCCTCACCGCCGTTGCCACCGGTACGGCCACCATCAAGAGCCTGTGCAGCGCAGATGAATATGAGAATGCCACGCTTTCCATCTTTGAAAACACCCTGGAACTCGCTCTTGACAAGGGTAATATTATAGTCAACGGGAACGCCCAGGCCACCGTTTTCTTCCGAAGAGACAACGGCGCCTCCATTACAAATCAGGATGTAACCGGCAGTTCGACCATCCGGGCATACACCACCGCAAGCGGTTCTACCCCTTCTACCCTGGTATCCATCGGGGCCGATGGAACCGTAACGGGCAAAGAGGAGGGCGAGGGCTGGCTGGAAGCCACCTATTCGACTGGTGGGGACAGTTACACCTCCAACCGTGTCAAGGTAACCGTAAAGAACAATCCGCTGCAGTTAAACTGGTCAGAGGCCGGAGCCGCCCAATATGTGGCGCAACGGGGACTGCTTGAGGTCCAGGGACTGGACGACAGTTCTGCTACCGTAAGCTTCCTGATTACCTCGGGTGCAGAGAAAGTGAGCCTTACCCAGAGCGGGAAAAACGTCTATGTGAGTCTGCTGGGACCTGGCAATTATACCATCCAGGCCACCGCTTCGAATGGCCAGGCGGGCAGTTTTGCCGGCTCAGTATCGGCACCAGTACTTACACTTGCTGCGACAACCCTCTATGCCAATCCGGACGGGACGGTCGCCCATACGGGATCGGACGGACTGTCAGGAAACACCCTCGCGGCCAATTACCAGGCCGGGACCGTTACACTGACCACAACCACCGATGCCATCGCCGTAGGAAGCCACCTCTACCAGGAACTGTATGACCAGCTTCTGGACATGCAGTACAGCTCCAGCGACTCAAGGGTGCATGCTGGAAGCGACGGCATTTACGCCGCAGACGTATATGAGGCAGGCAACAGCACGACGATTTCCACCGTTACTATATCTCCGAAGGCACCTTCTACCGGCGTTTCAAGCGTTGGACTGAACGTCAAAGGCGTAAATCCTTTCAGCGCCTGGAACGGGACCGTCACGGCCATGCCCGACGAGGATGACTTCGGTCTTGTCAACAAGTACCGCAGGTACACTGCCCACAGTTACGATACCCATGAGTTCGAGAAACCCCGTATCATCGCGACGGGCGGCCAGTGTGGTATAGAGATCTTCCGTAACGGAAGCATCCTCACCACCGCCGGCATCCGGGCATGCTTCAACTCTTCTTACGATGCCTCTCAACTCAAGTGGACGACAAGCTATAAACTGAGCGCATCAGCCCTCAGTGAGCATGTTGCCGGCCTGATAGAACTGAAAGGATACGTCCGCAATATCCGCAGCAACAAGTACATGTATAAGGATGGAGCAAAGTTCGGTGTCTACGTAAACGGAGCTATCGGTGCCAAGATGTCCGGCATCGGAACTGCTGACGTCACAATCAGTACGGCCTTCGCCGGAAATGAGGCAGACTACGGGTTTGGATTGATTGGTACGACCAGGCTCATCGGCACCTACTATAGCAACGGAGACACGTTCGGCTACATCACTAATACATCAGTTGTGGATATACCTGAAGACGGTTCTCCGATTAACTCCAAGGTGTATACTCTGCACCGCGAAGGAGCGCCCCTCGACAGCGCCGACAAGATCATGGAGGCCGAAAAACCGAGATTCAAATTCATGAGTGTAGGAACTATCGGCGTATTCAAGGACGACGATCTCGGTGGCTTCTACTACCTGCAACCTTCCGGTACGCCAACGGTAGAGGATGGTTCCCACGGCTATTTCAAACTCTGGCTGCTTGAGAGTATTGATGATACTCATTTATCCGGGCCGAAACAAGGCTGGATCCTGGATTAGTCGCAATTATTCAACTTAAAATATCGTATCATGAAAAAAAGTTTACTTATCGTTGCGTCCATGTTGGCATTGGTCGCTTGCAAAAAGACAGCACCGAAGGAGTTTTCCTTCATCACCAATCCCTTTATCCGTGCTGCTGAAGTCGGCAGCGGTCCCCAGGAGTTTGGATTCGCCACGTCCGGGACATGGACGATTACTTGGAATCCCGTTGAATGGGTGACCATTGACGAGAGCCAGTTTGCCGGCAAAGCCTGCAAGCATCTTGGAGAATACTACATTATCCAGATGACGGTAGAGCCCAACCGCAAGAACGAAGACCGTTCGGTCGAGTTTGTCGTTCACTCCGAAGGAAAAGAACACATTCAAAAGATTACGCAACTGGCTCCAACTCTTCCCCGGGAACCGCTTGTCTTTTCCATAAAGGAAAGCGGGAAGGACGTCAATGCGATGGAGGGAGGAGAGTATTCCTTCGAAGCGCCGGAAAAGTACGAAATCACGGTGAAGGCCAGCGACGGATGGATCGTTCTGGGAAACATAGATTATGAAAAGAACCTGGTCAAGTTCTCGGTGGAGGCACTTCCTGAGGATGTGGAATCCCGCGAAGGAAAGATTGAAACCTTTTTGAGTGACGGAATGTTGCTTGGCAGCCTCTTAATCAAACAGACCCGATAAGAGGCAGGAGACTAAAGCAGCAGGAAAATGGCCAGGAGGCCTACGCAGAAGCCCTGGGCCGTGAGGCGGCGGCGGGTGACGTGACGGGTAGACAAGGCTACGGGATCATCGGCCATATCTTCGGCAAAGGTGCCGGGGAAATGCCGGGCGCTCCACTTGTGCACCACTTCACCGTGATAGAAATAGGTTCCGCCTCCGTTGGACCGGTTGAGCGTGATAAGTGTCTTGAAATCCGAGAAATACGGAGTGATATCCTGAGGGACGGGATACGCCGCCAATTCTTCGGGAGTGGCCGAAACCAGCAGGAGCGGCTGGGCGCGGGTCCCCTCTGTGGAACGATACTGCTGCTCCAGGCGGGTCCAGTCCACCTTGGCGGGATCGTAGACAGAAAAGACCACTACACGACCCTCGGCCGCCAGTTCATCGTGGTAGACGCCCTCGGCATCGGAGAAACTGAGGATGGGGGCGCGGCGGAAATCGGCCTCATCGGCGTTGTCGTCCAGCGAAGCAAAGAGCTGGGCTCCCCAGTTATAGGCAGTGAAATCTACCACCGGCAGGTGGGAATTGGAATATACGGCAGCCAGCACAATGGCCAGGGAGGCCACAATGGCAGCCACGCGCTTATGTCCTTTGGGAGCACCGAACTCCTTGAATGGAGTAAAGGCTATGACGGAAAGGACCAGCAGCACCACATTCTTCCAGAAACTCTGGGCGTGGGTAAGGTGGATGGCCTGGCCGAAGCAGCCGCAGTCCATTTCGGGATTCTTGATCCAGAGCAGGAGGGTCAGGATGGTAAAGAATCCCAGCAGCGTATAGCAGACGATGGCCGATGTCCGGCGCAGCACGCCGGTAATGAGGCCGATGCCCACGAAGCATTCCAGGCAGGCAACCCCTATTCCCACGCCCTTGGCGGCGGGGAGAAGGAAGGTCATCCCCAGGAACTTGAAATACTCGGTGACAATGAGCATGGTGCCCACCGGATCCACCAGTTTAAGAAGACCCGAGATAAGGAAGACTATTCCCAGAATACCGGCCGTATGGCGGCGAAATCTCTGATAGGAAGGCTTCATGCTAAATACGGATCTACGGCGGCTCTAACCATATCAAATATGGTATCCGGAGGGAGCATCTCTCCCCCGGGACCGGAACAGTCTATGCGGCGGAACTTGGGATCGCGGGCCGTTTCGGCTACATACATGTCCCGCACAGCATTCTGGAAGGCGATGGACGCCTCGTGGATATCCTGGGCCCCGGAAAGGTAGTTGCGGTCCTGCCCCTCCCTCTGGCGGTTCAGGCTCTGCTCCACAAAGCCGATGGGCACATCCAGGAACAGGTTCAGGTCCGGTTCCGGAAGCTCGAAATCTCCATACTCGGTATTGAAAATCCAGTCGCGGAGTTTCCGGCGCTCCTGCAGGTCCTGCAGTTTGGCGCACTGGTACGCTATGTTGGAATAGACATAACGGTCCAGCAGGACGGTCTTCCCTTCCTCGAGGGCCTTGCGCATGACGGGCGCTGCCCCATGGCGGTCTTCGGCAAAAAGAAGTGCCACCAGCTGAGGATGCACAGCCTCATTGGAACCAAAATCCCCGCGCAGGAAACGGGAGATCAAATCTCCGTAAACCGGCGCTTCGTAACGCGGAAAATGAATGTATTCCAGGGAGCCGCAACGCTCTGTCAAATATTCCCTGAGCCGTTTGACCTGGGTGGATTTCCCCGCCCCGTCAAGCCCTTCCAAAACGATTAGCATAGATAATTGTAATTGTACAAAGATACTAAAAATTGTTGTATCTTTGAACGATATTTTAACGGACTACAAATGAAGGAAATCTATTTTGCCGCCGGCTGTTTCTGGGGTGCACAGCACTTCTTTGCCGGGGTAGACGGCGTTAAGGAAGCCGTGGCGGGTTATGCCAACGGAAACGGAGAAAATCCCTCCTACGAAGAGGTATACACGGACACCACCGGCTTTGCCGAGACGGTGCGCGTCCGCTACGACGAAACCCGCATTTCCCTCCCCCAGCTCACTGAACTCTACTTCACCATCATCAATCCCCTGAGCCTCAACAAGCAGGGCGGAGACATAGGCACGCGCTACCGCACGGGCGTCTATTATACGGAAGAGGCCGATAAGGCCCTCATCCAGCCCGTCTTCGAGGCCGAAGCCCGCCGCGTGGGCGCGCCGCTGGTGGTGGAACTGGAGCCGCTGCGTAACTTCTACCTGGCCGAAGAGCGTCACCAGGACTACCTGGACAAGAACCCCGAAGGCTACTGCCACGTGCCGCTCAAGACCTTCCGCTACCTGCGGCTTTATCAGGACATCAAACTCTTCCTGGGAGAAGAGACCGACCCGGTGGCCCGCATGGCCAATATGGCCGCCCTCGTCCACGGGCGCATGCATTTCTTCTGGACCGGCTTCTACCGCGTGATGGATGGGCAGCTGGTGCTGGGTCCCTTCCAGGGCCCTGAAGCCTGCTTCCGCATAGGCTTTGGCAAAGGGGTCTGCGGCAGTGCCTGGAAAGAAAAGCGCACTCTGGTAGTGCCCGACGTGGAGGAATTCCCCGGCCACATTGCCTGCTCCTCCCTCTCCCGAAGCGAGATTGTGGTGCCCGTTTTTGACGGCGGCGAAGTATCGGCCGTCCTGGATATCGACAGCAAGGAACTGGCCATGTTCGACGCCACAGACGCCCTCTGGCTGGAAAAGATTGTCACCCTCCTATGATAGATAACATCCACATCATGGGCATCGTGAACCTGAACGGCGACTCGTTCTACGCAGCCAGCCGTTCCGCAGGGGCCGATGCCGCCGCCCGTGTCCGCCAGATGTGGGCCGAGGGGGCCGATGTGGTGGACCTGGGTGCCTGCAGCACCCGCCCGGGAAGCACCCAGCCCTCCCTGGAGGAGGAGTGGTCCCGCCTGGAGCCGGCGCTCACTACCCTCTCGTACACCAAACCGGCCCCATCCGTGTACGAACCCCGGAAAACGGGGCCCTCGTACACCAAATCGGCCTCATCCGTGTACGAACCCTGGATTTCCATCGACACCTTCCGGGCAGAAATTGTCCGGCGGGCGTACGAGGTCATCGGCCCTTTCATTGTGAACGACATATCGGCCGGGGAGATGGATCCTGAAATGCTTTCCACCGTAGGCCGACTGGGCCTTCCGTACGTAGCCATGCACATGCGCGGCACGCCGGAAAATATGCAGAGTCTCACGGACTATGATGACGTAGTGGCGGAGGTCATCCGTTATTTCAAGGACTTTTCGATAAAGGCGGCCGATGCGGGCATCCAGGAGTGGATTCTGGATCCGGGCTTCGGATTTGCCAAGACCATCGGCCAGAATCATGAACTCTTGCGCAGGCTTCGCGAAGTCAAGGATGCCTTCCCGCAGGAGATGCTCGTGGGCCTTTCCCGCAAAAGCATGATTTACAAAGTTTTGGGCATCACTCCCGAAGAAGCGATGCCCTCGACTCAGGTCTTGAATTTTGCCGCCCTGGAAAGGGGTGCCACCTGGCTCCGGGTCCACGACGTGGTTCCCGCCGTACACACAGCCAAGCTTTATTCTACAATGTATACGTCGTCCCCGGGGGCGGCGAAGTGATAGGTTTCGCGGGCGAAGGCTTCCAGCGTGTCGGGGTTGTCCCGAAGGTCCTTGATCTCGCGGTCCATCTCCTCAATCTCCTTCTGCAGGCGGGCCATTTCCTTCTGCTGGCTCTTCTCCTCCATGGTTGCCCTGATCCAGGACAATACGCTGTTGTGGGCAAAGAACAGCAGCCACAGTGCAACCAAGGTGGTAACAATAATCACAAAAGGGATGAAGTGATTGTGGTCACTCCTTTTGAGCCAGGCCCATCTGTCCTTCTTTTCCTCCATTTTAGTCTATGCTAAGCGTAACCGTATCAATATTACCGTGTTCATGCTCCAGCGGAATGCGGCGGAAAGCCATGAGGCAGGCAACCAGTGCAAGGACTCCCACTACGGAGACCACGATGTAAGCGCCCACGGGCATGATGTCAATCCAGAAATCCACCTCTTTCAGGGAGCTGAACTGGGACAGGACCACGGCCGTACCGTTGTTCACAAAGTGGATGATCATGGTGAGGATGAGCGAGCCCGTCTTGTAATACACATAGCCCATAATAACGCCGATGACAAAGGCGTTGAGAGCCTGCCAGGGGTTCATGTGGATAACGGCGAAGAAGAGGGCCGATAACACGATGGCCCAGGTGGGCTTCATCTTGGTCAGAAGGCCGCGGAGGACCATACCCCGGCACAGCCACTCCTCAAAAATGGGGGCGAAGATGGCCGTGAGGAGGAAGGAACTCCAGAACGGACCGCCCGTCATATTCCCCAGCATTTCCACGACGGAGTCGTAGAACTCTTTCATACCGGGCGTAGAAGTGGTGAGCTTGAAATTAAGGTAGTTGACATAATCGGCCGATGCCATGGTGGCATAGGTGAGAACTACCGTAATCACCACTATCTGCCAGGTTTTGAAGGGGCCGAAGTGGCTGCTGTTGAGCTTATAACCCGTCTCGAAAAGGCTGTTCTTCTGGCTCTTCTGGGCGGCATACACCATGGCGGGAAGGAAGCTCAGGGGGTACGCAACCAGCATGGAGTAATTCTGCATCACCGACGGCGGGATCATCCTGGAGAAGATGGCCACGAGGATCCCGCCCAGGAGAGTACCGATAAGGAGCCAGGCCAGCAGGCCGAACATACCGCTCACGCCCGGCACATACCAGGCATGGTTGGCATAGAGGTCATAATTGTTTACTTTGCGGGCGCGGAATTGCATGATAGGGATCATATTCGGAATCAATACAGGGGGCTGTTGTAAACGCCTTTGCTGACCAGTTCGGCAAACTTGGCCACCACACCGGGACGGTCTTCCTTGTAGGTGACGCCGAACCAGCGGGAAGGGGTGGAAAGCACTTCGCAGCTGCCTTCTCCGTTCTTCACGATCCTATCCACCACGTAAGGGATGTAGAATTCCTTCTTGGGCTCGTTGATATTCTGTTCCAGGAAGCCCTCGAACAGCTTGGCGCTCTTGGCGAAGTAGTCCGGGGTGAAGCCCCACATATTCATGGAGCAAAGGGCCTTGGCGGCCAGTTCCAGATGGGTCTCACCATTCACGGAGTTATTGCCGTAGACCTTTCCGTCGGCCTCTTTGGCAATCTCCAGGTGCTCCACCACATCGGTGAGGTTCCCCTTGGCGTCGTAGGAGCAGATACCGCGGGATACGCTGCCGTTTTCGCTCAGGGTATTTTCCAGTTCGAAGCCTACGATGCAGTACTGGCCTTCCGTATTGGCGTGGGCGCGGCACCAGTCTCCCAGGATCTTGAAGGACTCCTTGCCATAGAAGTCATCACCGTTGATGACGGCGAAGGGCTCGTGGATGACATCGGCCGCCATCATGACGGCGTGAGCGGTGCCCCAGGGCTTGACGCGGGTCTCCGGCACGGTGAAAGGAGCGGGAATCTTGTCCAGTTCCTGGGTGACGAAAACGAACTGCAGGGGCTCTCCGTCCACGGTCTTGACCCCGGCGTATTTCTGCTTCACGGCCTCTTCCATCTGGGCCTTGAAGGATTCGCGTACAATGTAAACGACTTTTCCGAAACCGGCCTCCACGGCATCGTGGATGGAATAGTCGATGATGGTTTCCCCGTGAGGGCCCAGGCCGTCCATCTGTTTGAGACCGCCATAACGGCTGCCCATACCGGCAGCGAGAACGAGTAATGTGGGTTTCATGGTAAAGTGTTATTATTTCCGTTTGTTGTGTTTTCTCCTTTCCCTTACCCTGTAGGCGCTTTCCACCATAAGCTGGTCCTGGAAATCTCCTCTGGCGGCCAGCATATTGGACAGGCAGATCAGAAGCGGGAAGATGACCGTCCAGCGGAAGACAGGGCCTTCCATGGTGAAGTACATATAGGCCAGCCACAGCTGCATGCCCAGGGCTATGATGCCGGAAAGTACGGCCAGCCGCATCTGCAGGATGCGGGACTTGTACACCACCAGGGCCAGCACGATGAGGAAGGCCACGATGCCCAGCAGGATGCCGAAGAAAGGACTCTCCAGCTGCCAGTAACTCACCGCCTGCATTCCCTCCGGCGTCGCCACTTTATAGGCAGTACCGAAGCACAGGGTTGCCACCAGGCCGGTAGAAATGAGCAGATACAGGGTTTGGATTCTTTGCCACATAAGCTATTTATTCTGTTTAAGATAAGCATCTACGGCCGCACGGACCTGACCATATTCAAGGAGCATGCGCTTGGCCTGCTCGTAGTCCGTGATGCCGGTGCCTTCCATAATCATGCGGGTACCGCGGTCCACCAGTTTCTTGTTGGTGAGCTGCATGTCCACCATCTTGTTGCCCTTGACATGACCCAGGCGGATCATACTGGCGGTAGAAATCATGTTCAGGATCAGTTTGGCCGATGTACCCGACTTCATGCGGGTGGAACCGGTAACAAACTCGGGACCCACCTTGGCCACCATGGCAATCTCTGCGGCCTGGGCCACAGCGCTGCCTTCATTGTTGGTAATGGCGCCGGTGAGCATACCGAACTCGCGGGCCTTCTGGATGGCACCCACCACGTAAGGGGCGCCGCCGGAAGCGGTAATACCCACCAATACATCGTTGGGGGTAAGGTTAAAGGCCTGGAGATCTGCCCAGCCCTGCTCGGCATTGTCTTCGGCCCCTTCCACGGCATTGCGAATGGCTCCGTCACCTCCGGCCATGATGCCGATGAAGGTATCCAGCACGCCATAGGTGGGCGGGATTTCGGAGGCGTCCACGATGCCCAATCGGCCCGAGGTGCCGGCTCCGGTATAGAATACGCGACCGCCTTTGGGGACACGTTCCACGATTCCGTCAACGAGTTTTTCGATTTCGGGAATAGCCTCCGCCACGGCCACAGGCACGCGGCGGTCCTCCTCGTTGATTCCTTCCAGGATCTCCCGGGTGGACATATAGTCCAGATGTTCGTAGTTAGAACTTTGTTCTGTCGTTCTCATGATTAGGTTAAATGTAGTCTACAAAGATAACAAAAAACGCGAGAATAATAAGCAACGTCGTGCCTGTTATCTTTACCCTTTCCAGGCGTTTGCAAGATGCCTTTTTGTTATGTCCTCTATTATCACTATCTTTGTAGGCTTATATGAAGACCGCCATTACGCAAATATTGGGTATTGAGAAGCCCCTTTTCCAGGGAGGCATGGCATGGATTGCCGATGCCCGCCTGGCGGCTGCCGTATCCAATGCGGGAGGCCTGGGGCTCATTTCTTCCATCAACGCCGGCACGGAAGCCGTGCGGGAAGAAATCCGCAAAGCCCGTGAGCTCACGGACAAACCCTTTGGCGTCAACATTATGCTGGCCGCCCCCAATGCGGCCGATATCGCCGCCCTGGTAGTAGAGGAAGGCGTGGATATCGTGACCACCGGCGCCGGAAGCCCCGCCCCCTATATGGAGGCCTGGAAAGCCGCCGGCATCCGGGTCATTCCCGTGGTGGCTTCCGTGGCCTATGCCATCAAGATGCAGGAACTGGGCGCCACCGCCGTCATTGCCGAGGGCGCCGAGTCCGGAGGGCATGTGGGAGATCTTCACACCATGGCCCTGGTACCCCAGGTGGTGGATGCCGTGAGCATCCCCGTACTGGCAGCCGGCGGCATCTTTGACGGACGCGGAGCTGCAGCCGCCTTCATGCTGGGCGCCTGCGGAGTCCAGGTGGGAACGCGTTTCCTGGTGGCCGATGAGTGCCACGTGCACCCGGTGTACAAGGAAAGGCTCATCAAGGCCTCCGACATCGGCACCATGGTCACGGGCAAGAGCCTGGGGGATGCCGTCCGCGGCCTCAAGACGCCTTTCGCCAAGCAGTTCGCCAAGATGGAGGCCGACCCCTATGTATCGGCCGATGAAATCCGCGCCTTCGGCACAGGTTCCCTCCGCAAGGCCGTCTTTGACGGAGACCTCTCGGGCGGCAGTTTCCTGGCCGGAGAAGTGGCCGGTATGATCCGTAAGACCGAGCCCGCCGCCGCCATTGTGGACGACATCATCGGGGGAGCAGAAAAGCTTTTGGCAAGGAATTTGTCATTCTGAGCGAGGCAATTATTTAGAAAGAAAAAGGAAATTAATATATGGAACCTAAAAGAGTTGTGGTAACCGGTATGGGGGTTATCTCCTGCATAGGAAAGGACGTTCAGACATTCTGGGACAACCTCGTTAACGGCGTATGCGGCATTGACTATGTGGAGTCCTTCAAAGATATGCCCGTCACCTTTGCCGGAAAAGTCAAGGACTTCGATGCCGAACAGTACGGCATGGACAAGCCCTTTATCCGCAAACAGGACAACTTCACCCTGTATGCCATGGCCGCCGCGTGGCAGGCCATGAAACAGTCGGGACTGATTTCCGACGGCGAGGGCGCCAATATCGATCCCTTCCGCCTGGGCGTTTATGTAGGCTCCGGCATCGGCGGCTTCGACGTTCAGTTCCGTGAGACCGCCAAGATGATTGAAGATCCTTCCGGCAAGTGGATCTCTCCGCTGTTCATAGCCACCATGATCTCCAATATCGCCGCCGGCCACATTGCCATCAAGCACCAGGCCAAGGGCCCGTGCCTGGACATTGTAACCGCCTGCGCCACTTCTTCGCACTGCATCGGTGAAGCTTTCCGCGCTGTACGCCACGGCTATGCCGACGCCATCATCGCCGGCGGTTCGGAGCACGCCTCCATTCCGCTGGGCGTGGCCGGCTTCTACAACGCCAAGGCCCTCACCCGCGCCACCGACCCCAAGTACTCTTCCCTCCCCTTCAACGCCAACCGGCAGGGGTTTGTGATGGGAGACGGCGCCGCCGTCCTCATTCTGGAGTCCCTGGATCACGCCCTGAAGCGCGGCGCCACCATCTACGGTGAGATCGTGGGCTACGGAAACACCTGCGACGCCTTCCACGCCACGGCTCCCCGCCCGGACGCCAGCACCCAGGCCCGTTCCATCAAGGACGCCCTGGAGGAGGCCCACTTCAATCCGTCCACGGACAACCTCTACATCAACGCACACGGTACAGGCACCCACCTGAACGACGTGGCCGAGACCCTGGCCTGCAAAGTGGCCCTGGGAGACTTCGCCTACAAGGCACACATCTCGTCCACCAAATCCATGACCGGCCATATGTTCGGTGCTGCCGGTGCCACGGAGGCCATTGCCACCGTACTGGCCCTGAAGGAAGGCATCTGCCCTCCCACCATCAACCTGGACACCCCGGACCCCGAATGCGATCTGGACTACACGCCCAACGTGGCCGTCAAGACGGACCTCACCCTGGGCCTGTCCAACTCTTTCGGCTTCGGCGGACACAACGCTTGCGTAGCTTTCAGACCTTATAAGGGATAATGGACCGCGAAGGAATCATGGGGCTTATCCCCCACCGGGAACCTATGCTTCTGGTAGACCGTATGGAGATGGATGCCGAAGGGGTAGGCCACGCCTGGTATACCGTTCCGGAAGACCCCTTCTACTGCCGTGGTCACTTCCCCGGCAACCCCATTGTGCCGGGCGTTATCCTTTGTGAAATCATGGCCCAGAGCACCTGCCAGCTGTATCCGGAAATCTTCAAGGACCACCTGGTGATGTACCGTGGCCTGGACAACGTCAAGTTCAGAGGGGTAGTAAAGCCGGGCGACACCTGCGAGGTCACCTGCATCCTGCTGGAACAAAAAGGCAGCCTTTATGTTTGTGAAGCCAGCCTGTCCGTCTCGGGCAAGCGCTGCGCCCAGGCACAGATCACCTTGGCAGCCACGCCCAAAGCATAAAAAAACCCGGTCAGGCGACCGGGTTTTTTTATTACTCGTGTTTGAAAAGCCTGTCCTCGGCCAGCTTCTCCCACTTGGTACCGGGACGGCCGTAATTGGCGTAGGGGTAGATGGAAATGCCCCCGCGGGGCGTAAAGAAGCCCGTCACCTCCAGGTACTTGGGGTCCATGAGCTTCACCAGGTCTTTCATGATGGTGTTCACGCAGTCTTCGTGAAAGTCGCCGTTGTTGCGGAAGCTGAACAGATACAGCTTAAGGCTCTTGGATTCCACCATTCTCTTGTCCGGGACATAGCATATACGGATCTCCGCGAAGTCCGGCTGGCCCGTGATGGGGCAGAGCGTGGTGAATTCGGGGCAGTTGAAACGCACCCAATAATCATTGTCCTGGTGCTGGTTCTCAAAGGTTTCCAGCACTTCGGGGGCATAGGTCTGGCTATAGACGCTCTCGCGTCCCAGAGCCTGGACTTCTTCTCTTTTGCGGCCCATTATGCTTCCTCCCCTGCTTCTTTGAGCCTTTCGGCGTTTTCGGCAATCTGCAGCTGGTCGATGCATTCCTGGATGTCACCGTCCATGAACACGGGCAGGTTGTACATGCTCCAGCCTATACGATGGTCCGTCACACGGCCCTGAGGATAGTTGTAGGTGCGGATCTTGGCGCTGCGATCACCGGTGCTCACCATGGTTTTGCGCTTGGCAGCGATGCCGTCCAGGTATTTCTGGTGCTCCATGTTGTACAGACGGGTACGGAGCTCTTCCATGGCACGGTCCAGGTTCTTGAGCTGGGAACGCTCTTCCTGGCACTGGACCACGATTCCGGAAGGAATATGGGTAAGGCGAACGGCGCTGTAGGTGGTGTTGACACCCTGGCCACCGGGGCCGGAGGCGCAGAAGAGGTCCTTGCGGATATCGGCCGGATTCAGCTCGATATCGAACTCTCCGGCTTCCGGGAACACGGCTACGGAGGCGGCCGATGTCTGGATGCGGCCCTGGGTCTCCGTCTGGGGCACGCGCTGCACGCGGTGCACGCCGGATTCGTACTTCATCACACCGTATACGCCATCGTTGGCAGAGGAAAGCTTGAACACAATTTGCTTGTAGCCACCGGCCGTACCGGGGGCCTGGTCGGAAATCTCCAGCTTCCAGCCGCGGCGCTCCGCAAAGTGCTGATACATGCGGAAGAGGTCACCGGCGAAGATGGCGGCTTCGTCACCGCCGGTGCCGCCGCGGATTTCCACCATGGCATTCTTGCTGTCGTCAGGATCGGCCGGGATGAGCAGGAGCTTGATGTTCTGCTCCATTTCCGGGAGTTTGGGCTCGATGGAAGCAATCTCTTCCTTGGCCATCTCCTTCAAATCCTCGTCCTTTTCGTTCATCAGGATGTCCTTGGCCTGCGCCAACTCCTCCACCATTCTCTCGTACTCGAGACCGGCGGCGATGATGGGCTGCAATTCCTTGTAGTCCTTGTTCAGCTGGACAAACTTCTTCATGTCCGCAATCACTGCGGGGTCGGCCAGTTGCTCTTCCAGCTTCTTGTATTTGTCCTGAAGGCTCAGCACCTTTTCCAGGAGGGTATTCTCTGCCATAGCAATTGTGTTTTAGCCTGCAAAGATAGTAAAAATTTAGGACTTTCCATTGAGCCTGCGCCACTCACGGTATTCGGCCGTGGCGGTGAAGAAGACGTCGCCGCTGGAATTGAGGGCCGTTTCCACGGAATCCTGCACCACGCCGATGATGAAGCCCACGGCCACCGCCTGCATGGCGATGTCGTTGCCGATGCCCAGGAAGGAGCAGGCCATGGGGATGAGCAGGAGGGAGCCGCCTGCCACCCCGGAAGCGCCACAGGCACCCAGCGTGGCCACCACGCTCAGGAAAACGGCACTGAGGAAACTCACCTCGATGCCCAGGGTATGCGCCACGGCCAGCGTCATCACCGTAATGGTGACGGCGGCGCCGTTCATGTTGATGGTAGCACCCAGCGGAATGCTGACCGAATAGAAATCCTTATCCAGCTCCAGCTTCTTGCAAAGGGCCATGTTGATGGGGATATTGGCGGCCGATGAACGGGTGAAGAAGGCCTGCAGACCGCTCTCCTTAAGACAGGTCAACAGCAGCGGATAGGGATTCCGGCCGGTGGCCAGGAAGGACCACACGGGATTCATGACCAGGGTATTGAAGAGCATGCAGCCCACCAGCACCAGGATGAGGCGGCCATAGGTGGAGAAAATCTCCAGCCCGCTCTCCGACACGGCGGAGAAGACCAGGCCCATGATGCCGAAGGGGGCGAACTGGATGATCCAGCGGACGATGAGGGAGACTACGTCGGCCAGGTCGGACACTACCTGGATGGTATTGTGCGTGGCCGCAATCTTGAGCCCCAGGCCCACCAGGATGGACCAGAAGAGGATACCAATGTAATTGGCCGATGCCAGGGAGGTAATGGGATTGGTGACCAGGTTGGCAAGCAGGTTACCGAACACATCCGAAAGGGCGGCGGGAGCGCTGGCTTCCACCACATCCTGCAACTGGAGGGTGACCGGGAACAGAAAACTCCCCGCCACCGCCACCAGGGCGGCGGACAGCGTACTTATCAGATACAGGGCTATCACCGTTCCGAAGCGGGAGCCCAACCCTCCGTTGGCCTTGGCGATGGAGGAAATGACCAGCATGGCCACCAGCACGGGGGCTATGGCCTTGAGGGCGCCCACGAAGAGTTTTCCGAACACTCCTATCCAGGTCCAGTCCGGAGCCAGCAGTGCCAGTACGGCACCGATGACAAGCCCCACGAAAATGCGGAGAATCAGACTGGTGGCAACCCATTTCTTGAGGAGGGAACGGAACTGGAGGGTCATAGGGCAGGGATTTTGATTATCGGCCGAAACGCTCGAAGGCGGCACGCTCGAGGGCCTCGCGATGAGCGGGATGGGCTATGCTGGTGAGCAGCTTGGCACGTTCCTGGAGGGATTTCCCGTACAGGTTCACGGCGCCGAATTCTGTTACCACCCACTGGATATCGGCCCTGGGGGTTACCACGCCGGCCCCGGGCTTGAGTGTGGGCACTATCTTGGGCAAACCCTTGGTGGTTTGCGAAGCCATGGCGATGATGGCCTTTCCGCCCTTGGAGAGCTTGGCTCCGCGCACGAAATCCAGCTGGCCGCCCGTACCGGAATAGATGCGGGTGCCTATGGAATCGGCACAGACCTGACCGGTGAGGTCAATCTCGATGGCGGAGTTGATGGACACCATGCCGGGATTGCGGGCTATGTTCCAGGGGTCGTTGGTATAGGCAATCTCCTTCATGAGCACGGCGGGATTGCGGTCCACAAAGTCGTAAACTTTCTGGGAGCCCAGCAGGAAGGATGCCACCACCTTGCCGGTGTCAATCACCTTGCAGGAATTGTCAATTACGCCCTTGAGGATGAGTTCCAGGGCCCCGTCGGAGAACATTTCCGTATGCAGGCCCAGGTGCTTATGGTCCTTGAGGCAGGCGCAGATGGCGTTGGGCATGGCACCTATGCCCATCTGCAGGCAGGCCCCGTCGGGAACCAATTCCGCGCAATGGCGGCCGATGGCCTGGTCCGTCTCCGAGGGCTGGGAATACTCTTTGGTGATGAGGGGGGTATCGGCCTTTACCAGTGCGGTGAATCGTTCGATGGGAACCAGGTCCCCGTAGGCGAAGGGCACATTGGGATTGACCACGGCGATGCGCTCGCGGGCCACCTCCAGGGCGGCGACGGAGCAGTCCACCGAGGTACCCAGGGACACCATACCGTCCACAGGCTCAGAGACTTGCACCAACGCCACATCGCAACGAAGCGCGCCGGTGCGGTACATAGCCTGCGTCTCGTACAGGTTCACGGGGAGATAATCGGCCAGGCCCTTCCCCACATTTTCCCTCACATTGGGGCCGATGAAAAAGCCCTGGTCCAGGAAAGCGCCGCCTTCGGCATAGGGTGCCGGGCCTTCCGTATGAAAATGGTGGAAATGTACGTCTTCCAGTTCCTGGCCCCTTGCGCACAAAGCCTCTATGAGGACCTGCGGGACACTGGCAATGCTGGAAAGGTGGATGTGGTCTCCGCTGCGTACTGCGCGGACGGCTTCCTGGGCGCTGATGAAGTTTGTCGTGTTCATTTCGGAGACAAATATAGCATAAAATGTTGTATCTTTGCGTCTCTAAATCATTTTCTATGCACACCAGAGAGGAAAAAATCCAGGCTTTCGGCCGATTGCTGGACATCATGGACGCCCTGCGCGAAAAATGTCCCTGGAACGCCGCCCAGACCATGGAATCCATAAGGCCGATGTCGGAAGAAGAAGTTTACGAACTCTCCGACACCATCCTGGAAGGCGACCGCCAGGGCACGGCCAAAGAGATTGGCGACCTGCTGTACCACATGGTCTTCTACGCCCGCATCGGCCAGGAAGAAGGGGCCTTCGACATTGCCGATTCCATCAACAAGGTGTGCGACAAGATGGTGTTCCGCCACCCGCATGTGTTTGGTCCCGAGGCCGGCAAGGCCACATCGGCCAAGGAGATTGCCGATACCTGGGAACTGGTGAAAGCCAAGGAAAAGGACGGCAACAAAACCGTAATGGGCGGCATCCCCAAGGCCATGCCCGCCATCCTCAAGGCCCTTTCCATGCAGGAAAAGGCCCGGGGCTGCGGCTTTGACTGGGAGAAAAAGGAGGATGTCTGGGAGAAGGTACAGGAAGAAGTTGGCGAGGTTACGGAGGCCACGCTTTCGGCCAGCCCCGAGCAGCTCGAGATGGAGTTCGGCGACCTTCTGTTTGCCGTCATCAACGCCGCCCGTCTCTATGGCGTGGACCCGGAGGCCGCCCTGGGCCGCTCCAGTGAAAAGTTCCGCCGCCGCTTCAACTATGTAGAGGCCGAAACCCTCCGCAGCGGCCGCCAGCTCAAGGACATGACCCTGGCCCAGATGGACCGGCTCTGGGACGAAGCAAAAGCTAAAGGGCTATAGGCTCCGTGAAACGGAAGTATTTTATAATTAGCAATTTTAGTATCTACATCAGAATCAACCACTTGCATTTCACGGGCTAATACTTGTGAGGAGTCCCTTCTATCTCTTCGGCCGTGATCTTCTTCTTGTCCATCTGGTGCCAGGCAAAGGCTATGTAGGCCACCACGAAAGGAATCAGGAGAGAAACACAGGCCATCACCTTGAGGGTGAAATAGCTGGAGCAGCTGTTGTCCAGGTACAGGGAACTCTGGAGGTCCGTGCAGGATGGATAGTAAGCCGTACCGTTGAATCCCGCCAGGAAGAACACGCTCATGACCACCAGCACGGTACCGGGCATGGCGAACCAGATGCCCTTACGGGACTTACTGAAAGCTCCCAGATACAGGCTATAGAGGATGAGCACTACCCCGACCAGCAGCATGCACAGTACCACCGGCATGGCCAGCAGGTTGTGCAGATACTTGAAGGGTTCCAGGGAAACGACTCCATCTGGAGACACGGCATACCCCTGCCGGCTCAACAGGATGGCCGTCCAGGACAGGAAAAAGAAAAGGAAAGGGCCGATAGCCACCTTGAGGCTGCGGCGCATCTGAGCATGGATTCCTTCGTCTTCTACGTTGTTAAGGACATACAGAGAACCCAGGATGGCGGCGAGGAACATGAGCGTGCAGCCCAGCAGGACGGCATGGTACTGGCCCAGGGCTTCGAGCCCGTGCCAATTATTCCCCCACGTACTGATAACCGGGGCCGAAGGGTCCGTAATGGCCATCTTATTGACCGTAAAGTCGGAGCCGGTGAAGAAGGTACCCACGGCCGTTCCCACCAGGAAAGGAGCCAGTAAGCCGTTGACCATGAGGGCAATGCGGAAGCCCTTTACTCCCAGCAGGTTTCCCTTCTTGTTCTGGAACTCATAGGCCACGGCCTGGAACACGAAGGTAATGAGCAGCAGGATCCATACCCAGTAGGCGCCGCCAAAGCTGGTGCTGTAAAAGAGCGGGAAGGAGGCGAAGAAGGCTCCGCCGAAGGTGACTAGCGTAGTAAAGGTGAGTTCCCACTTCCGGCCCGTAGAGTTCAGGATCATCCGTTTCTGGGTGTCGCTCAGGGCACGGTTTCCCAGATGCAGGTTGGCGCCCTGCACAAACATGAGGGCCACCAGCAGACCACCCAGCAGGGCGATCAGGACCCACCAGTAGTTCTGTAAGAATTCGTAAGTCATAGCCTAGCTGTTTAGGGGTTCAACATCGGGTCCTTTGCCTATGGCGCGGATCATAATGCGGATTTCGATAACGAGGAACAGGGCAAATACCGCCAGGAAGACAAAGAAGGTTGTCTTCACGGCTGCTGCACTGAGGCTGGAGATGGCTACATTCACCGGCAGCAGGCCCTGGATGGTCCAGGGCTGGCGGCCCACTTCGGCCACCACCCAGCCGCTCTGACCGCAGATATACACCAGCGGGATGCAGATGATGGAGGCCCAGAGAAGCCAGGTCCATTGGCCCAGTTTGTCTTTCCAGAGGGCAAACAGGCAAAGCAGCAGAACCAGGGCGATAAGCATACCCAGGCCGATCATGAAGCGGAAGGCCCAGAATACGATGCCCACCGGCGGAACGACGTCCTCGGGTTTCTCCAGATGGCCGTAACCCATGTACTGTACATTAGCGTCCAGGATGGCGCGGGCTTCGGCCTTGATGGCCGGATCATCGGTACTGCGGTACACGGCCAGGGCGTCCAGAGCCTGGCGGCCCATGGCCATCTTATCGGCCACGGAAGGGATTACGTTGCCGTCGTTGTCCGTGTAGCCGTTCAGGATGTCGTTGATGCCGGGCACATAACCGTTCCAGTCGTGGGTAGCCAGCAGGGAAAGCATGTGCGGCACCTGGATGCCGGGAATGATGGTAAAGGCAGCGCCGTTGCCACCGTCCCGCAGGCCTTCGGCCGCGGCCAGCTTCATGGGCTGGAATTCAGCTGCATGGACGCCGGAAGAGTCACCGGAAAGCATCACGGCACCGGAACCCACCAGGCCTACGATGGCGCCTATGAGCATGCTCTTCTTGGCAAACTCCCCGTGCCGTTTCTTGAGCAGGTACCAGGCACTCACGCCCACCACAAAGATGCCGCCGGTCACCCAGCCGCTGGTAACGGAGTGGCAGAACTTGCTCACAGCCACGGGATTGGAAATAACCTCCCAGAAAGCAGCCGCCGAGGCCATCTCGCTGCGGACCGTCTCAGGGTTGAATGTGGTTCCTACGGGATTCTGCATCCAGCCGTTGGCCACCAGGATCCAGTAGGCGCTGATGGTGGCGCCAATGCCGGTGAGCCAGGTGGAAGCCAGATGGAACTTGGGCGAGACCTTGTTCCAGCCGAAGAACATGACGGCAAAGAACGTAGCTTCCATGAAGAAGGCCAGGATGCCTTCGATGGCCAGCGGTGCGCCAAACATGTCTCCCACAAACCAGGAGTAGTTGCTCCAGTTGGTTCCAAATTCAAATTCCAGGATAATGCCGGTGGCAATGCCCACGGCAAAGTTGATAGCAAAGATTTTGATCCAGAACTGCGCGGCCTTTTTCCAGAACTCGTCTTTCTTGACCACGTAGAGGGTCTCCATCACCGCCATCACCAGGGCCAGGCCCAGGGTGAGCGGGACAAACAGCCAATGGTAAGCGGCTGTCATCGCGAACTGGATTCGCGACCAAACGACAACATCCATAAGCTAATCGGTTAATAAGTTTAGTGTATCGGTGTGATGTGGTTGTGTCAGGACATTGCCCACCTTTTCGCTCTTCTGCTCGTCCGTGAGTCCTCTCATGGCGGGCTTGAAGAAAAAGACGCGGAGAATGCCGAAAAGGATGATGAGCTTGAGCAGGATAAGCCACACCAGAGGCTTACCCCAGGTCATGTTGCGGAAACCGTCCCGGTACAGGGACGTAAAAAAAGAAATGATACTGCCCGGCCTGTACATGGTGTGGTCAGTTTCCACAAATGTACAAACTCTTTCCAACAAAACCAACAAGGGGTGCACCTGGAAGTGCACCCCTTGATTTATAATGGGCCGATAGTTACTTGATCAGGTTCCCCAGGATGGAACGGGTGAGTTCCTTGGTGAGGGTGTTGGTGGCGCTGCGGGTGGCTTTCTTGACCACTTTCTCGCCGGTGGAAGTCTTGGAGGTGGACTTCTTGCCGGTAATCTTGCCCGTAACGGCGTCGGCGGCAGCGGCGGCAGCCACGCCGGTGACGGCGGTGAGCACGGACTTCAGTACCTTGGCACCGATGCCGTTGGACTTCTTCTTGGCAGCTTCCTTCGCGGCCTTTTCGGCCTCCTTGGCGGCTTTGGCATCGGCCTTGGCCTGGATGGCGGCCTGCTTCTCGGCCTCTGCGGCGGCTTCAATCTCTGCCTTCTGGCGCTCGGCCTCCAGGGTGGCGGCGGTAATCAGTTCATAGGCACTTTCGCGGTCGATGGAATGATCATACCGGCCGTAGAGACGGCTGCGCTTGATAAGATCGGCCCTCTGGTCTTCCGTGATGGCGCCAATCTGGCTTAGCGGGAAGAGGATCTTGGCGCGTTCCACGATGGCCGGAGTACCCTTTTCGTCCAGGAAGGAGACCAGGGCTTCGCCGGTTCCCAGTTCCAGAAGCGTGTCGTAAGTCTTGAATTCCGGGTTGGGGCGGAAGGTGTCGGCTGCCACCTTGACGGCCTTCTGGTCCTGCGGCGTATAGGCGCGAAGGGCGTGCTGCACACGGTTGCCCAGCTGGCCCAGGATGTTGGACGGGATGTCCGTAGGGCTCTGGGTAATGAAATAGATACCCACGCCCTTGGAACGGATGAGGCGGATAACCTGCTCAATCTTGTCCGTAAGGGCCTTGGAAGTACCTTCAAACAGCATGTGGGCCTCGTCGAAGAAGAACACCAGCTTGGGAAGGTCCATCTCCCCTACCTCGGGCAGGGTGGCATAGAGTTCAGACAGCAGCCAGAGCAGGAAGGTAGAATAGAGCTTGGGCTGGAGCATGAGTTTATCGGCCGCCAGCACGTTCATGATGCCTCTTCCGGCCTCGCACTGCAGGAGGTCGTAAATGTCAAAGTCCGGTTCTCCGAAGAAAAGGTCTGCACCCTGGTTCTCCAGAGCCAGCAAGGCGCGCTGAATGGCCCCCACGGAGGCCGATGTCACATTGCCGTACTGGGTGGTATATTCGGCCGCATTCTGCCCCACGAAGTTGAGCATGGCGCGGAGATCCTTGAGGTCGATGAGGAGGAGGCCGTTGTCATCGGCAATCCTGAAGACGATATTGAGTACCCCGGTCTGGGTCTCGTTGAGGTCCATCAGGCGGCCCAGCATTTCGGGACCCATCCGGGAGATGGTGGAACGCATGGGATGTCCCTGCTCTCCGTATACGTCAAAGAAACGCACCGGGCAGCTCTGGAACTGAGGATTCTCAATTCCGAATTCCGGCATACGCTTCTCGATAAAGCCCGAGAGTTTACCCGTCTGCGAAATACCGCTGAGGTCCCCTTTCATATCGGCCATGAAGCAGGGCACGCCGGCCTGGCTGAAAGTCTCTGCCAGCACTTGTAGGGTTACGGTTTTACCGGTACCGGTGGCGCCGGCGATGAGTCCATGGCGGCAAGCCATCTTGCCCTGAAGGGAAATGGGGCCGTTCGCAGAATGCGCAACGTACAGTCCTCTTTCTTTGTCTAGCATATCTATTAATTGTGTAGTTATCAATTCGGATGAATAGGTACCCTCCTGAGACTACGGACCTTCGGTCCTATCCCTCCCACCGCTTCGCGGCGGGCCCCTCCCATTCACGAGCATGGGCGGCTACGGTCTCAGGAGGGTACCTATTCATCTATTATTATTTACTTCTAGTTCTCCAAAGATAGAATAAAAAGGACGAAATCGCAAAGGTGATTACGCCAATGAGGGGTGCCAGCGTCTGGGGAAGACGCAGGCCGATTTTATCCACCATAATGAAGGTGACGCACACGGAGGTCATGAACAGGGCCGGCAGCAGGGTAATCAGATACCAGCGCCCCCCCTTGGTGCGATACAGATAGACGGTAGCCGTCCAGAGCATAAACACGGCCAGCGTCTGGTTGCTCCAGCCAAAGTAACGCCAGATAACGTTGAAGCCGTTGGCATCGGCAATATTATACCAAAGCAGGAAGGCCGATGCGGCAAAGAGCGGAATGGCGATGGCAAGGCGCTTGTGAATGTCCTTCTGGGGCAGTTTGACAAAATCGGCCACAATGAGACGGGCACTGCGGAAAGCCGTATCACCGGAAGTAATGGGGGCCGCAACCACGCCCAGGATGGCCAGGATGCCACCCATCAGACCCAGCCAGTTCTCCGAAACCTTGGTTACCACGGCAGGTGCCGCGGCACTCATACTGGAACCCACTTCCTCGGCACCGCCGGAGAAGAAGAACCAGGAAGCGACGGCTGCCCAGATAAGGGCCACGAAACCTTCCGTAATCATGGAGCCGTAAAAGACGGACCTTCCCAGTTTTTCGTTCCGGATGCATCGAGCCATGAGCGGGCTCTGCGTGGCATGGAAGCCGGAAATGGCTCCGCAGGCAATGGTAATGAACAGGCAAGGGAAGATGGGCTGGTTCTTAAGGCCGGCCTTTTCGGACCAGCCGCCCAGGCCGTCCCATAGTTCCGGCAGCGTGGGCCACTTGATGAAGAGGCAGACCATAAGGGCAACCGCCATGAAGAGCAGCGCCACGGCAAAGATGGGATATACCTTGCCGATAAGCTTATCGATGGGCAGAAGCGTAGCTATCAGATAATAGAAGAAGATGATGCCCACCCACAGCATGATGGAGCCGCGGCTACCGTCTCCGGCAATGTCTCCAAGGATAAGGGCCGGGCTGTAGACGAACACCGTTCCTACCAGCAGGAGCAGCACGATGGAGAACACCAGCATCACCCGCTGGGTCCTTTTGCCCAGATAGTCTCCCACCAGATCCGGGAACCCGGCACCTCCGTGACGCACGGAAAGCATGCCGCACATATAATCGTGCACGGCTCCGGCAAAAATGCAGCCCAGGACAATCCACAAATAGCTGGACGGGCCGAATTTGGCACCCATGATGGCACCGAAGATGGGACCCGTACCGGCAATATTGAGGAACTGGATCATATACACTTTCCAGGTAGGAAGGGGGATGTAGTCTACGCCGTCCTGCATCTCAATGGCCGGTGTTTTCCGGCGAGGATCGGGGCCGAAGGCACGGTCTACGATTCTACCATAGATGAGATAGCCCAGAATCAGGGCCACAATGCTGATGAGGAAGGAGATCATAGTTTATTCGAAAAAAGTAAAATGGACCCGGCCGTAGTGCTTTTCCTTCTTGAAATGGGGATGTTCCGTAAAAGAATGCTCGTCCCCGTGCTCCAGGATAAAGTAGCAGCCCGGATGAAGCAGGTCCAGGGAAAAAATCTGGTCCGGAAGGGTTTCCAGTCCCTCCAGGGCATAGGGCGGATCGGCAAAGATAATATCGAACTTTTCGCGGCAGATGGGCAGGAAGTCGAAGACATTGTCCCGCACCATGGTTACATTGGAAAGCCCCAGACGGTCCGCCTCCGTTTTGATGAAGCTAGCATTCTCGCGGGCCATTTCCACGCAATAGACGCGGGACGCACCCCGCGAAGCGAATTCAAAGGCGATGGAGCCGGTGCCTCCGAAGAGATCCAGCACCTTGAGATCCTCAAATTCGTATTCGTTGTCCAGGATATTGAACAGACCTTCCTTGGCAAAGTCCGTGGTGGGACGCGCATTGTATCCTGCCGGTGGCAGAATCACTTTTCCTTTGAGTTTTCCGCCAATGATTCGCATGTTGTTATAATTGTACTACGCCCTTGAAATAGCGGTACAGGGACATGCGGGCCTCGGAGGTGAGCGGTGTGCGGAAGCAAACCGTAGACACTTCCGGATTAAGCTGCAGTTGCTTGAGGCCCAGGAACAGGAAATACTGGGCAGTGGTGAAGTCCGGAGCCTGGAATACATTGGCCAGGCGCAGGCTCTTGCCCTGTGCAATGACCAGATGGAGATACCCGTCGGCCCAGGAGGCCACAATCTTGTTGTATTCCGTGAGGGTTTCCAGTTGCCGCAGGAGATAATACATCTCCGGCAATACCCGGACGGGCTCTCCCGAAACGGGCAGCACTGTCTGGGCTATCACTTTGGAAAGGGACTCGCCTATGGAATTGCTGAACACCAGCAAGGAGGCTTGCGAAGGCACGGGGACGGTTTCTACGAAATCGGCCGCTTCCAGGGTGCAGAGTTCCTCCAGGGCAGCCCGGGCACGGGAAGGCTCAAAGAAGACTTCCGGTACCAGACAGACCTTGGGGGTAAGAAGCGACACGGCCACTTTCTCGTAGCGGCGCTGGAACTCCGGGGTGGTGAAAAGGGTTTCCGCACCCAGCCAGTCTGACATGCGGACCCCTTCTTCGGTTTGCACCTTAAAAGAATATCCACTCAAGGAGACTTGAATGGATATCCCTGTAAAAGTTGTATTGGAGCCTTCCATACAGGAAAACTACTCCCAGTTACCGGCGTTGTTGTTAGGAGCGGTAACGCTACCTACCTGCAGGCCTTCGTACTTGTTCTGATCCTTACGTTCGGCATCCAGGTTGATGCGGAGCTGGTTGTCCAGCCCCTTGCACAGAGCCTTGTAAGGCATACGGGCCTCGAACAAGGGAACGTGAACACCGGAAACCATCTTGATGGTGGATTCCATTTCAGTCTTGACGCCACCGGAGAACGGGATGTAGGCCAAGGAGTCGATGTGGAAGTCCGGACGGTTGGTGAAGAGGGTGTCCTTCACGGGAACCTGGGTAGTGACAGAATACACCACGGGAGTACCCTGCTTGTAGGCTTCCTGAAGTTTCTCGAGCATCTGCTCGGGTTTAAGTTTCTTGTTGGCCTTCTTGATGGCCTCGGTGTTGGCAACAGCCACAGAGTCGTCCATGGAGCCGATCTGCATCACGATAGCCATTTTACCACCTTCATAGAACATCTTGAGGGAGTCCATGGTGGGGCTGAAACGACCGGTTTCACTCTTGAAGGCAACCTGAAGGGTACGGATGTCTTTCAGACGCTGGATGGCCACCTGAGAACGGGCGGCAACCTCTTTGTTAAACTTGACCGGCTTTTGAACACTCTTGACCGTAAGCCAGGCAAGAAGGACGATAAGGGCTGCCAGGGCGCACTCAATTGCGATTTTGACTGATTTGTTCATTATTCTAGTGTTTTATAATTTCCTAAACTTCCGACAAAGTTAAAAAAATGATTTCTCAAAAGCAATAATCTTTTGTAAATTTGCCATCGCAAATTGGTCCTGTACATGCTTGTCCTTACGGAAGAGATAATTACAAAGCTGAAAACCCTGCTGGAAGCCGCCTACCGGGTGGTTGTGGTGGGGCATACCCATGCCGACGGTGACGCCCTGGGTTCCACCGCCGCCCTGTGCCTCTTCCTGAGGGAAAGCATGGGAAAAGAGGTCAGCTGCCTGTTCAGCGACACCCCTCCGGAAAATCTGCGTTTCCTCCTGGCCGAAGGCATCCCGTACTATTTTCACGACCGGCAGCCCCTGAAGTGCATCCAGACCATAAAAAAGGCCGATCTGATAGTCCTGCTGGACGCCAACACCTTCGACCGCACGGAAGCCCTGATGCAACCGCTTCGGGAATCATCGGCCCGCAAGGTCCTCATTGACCATCACCTCAATCCGGACCTCCAGAGCTTCGACCTGGTCATTTCCACGCCGGACATTTCCTCGGCATCGGAACTCCTGTACTGGGTTCTCAAGAAGCTGGGATTCCCCGTGAAACCTGGTATGGCGGAACAGTCTCCGGCATATAAGGCCGCGGGCGAAGCCCTCCTGGCCGGAATGACCACGGATACCAACAATTACAACAATTCGGTCTTCCCTACTACTTTCCAAATGGCTTCGGAACTCATCGGAGCTGGCGTAGACCGCGACATCCTTTTGCAAAAGCTGTACTGGTGTTACCGGGAAAACCGGGTGCGCCTGATGGGATATATGCAAAGCAAGCAGCTGACCATCCTGCCGGGCGGTGCCGCCTACATGATTCTCTCCCGCAAGATCCAGGAACAGTTCGACCTGCGCGAAGGAGAATCCGAGGGGCTGGTCAACGTGCCGCTGTCCATTGAGAAAGTACGCCTGAGCGTGCTGGTAAAAGAAGACGGTCCCTTCTGGCGCGTAAGCATCCGGTCCAAGAAAGGCACATCGGCCCAGAAACTGGCCCAACTCTGCTTCCACGGTGGAGGACACGAAAACGCAGCCGGAGGAAAGATTATCCCGGGACAGGATTTTGCCCGCTCCAGGGGACTCCGTTCCTATCTGGAAAGAATATTAAACGACTATCTCTCATGAAGCGAAGCTCCGTCATCCTCCTGGTCCTTCTTCTTGCAGCCTGCACCAAGCAGTCGCTGCAGACCACTTATGACAAGCAGACCAGCAACATTGAGAGTTTCATATCGACCAATATGGGCCGGGACGCCACCGCCACCCTGGTCCGTAACGAAGGGGCCTACCGCCTGAACCTGCACGACACGCTGGATGCCACCCTCCACCGCACCGATTCGCTGGATTGGGGCGGTCAAGTGGCGCTGTACTACGGGTGCTTCATCTTCTCCGGTACCAGCTTGTCTTTCACGAACCTGGTGGCTACCAACTCCAGGGAACTGGCCAAAGAGGCCGGTTGGAAACTTACCGACGAATCCCGATACAAGCTGGACACCCTTACGCTGGACAAATCCCTGCTGCCCGGCCTGGCCGCAGGCCTGGTGGGCGTACAGCCCATGGATGAGGGTTATATCCTCTTCACCGGAAAATATGGCTATGGCGGTTCCCAGAAAGGCACGATTCCTGCAAGAAGTGCCCTGGCCTATTACTTTTGGATAGAAAATATAAGCAATGAAAACTAAATATCTCCTATTAGCCGCCCTGGGTTTCGCGCTCATGGGATGTGCCAAAGAAAACACGCCCTCTTCGGGAGAAGTGGCCCGCCAATACCTGAGTCTGTGGATGGACAAATACCATCCCGGCATTGACCCCAATGCCGATGGTCTGTACATCCTGCAGGACAATCCCGGCACGGGAGACCTTTGGGATGATTCCAAGAGTTATACCTACGTAGAGGTGACCATCAGCAACCTCAACGGCGTCATTTCTTCCACAACCGATTCCACTCTGTCCAAACAGCTGGGCACTTACGTCAAGGGTAACTATTACGGTCCCCGCTTCCAGAGCACTGGAGAAGGGAGCAGCTATGCCGGTTTTGACGCCCTCCTCAAGGGAATGCGCGTGGGAGGAAGCCGCCAGGCGGTAGTTCCCTCGTGGTTACTGACCACAAGCCGCTACAAAACCGAGAAGGAGTATCTGAATGCAGCGACTTCCGCCGCTTCCCTCATCTATAGGGTAACCCTCAGAGGCCAGACCGACGACGTGGCTGATGTCGAAAAAGACAGCCTTACCCGCTATGTCTTGCGCAAATATGGCAGCGTCGCCCCTTCTACTTACAAGACTGACGAAGAGGCCGATGGCACTTTCTATTTCATCAGTGACACCTCGGCTTTCATCAACAGCGGCGTAGAACCCCGCGGAGCCAATGACGAAGGCAAAATCAACTACACCGGCCGCCTCCTCAACGGGCAGTTATTTGACACTACGGTGGAAAGAGCGGCCAAGGATGCCGGTATGTTCGTCAGGGATAAGAGCTACGAACCGGTAACCATTACTTTCGCCTCCGAGTGGAAAAGCATTGCCATGGGAAGCAGTTCGTCCCTCATTGACGGTTTCAAGGGTGGTCTTTACAAGATGAGATACCCGGGCCAGAAAGCCATTGTGGTTTTCACCTCCACCCACGGATATACCAGCACCGGAAGCGGCAGCACCATTCCCGCCTGGTCCCCCCTGGAGTTTGAGCTGGAGTTGGTCAGCCTAACCCGTCTGAATTAAGATATGGGCTCAAGCGCAGTCCCTACCGAACTGGGCACCAAGCCCATTGGCGCCCTCATCAAGCAGTACGCCGTTCCTGGCATCATAGCCATGACGGCGTCTTCGCTGTATAATATGGTGGACAGCATCTACATCGGCCACATTGCCGATGTGGGGTCCCTGTCCATCGCCGGCCTGGCGGTCACCTTCCCGCTCATGAACATTTCCACCGCCTTCGGTACGCTGGTGGGCGTGGGCGCCGCCACCATGATTTCCGTGCTACTGGGCCAGAAAAACTATACCGCCGCCAGCAAGGTCCTGTGCAACGAGGTCACCCTCAACATCATAACGGGCCTTCTTTTCACCCTGGTCACGCTTCTGTGGATGGATCCCATCCTACGCTTTTTCGGAGCCTCGGACGCCACTCTGCCCTTTGCCCGGAGCTATATGACCATCATTGCCATCGGCAACGCCGTCACACACCTTTACTTCGGCCTCAACTCCGTGGTGCGGTCTTCGGGAAATCCCAAACTGGCCATGGGGCTCACGCTGTTTACGGTGATATCCAACGCCATCCTGGACCCTGTTTTCATCTTCGTGCTGGACATGGGCATCCAGGGAGCGGCCATCGCCACCGTCCTGTGCCAGTTCATGTCCCTGTGCTATACGCTGCGGTATTTCCTGGACCAGGACCGTTTCCTCCACATTCCGCGCTCGCTCAAAATCTTCCGGGTGGACTGGAAGGTGGCCACAGATTCCCTGGCCATCGGCCTGGGACCTTTCCTGATGAACCTGGCCAGTTGCATCGTAGTACTGTTCATCAACCAGCAGCTGGGCAAATGGGGAGGAGACCTGGCCATAGGCGCCTACGGCATCGTGAACCGCGTCACCTTCCTGTTCGTGATGATTGTATTCGGCTTCAACCAGGGCATGCAGCCCATTGCCGGCTATAATTATGGCGCCAGGCAGTACGGCCGCGTGCGGGAGGTGTACCTCAAAACGGCCATGTGGGGCACCATAGTCACTGTTTTCGGCTTCATCGTGTCCGAATTCCTGGCCGTCCCCACCGTAGAGATTTTCACCAACGACCCGGTGCTCATAGACAAGGCGGCCCGGGGTCTCCAAAAGATGAACGTGGTGTTTCCCATCGTGGGTTTCCAGATGGTAACCACCAACCTATTCCAGTGCCTGGGCATGGTGCGGAAGTCCATCTTCCTGTCCCTGTCCCGGCAGCTCTTGTTCCTGCTGCCCTGCATCTACCTCCTGCCGGCCCTGATGGAGTCCGAGGTGGGTGTCTGGTACAGTTTCCCCATCTCCGATACCATCGCCGCCGTCATCACGGCCATCCTGGCCGCCGGCCTGCTGAAGAAGTTGGCCAAGCTCAAGGACGGGGACGATCCGTATATCCTGGGAAGCCAGATATAGATTCTTCACTTCGTTCAGAATGACAAACACCATGCATACGATTATCAACGTGGGCCGGAGCTTTGGCAGCGGCGGCGGGTTCGTGGGGCAGGCCATCGGCCGCAAACTGGGCATCCCGGTTTTTGACAACGAACTCATTTCCAAGGCCGCCGAGGAAAGCGGTTACTCCAAGAGCCTCTTCGCCAAAGGGGAGGAAAAGAGCCTGTTCTCCGTCTCCAGTTTCTTTGCATCGGGCCGATTGAGCTATCTGGACAACGGCTACGTGAACGACAACGTACTCTTCAACATCCAGAGCGAGGTCATCCGCAGCATTGCCGACAAGGGAGACGCCGTCATCATAGGCCGATGTGCTGACTACATCCTGCGCGACCGTCCCTGCCTGAACGTTTTTGTGGGCGGCCCGGAAGAGTACCGAATCCGCCGGCTTATGGAAAATGAGCATCTGTCGGAACGCGAGGCCGAGAAGCTCATGCGACGCAAGGACCGCACCCGTGAAACGTACTATAACTACTACACCTTCGGTTCCTGGGGACTTGCTTCCAACTACCATCTGTGCGTAGACAGTTCCCTGCTGGGCATTGAAGGAACGGCCGATTTCATCATCGACTTCGGCCGCCGCGCCGGTCTGGTGAAGTGAATCATTCCCGGCTCATATACGGCCTTCTGACCCTCGCCATCCTGGTGGGAGGCAGTTTCTGGCTACGCCTGCGCGGCCAGGGGGAAGAGGCCGTGACCTTCATGGAAACGAAGGCCGAGCCGGAGATTCCCGTAGCCTGGGTGGAAAACCTCAACGAATCCATTGTCAACGACCTTTCCCACCTCCCTGCCATGGACCAGGTGGTGGACAGTTTCATGAATTTCTGGTCCCTGAAGGGCGCCGCACTGGCCGTCGTGAGAAACGATTCGCTCCTCTACGCCCGTGGGTATGGACGTGCCGATGCCTCCTACCCCATGACCCCGGGTACCACCATGCGCCTGGCCTCCGTTTCCAAGCTCCTCACCGCCATAGGCATCATGCGCCTGCAGGAGCAGGGAAAGGTATTCCTTGAAACTCCTGTCTTCGGCCCGTTTGGCGTTTTGAACGAATACGACCGCTACATCAAGGACGACAATTATTATCTGATGACGGTGCAGCACTTGCTGCGTCATCAGGGAGGCTTCACCTCCCGGGGCGGGGACGTGATGTTCTCCACCCTCAAGTTCATGCAGCGCCACGGCCTGTCCAAACCGCCGACCTCGGACTATCTGGTTCAGAAGGAAGTGGCCCGGCCCCTGGCGTTTGAGCCCGGCACCTCGCAGGAGTATTCCAATTTCGGCTACCTGCTGCTTTCCCTTGTGATTGAGAAGGCCTCCGGGATGCCTTACGAGGAGTTCATGCAGAAGGAAGTCTTTGAGCCCGCCGGCTGCCACGGCTTCCGCCTGGGCGGCGATTATCTGGAAGACCGCCTGCCCGGGGAAACCCGCTACTTCGTCCAGTCCGACGACCAGCCTACCGCCTCGTTCGACGGGAAGTACGCTTCCGTCCAGCGCTGCTACGGAGGCAATTACATTTCCGGCCTGTACGGTGCTGGAGGCTGGATTGGCTCGGTGGTGGAACTGGCGCGTCTGGTGAGCGCCATCGACGGGGTGGGCCCGGTCCCGGACCTGCTGGATCCTTTCAGCATCCGCCAGATGACGGTGTGGTACGACGACGAAACCTACGGCCTGGGCTGGCTGGACTGCCGCCCCGAAGGCGAATGGACGCGCACCGGCTCCTTCGCCGGCACATCGGCCCTTATTAAGAAATATGCCGATGGGGAAACCTGGATCTTCGTGACCAATACCTCCACCTGGCGAGGCTCCCGCTTCTCCCGCAATTCCGGCGCCCTCTGCAGGAACCTGCGCGACCGCTTCGATTCGCAACTTCCCACCCGCGACCTGTTCCGGGAGAATTAGGCATTTTCCCAGATTTTCTTTAACTTAGCAGGACGAATAACACTGCTATGGCCGACGAAAAGATTATCTTCTCCATGAACGGAGTGGGAAAAGTGCTTCCCCACAACAACAAAGTCATCCTCAAAGACATATACCTGAGCTTCTTCTACGGAGCCAAGATTGGCATCATCGGCCTCAATGGTTCCGGTAAATCCACGCTTCTGAAAATCATCGCCGGGGTGGAGAAATCCTACAAGGGAGAGGTGGTCTGGGCACCGGGCTATACCGTTGGTTACCTGGAGCAGGAGCCCCAGATGGATCCGGAGAAAACCGTGCTGGAAGTGGTGCAGGAAGGCGTGCAGGAGGTTATGGACATCCTTCAGGAATACAACGATATCTCCCTCAAGTTCATGGAGCCCATGGACGACGACGAGATGAACCGCCTCATCGAGCGCCAGGGAGAACTCACGGAAAAGATTGACCACGTGAACGGCTGGGAGATTGACTCCAAACTGGAGCGCGCCATGGACGCCCTGCAGTGCCCGCCGTCCGACCAGAAGATCAAGGAACTCTCCGGAGGCGAGCGCCGCCGCGTTGCCCTGTGCCGCCTGCTGCTGAGCGAGCCCGACGTGCTCCTGCTGGACGAGCCCACCAACCACCTGGACACCGAATCCATCCAGTGGTTGGAAGCCCACCTGCAGCAGTACAAGGGAACGGTAATCGCCGTTACCCACGACCGTTATTTCCTGGACAACGTGGCCGGCTGGATCCTGGAACTGGACCGCGGAGAGGGCATCCCCTGGAAGGGCAACTACTCCTCGTGGCTGGACCAGAAGACCAAGCGCCTGGCCCAGGAAGAGAAGGCCGAAAGCAAGCGCCGCAAGACCCTGGAGCGGGAGCTCGAATGGGTGCGAATGGCGCCCAAGGCCCGCCAGGCCAAGCAGAAAGCCCGTCTGGGCGCTTACGAAAAACTGGCCGCGGCCGATGCCAAACAAAAGGAAGCCAACCTGGAAATCTATATCCCCAACGGCCCGCACCTGGGCAACAAGGTCATCCAGTTCACCGACGTATCCAAAGCCTATGGAGACAAGCTCCTGTTCGAGCATCTGACCTTCGAACTGCCGCCGGCAGGCATCGTGGGTGTCATCGGCCCTAACGGTGCCGGTAAGACCACGCTCTTCCGCCTCATCATGGGCATTGAGCAGCCGGACAGCGGCACCATCGAGATCGGGGAGACCGTCAAGATTTCTTATGTGGACCAGCAGCACCGCAGCATTGATCCGGAGAAAACGGTTTACGAGACCATCGCCGGCAATTCGGAATGGGTGCGCATGGGCGGAAGGGACGTGAATGCCCGCGCCTGGGTGTCCCGTTTCAATTTCTCGGGGGCCGATCAGGAAAAACTCTGCGGCGTCCTCTCCGGAGGTGAACGCAACCGCCTGCACCTGGCCCTGACCCTGAAGGACGAGGGCAATGTGCTCCTTCTGGACGAACCTACCAACGACGTGGACGTAAACACCATCCGCGCCCTGGAAGAAGGCCTGGACGGCTTTGCCGGCTGCGCCGTAGTGGTGAGCCACGACCGCTGGTTCCTGGACCGCGTGGCCACCCACATCCTGGCCTATGAAGGAGAGGGCAAGGTGGTCTTCTTCGAAGGCAACTACCAGGAATATGAAGCCAACCGCAAGATGCGCCTGGGGGCCGATGCCGAACCCAAGCGATTCAAGTACAAGAAATTAATGGAATAAGTATGAAAAAGATTCTGACACTTAGCCTGGTCGCACTGGCCCTGTCCTGCTGCACCCCTTCCGTAAAGCTCATTCCCCGCAAGGCTTTCCAGGGAGAAGTGGAAGGCGTTCCCATTGATCTGTACACCCTTAAAAGCGAGAATTTAACCGTCCAGATAACCAATTTCGGTGCCCGCGTGGTTTCCCTGTACACCCCGGACAAGCACGGAAACTGGGCCGATATAGTAGTAGGACACGACAACCTTCAGGCCTATGTGGCTCCTCCCGGAGAGCGTTTTCTGGGCGCTACCGTCGGCCCTGTGGCCAACCGCATAGGGAATGCCGCCTTCCAGGTGGAGGGCGAAACCTGGCACACCGACGCCAATGACAACGGCGTCAACACCTTGCACGGTGGCTTCAAAGGCATTGACATGCGTCCCTGGACGGTGGAATCTTCCTCCGCCACGTCCCTTACCCTCAGCCTGGAATGCCCCAACGGGCAGGACGGTTTCCCCGGCAACCGCACCATTACGCTCACGTATTCGGTTTCCGACGCGGACTTCAAGGTGGAGATTGAGGCCAACTCCAACAAAATCACGCCCTTCAACATTACCCACCATCCTTTCTTCTGCCTCCGTGGCGAGGGCGAAGGCACGGTGGAAGACTATCTGATGACCATCTGCGCATCGGCCTATACCCCGGTGGATTCCCTGAGCATTCCTACGGGAGAGATTGTTCCTGTTGAAGGAACTCCCTTCGACTTCCGGAAGCCCCATGCCATAGGACAGTATATCAATGAAGAGAATGAACAGCTCCGCTTCGGTCACGGCTACGACCACAACTGGTGCCTGGACGGAGAGGGGATGCGCACGGCCTGCAAGGTGCAGGATCCGGTGAGCGGCCGTACAATAGAAGTAATTACCGACCAGCCAGGTCTTCAGTTCTACAGCGGCAATTTCTTTAACGGCGGGGAAGCCGGCAAGAACGGAAAGCCCCTGGGCTTCCGCAGTTCCCTGGTCCTGGAAGCACAGGGCTGGCCCGATGCCGTAAACCACCCCAACTTCCCTTCCAGCTTAATCCTTCCGGAAGAAACCTACCGTTCCATCACCATTTATCGCTTCGGGGCAGAATAATTTTTGTACCTTTGGAGTTCTATGGATAAACTCTACCTAATAGACGGACACGCCCTGGTGTTCAAGATGTACTATGCCTTCCTGCGAAGACCCATGATCAACTCGCAGGGGGCCGATATGTCCATCCTGTACGGCTTTACCAAGTACCTGCTGGAAATGCTGGAAAGGGACAAGCCCACGCACGTGGCCGTAGCTTTTGACCCGCCGGGCGGAACGTTCCGCAACCAGTTGTATCCGGAATACAAGGGCACCCGCCCCCCTACCCCGCAGTTGGTAATTGACGCCCTGGAGCCTCTGACCCGGCTGGTGCAGGGTATGAACATCCCCGTCCTCACCATTCCCGGCTTCGAGGCCGATGACGTCCTGGGATCGGCCGCCACGCAGTTTGCGTCCGCAAAGCTGGATGTGTATATGGTCACGCCCGACAAGGATTACGGGCAGCTGATTGGCCCGCACGCTTTCCAGTTGAAGCCCGGCAAGAGCGGTTCGGAGGCCGAACTGGTAGATTCCGCCGCCCTCTGTGAAAAATGGGGTATCTCCAGCCCTTCCCAGGTCATTGACATGCTGGCCATCTGCGGCGATACGGCCGACAACGTGCCCGGTGTAAAGGGCGTTGGAGAAGTGGGCGCTGCCAAACTCATAGCCAAATACGGCACCCTGGAGAATATCTATGCCCACCTCGAGGAACTCTCCCCCAAGCAGCAGGAAATGTTCCGCGAGGCCCAGCCACATATGGCTCTGTCCAAGCTTCTGGTCACCATCAAGACCGATATGGACCTCCCCGTCACGCTGGAAGACATGCGTTACACCGGGCGGTTTACGTCCGAGTTGGCACGTCTGTTTGACCAATACGAGTTTGCTTCCCTGAAGAAATATTTGGCAGGAAGAGTGACGACAGAGATTCCCGGTCAAGCCGGGAATGACGGGAAGGGAACCGGGAATGAAGGAACGAGCACCGGGAATGACGCTGTCATGGCCGGCCCCGACCGGCCATCTCATCCCGAATTCAACTACAAAGAAGCCTCCCCTGCAGAGGTCATCAAAGCCGCCCAAAAGACTGGCAAGGTGGGCCTGGTTCTGGCTGGGAAAAAGCTGATTATGGCGAGCGATGGTCTAGTCTGCCAGATTCCCGGTCAAGCCGGGAATGACGTTCTACATGATTCCTCCATTGCCAAATACGGGGTGGATCTTAAGAAGATGGCCAACACGCTGGCAGAGGAAGGGATAAGCCTGGAAGGCCTGTGGAACGATATCGAGCTCATGCACTATGTGCTGAATCCGGAGCGCAGCCACGAACTGGCCGCCCTGGCGCAGACATATCTGGGGGTATCGCTGGAAGAAGCATCGGCCCCTGTGCAGACGGCGTCTCTCTTTGACGAGGTTCCCGAGGAAGACGACTCCCCGCGTCTGAAGGAAGCGGCGGTGCTCATTCCCCTGGGAGACAAGCTGCGCGAAAACCTCCCGGCCTTCTACGACACCATGGAAGAGCCGCTGGCCAAGGTGCTGGCACAGATGGAAAGGGACGGAGTCAAGGTGGACATGGCGCAGCTCAGGGTCTTTGCCGATGACCTGCGCAAAGAACTCACGGAACGCGAGGCCCGCATCCGGGAAATGGCCGATGAGCCCACCCTCAACATTTCCTCCCCCAAGCAGGTGGGAGACCTTCTGTTTGACAAACTCAAGCTGGACCCCAAGGCCAAAAAGAGCGGCAACAAGAGCCAGTATACCACCGACGAAGCCACGCTGGTGGCCATAGCGGACCGGCATCCCATAGTGGATGAGATTCTGGAATTCAGGGCTGTCAAGAAACTGCTGTCCACCTACATAGAGCCCTTCCCTTCGTATATTTCGGAGAAGGACGGCCGGGTGCACACCACCTTCAACCAGGCCCTTACGGCCACCGGCCGCCTGTCCAGTTCCAATCCCAACCTGCAGAACATTCCGGTGCGTACGGAGCGCGGAAAGGAGATTCGCAAAGCCTTTGTTCCGGGCATTCCGGACGGCCTCATTGTCAGTGCCGACTATTCCCAGATCGAGCTGCGCATCATGGCCCATCTGAGCTGTGACGCCCACCTCACCCAGGCTTTCCGCGACGGGGTGGACGTACACGCCGCCACCGCCGCCAAGATCTTCAGGATCCCGGTGGAGGAAGTGACGCGGGAGCAGCGAGGGATGGCCAAGACGGCCAACTTCGGCATCATGTACGGCATCTCTTCCTTCGGCCTGGCCCAGCGGCTGCACCTGCCCAGAACACAAGCCAAGGCCCTCATAGACGATTATTTCGCTGCCTTCCCCGCCATCCGCAGTTTCATTGACGACAGCATAGCCTTCGCCCGCGAGAACGGCTATGTGGAAACCCTCTTCGGCCGCCGACGGTATCTGCCGGACATATCGGCCCGCAATGCCACCGTCCGGGCACTGGCAGAAAGGAACGCGGTAAATGCCCCCATCCAGGGCACATCGGCCGATATCATCAAACTGGCCATGATTGGCGTGGCCCGAAGGCTCAAGGAAAGCGGCCTCAAGAGCCGCATGGTGCTGCAGATTCACGACGAACTGCTGTTCGAGGCCCCTGCCGCCGAAATGCCGCAGCTGCAGGAACTGGTGAAAGACGTGATGGAGAATGTCATCAAGCTGTCGGTTCCGCTCACGGTGGAATGCAGCAGCGGAAACAATTGGCTGGAAGCCCATTAACAGATATGGAGAGCAAAGAAAAAGAGTTGGTGGAGAAAGCCATGCAGGGAGACCAGATGGCCTTCCGCATGTTGTACCAGATTCACGAAAAAGCTGTTCGCGGACGCGTAAGCGGCTATTTCCATTGGAAGGCCGATGTGGACGACGTGGTGCTGGAGAGCTTCCAGAAAGCTTTCAGCGCCTTGCAGGGCTTTGACACGGAGCGGGAATTCCGCCCCTGGCTGCTCACCATCGCCACCCGTACGGCGCTGGACCACCTGGAGAGCATCAAGCGGGAAACGGAGAAGAAGGAAGGCATCCTGCTCAAGGCGGGGGCCGAACATCCCGAAAGCAGTACCCCGCTCACGGACTATACCCCGGAGGAAGAAATCATCAATGACGAGGTGCACGAGCGCCTGATGGGCTTCATCGACGAGCTCCCTTCCCTGTACAAAGACGTGATGATCAAGTACATGATAGAAGAGCTGGAATACGAAGAGATTGCCAAGGAACTGGACCTGGAACTGAATACGGTGCGCACACGCATCCGCCGGGGCAAGCAGCACCTGGCCCAAATGATGGTAAGGGGGGAAGTGGAATGACAGGGAACGATTTCTTAGCTTTTATCAAGGCCGATTTCGCCCTCACGACCCGGCAGGAAGAATTATTCCTGGCGCTGGATCACCTGTACCGCGAATGGAACGCCCAGATCAATGTGATCTCCAGAAAGGATATTGACGGCCTCTACGACCATCACGTCCTGCATTCCCTGGCCATTGCCCGGTACCTGTTGACGGTACCCGGAGTGGAAGAAGCCTTTGCCAAAGCCGATGTCCTGGATTTGGGAACCGGCGGCGGTTTCCCCGGCATTCCCCTGGCCATCCTGTATCCCCAGGCCCATTTCATCCTGTGCGATTCTGTAAACAAAAAAACCATCGTAGCCCAGGCCGTATCCCAGGCCCTGAAACTGGACAACGTGCAGGTGGTAAACGCCCGTGCCGAATCCCTGGGCCTTAATTTTGACTTCGTGGTCTCCCGCGCGGTGGCCTCCCTGCCCAACTTCTATCCCTGGGTAAAAGGCCGGTACGACCAGGGGATTCTCTACCTCAAGGGAGGCGACGTGAACGAAGAAATTGCCCAGGTCATGGCCCGTCACAAACTGGCCCGGGGCAAAGTTCACACCTGGCCCGTCTCTTCCTGGCTGAAGGACCCGTATTATGACGGAAAGTTAGTCATTCACATCGAAAAATAATTTTGCAGTTTCGTTTAGAATTACTACCTTTGCAGTCCTTACGCGAAAAATATAAAAAAGAGATATCATGAAGAGAACATTTCAACCCTCCCGTCGCAAGCGTGTGAACAAGCATGGTTTCCGCGCTCGCATGGCCTCTGCCAACGGCCGCCGCGTGCTCAGCGCCCGCCGTCGCCACGCCCGCAAAAAGCTCTCTGTTTCCGACGAAGATCGTTGGTAATAGCTTTTGCATCAGACACTTACCGCAGGTATTTTTACCTGCGGTTTTTGTTTGTCGTTTGCGTATCTTTGCAGTATGACAAACGATGCGCTGCTGGCTCTTTTCTTCCTCTCGCACCAGGGTTTCGCCGCCCTGGAAGAGAATCCTGAATCCTACGGGACGGCCGAAGAAAGCGAAGCCCGGGATCTGCTGGGATTCGTCCGGCAGGCCCGCGACCGCTACCAGGCTCCGGCGCCCGGCCTGGTGCGCATCACCCGCACCCTGCGGGTCTATATCGGCCCGGATGAACTCAAAATCCGCCCCATGGCCAAGACCGTACTTCTTCTTTTCCTGCGCCATCCCGAGGGTATCCTGCTCAAACACATTTCCGACTACAGGGCCGAGATGACGGCCGACTACCGCCGCTGCATGCGCAGCCTGAACCCGGACGACGTGGACCGGCGCATCCAGAAACTGATGGACATCTTTTCCAACGAGCTCAATGTAAACATCTCCCGCGTGAATGCGGCCCTGTCGGCCCTGGTATCTCCGGAAGAAGAACAGCTCTACCGGGTGAGCGGCAGAGCTGGAACTCCTAAGGCCATCCGGCTGGACAGGACCTTGGTTATTTGGGAATAATCCTTACTTCTTGATGGGATAGAGCTTGAGCAGCAGAAGGATGAGCAGGGCGATGGCCGCCGGGAACAACGAGAACAGGGACCAGATCATGGTCTGGACCGAGGCCTCGTTGGTGATGTTCACGATGGTCTCTCCGGTAGCCGGATCCGTATTGGAGACAAAGCCCGCCAGACCCAGCAGCATGGCCACCAGGGCGCCGGAAATGGCCGATCCGAACTTCTGGGCCATGGTTCCGGAAGAGAAGATGAGGCCGGTGGAGGAGGTGCCGTTCTTCTGCGTGGCATAGTCTGCCACATCGGCATACATGGACCAGATGAGCGGGGAATAGAAGCCGATGCCGATGGAAGTGATGATGACATTGGCAATCATGACCCAGATCCAGGCCGGATCCATGGGGATGAAGAAGAACAGGACGGAAGAAACGGCACAGATGATGGCCGCCCAGGCAAAGGCCTTGTGCTTGGAGCCCACCTTCTTGGTGAACCAGGGGCACAGCCCTCCGAACACCATGCAGGTAGCCTCTCCGAACATCATGAATACGGTGTAGTTGATCACCAGGCCCATGACGGTGACTTCCCCGTGAAGGCAGTATTCCATCAGATAGGCCGCCACCGCATAACGGAAGCCGTTGAAGAAATTGGTGCAGATTCCTATGAGGGTCAGGTAAATCCAGGGTTTGTTCCTGAACAGGTCTGCAAAGGGTTTCCAGGAGAACTTTTCTGCGCGGACGGGTTTCAGGCGTTCCTTGGTGAGGAGGCCGCAGCCCAGGGTTCCCAAAGCGGCGACGGCACCCAGCAGTACGCCCAGCACGGCATACTGATGCTTGGGGTCTCCTCCCACCATTCTCTGCAGATAAGGGAAGGAGAAGAGCATGATAAAGCCCATGGCATAGGCGCCCACCATGCGGTAGGAAGAGAACTGGTTCTTCTCGTTGTCATCGTCCGTCATCACGCCCAGGAGCGAACCGTAGGGCACGTTGACGGCCGTATAAACCACCATCATCAGAAGATACATCGCATAGGCGTAAACCCGCTTGCCCACAGGCCCCAGATCCGGGGTATAGAGCAGGAGGGCAAACACCAGCCCCAGCGGAATGGCTCCGAAAATAAGCCAGGGCCGATAGGTGCCCCAGCGGGACTGGGTGCGGTCTGCGATGGCGCCCATCATAGGGTCCGTGACCACGTCGAACAGACGGGCCACCAGCATGAGCGCTGCCGCATCGGCCACGGTAAGGCCGAAAACATTGGTGAAAAAGAAGGGGAAAGCGATGGACATGACCTTCCAGGTAATTCCGCCGGCGGCGGCGTCTCCCAGGGCATATCCTATTTTTTCCGAGAGTTTAGCCATAGTTATACAGTGTTATCCTTACAAATGTAAGAAAAAAAAGATTCCCGGTCAAGCCGGGAATACAGATAACACTTGCAGGCACATGCGGGTGTTGTGGTAAGGACACTTCCAGAAACCCGCCTTGGGCTGGGACAAGTCCAGGCTTCCGTCCGGAAGCACCGCCCACCACCATTCGCCGGCCTCACGGTCTACCAGATGGTCCCGGATATAACTCCAGGCCGCCAGGGCCCTTTCGGCCCCCTGGGGGTCGGAATGGTATTTCCAGAGCCAGAGGTTGCCCACCACGGTCTCGGCCTGCACCCACCACTGGCGGGAATCGTCAAAGCTGCCGTCCAGGAGTTTCTCGTAGCGGAGGGAACCATCGGCCAGAAGGCCCTCGTTGCCGGCCTTGCCCATGGCCAGAGCCCAGGGGCGCACGCGGTTCACAATGTCCAGGTCCTTCAGGGCGAAGGCGCACTCCAGCGCCAGCCAGGACGTTTCGATGTCATGGCCGTAGGAAACACCGCCCGGCATCACGCTCCAGTCCCGGGTGAAATAAAGCTGCAGGTGCCCGTCGGCCGCCATGACTTTGGTGCCGATAATGTCCAGAAGCCTCTCCACGGCCCCTTTCAGCTCCTCGTCCGGCCACACCTGGTACAGGTTGGCATACGCCTCCAGGATGTGCAGGTGGGAATTCATGGTTTTGTCGGCGTTGATGTCGTGGGCGCTCAGGGACATATCTTCCAGCGGGGAGAAATCCCGGGCCAGCGCCTCGATGTATCCGCCGTTTTCCTTATCGGCAAAATACGTCTCCACCACCTTGTACAGGTTCACGGCATTCTTGAGCACTTCGTCGTCGCGGGTCACCTTGTACAGCTCGCTAAGGCCGTAGATGGCAAAGCCCTGGGCATAGAGCTGCTTCTTGGTGTCCAGGCGCTCCCCTTCCGCATCTACGCTCCAGTATACGCCACCGTACTTATGGTCGCAGAAATGCTCCAGGAAATAGTCCCGGGCATGAACGGCCGCCACCAGGTAAGAAGTTTCGTGCAAGGCCTGATAAGCCGCCGCAAAAGACCAGATGATGCGGGCATTCAGGATGACGCCGCGCGGGGCATCGTAAAGCACGGTTCCATCGGCCGCCACTTCCCCGTAATAGCCTCCGCGGGGGTCTTTGAGCTTGAGCCAGTAAGGCAAGATGCAAGAGGTCAGGTTCTCCCTGACCTCCTGCAAAAAAAGATTGGTTCTAGTATCCATTAGATATTGGGCGTTTCCCAAACCTTGGTTTTGTCGCAATGGGTCATGACTCCCAAGCCTCCGCAGGAGATGCGGAAATCACCTTCTTCCAGACGCCACTTGCCGTCTGCGCCTACGAAGGCCAGACGGGAGGCGGGAATCTCGAAGGTGAGGGTCTGCTTCTCACCGGGCACCAGCTGCACCTTGTCAAAGGCGCGCAGGCGCTTGACCTCGGGGATGATGGAAGCCACCAGGTCGGAACTGTAAACCAGGACGGATTCCTTGCCGGAAATATCGCCGGTATTGGTTACGTCCACGGACACCTTGAGCACGTCATCCGGGCCGAACTGAGCCTTGTTCACCCTGAGATTGCTGTACTCGAAGGTGGTGTAGCTGAGGCCGAAGCCGAAGGGCCACTGCACGTCCATGATGGCGTCGTAGTTGTAGGAGCCGGACATGGTTTCACGGTGCTCGGAAACCTTGTAGTCGTAGGTATGCAGGGCATTGATGTGCTTGGAGTAGGTGAAGGGCAGCTTACCGGAGAAGTTGCGGTCTCCGGACAGCAGGGTGGCCAGGGCCTCACCGCCGTAGTTGGAGGGAAGCATGATGTCCACCACGGCCTTGGCCAGAGGCTCGATGTCTCCGATGAGGCGGGGACGGCCTTCATTGAGGATGAGGATGACGGGGTTGCCGGTAGCGGCAAGGGCCTTCACCAGCTGCTTCTGGTTGGCCGACAGATTGAGGTCGTCCATGTTGCCGGGGGTCTCGCAATAGGTGTTCTCACCAATGCAGGCCACAATGACATCGGCCTTGGCAGCAGCCAAAACGGCCTTGGCAATGCCGGAAGCATCTTCGGCCTGCCAGTCATCGCCGGGCAGGTACTGGATACCGGGCTCATAGCTCACCTTGCCGGGGAAACGTCTCTGGAGAGCCTCCAGGATGGTATTATACTGAGGGGCATAGTCATCGGCCGCACCCTGCCAGGTGTAGCTCCAGCCGCCGTTGAGCGTGCGCAGGCTGTTGGCATTGGGACCGGTAACCAGGATTTTCTCCGTACCCTTGAGAGGCAGGATGCCATCTTCGTTCTTCAGCAGCACCTCGGACTCCACGGCAGCGTCATAGGACTCGCGGGCGAAGGCATCGGAGCCAAACATGAGATACTCTTTCTCCCAGGTGGGGTTCTCGAACAGGCCCAGGCGGACCTTCAGGCGCAGGACACGGCGGACGGCGTCGTCAATGCGGGACATGGGAATATCACCGCTCTTGACCAGGTCCACAATCACGTTGCAGCACTCGGGATCATAGGGATCCATGATCATATCGATACCGGCGTTGATGCCCATCTTCACAGCTTCGTGCTTGTTGGCAGCCACGTGATCGCGGGTGAAGAGGTTGTCAATATCGGCCCAGTCCGTCACGAACAGGCCGTCCCAACCCAGTTCTTCCTTAACCCAGCCGCTGAGCAGGATGGCATTGGCGTGGGTGGGAACACCGTTGATGGAGGCCGAGTTCACCATGGCGGTTAGGGCGCCGGCGCGGAAGCACTCCAGGAAAGGAGCGAAGAACTTCTCGCGAAGGTCGTTGGGGGCGATGATGGCCGGGGTACGGTCCTTACCGGTAGCCGGAACGCCATAGCCCATGAAATGCTTGATGGAAACGGCCACATTGTCCAGGCCGATATGGTTGGGGTCTTCACCCTGCAGGGCCAGCGTCTCTTCGCGGGCCAGTTCGCTCTGGAGATAGGGATCTTCACCGAAGCTCTCCCAAATGCGGGGCCAGCGGGGATCGCGGCCCAGGTCCATCACCGGGGAGAACACCCACGGCACCTGGGCGGCACGGGTCTCATAAGCCATGGCGTGGCCCATCATCCGCGCATAGGTGCGGTTGAAAGTGGCGGCCAGGTTGATCTCCTGCGGGTAGAAGGAACCGTCGGTGAGGTAAGACGCCCCGTGAATCATGTCCAGACCATAGATGCAGGGAATGCCGATGGCTTCCATGGACTTGTCCTGGATGTCTTTCACCATCTGGGCGGTATGCTCGCGGGAATGGGCGTGGTCATTCATCACGTTAAGGATGGAGCCCACCTTGTATTGGCCGATGATTTTGTCCAATTTGGCAGGATCCAGGGCTTCGTTCGTTTCGTCCTGAAGGAGCATGATGGAAAGCTGGACCATCTGGCCGGCCTTCTCCTCGAGGGTCATGCCTTTCAAAACCTGCTCCACCTTGGCTTCGACAGCTTGATCGGCAGGGATTACGACTTCTCCCTTCCGGGAGGCACAAGAAAGAAAACTAGCTGAAAGCATGGCAAAAACGGGGATTACATACGTTTTCATATATTATTTTTTGCATTATAGTCCAATTCTGCAAGTCAGGCCATCGTAGTTGATGCAGAGGGCATTCAGGTTGTCCGGGTCAAAAGGAAGCGGATTGTCCGGGTCTATGACCCCCACAGAGAAGGTGCGGTTCCTGGTCATGCCGGGGTAAGAGCCCTTCCTCTCATCCAAGGTGAGAATGCGGGCATCATCATCCCAGTGAAGGTCGATGCGGCTGCTCTGTCCTTTCTCATAACCATAGGTAAGACCGTCATCCTCATAGAAGGTAAAGTGGGCATCCTTGCCGGCGTACACCAGGAAAGTAATGTGCTCCGCCTGCTTCTCATCAGAGGTCCATTCCACCAGATCACCTATCGGGACAATGCTGCCTTCCCGCACATACAGGGGCATGCGTTCATAGGGAGCGTCTACGGTCATGCGCCGGCCACCCTGAATAAACTTGCCGGAATAGAAGTCGTACCAGCCGCCTTCCGGGAAGTAAACCTCGCGGCTGCGGGCCTTGTATTCATACACCGGGCAAGGCATGAGGGCCGGTCCCAGCATCCACTGGTCGGACAGGTCACGCACCTCGGGATCCGTAGGATAATCCATAGGAAGGCCTCTCATGATGGTTTCATCCTCATAGTAAACGCCTCCTGCCAGGGAATAGAGGTAAGGCATCAGGCGGTAGCGCAGCTGCATGTACCAGAGAATGCTGTTGTAGGCGGCCGATCCTTCCGGAGCGATGTTCCAGAGTTCGCGGCGGGGCCACTGGCCGTGGGTGCGGAACAGCGGCACGAAGGTGCCGAACTGATGCCAGCGGGTCTGCAGTTCCTGCCATTCATCGGCATTCGCGGCATCGTAGAACTTGCTCATCACGGAGAAACCGCCGATATCCATTCCCCAGAACGGGATGCCGCTCATGGAGTAGTTCAGGCCGGCGGCCATCTGCATGCGCATGTCGGTCCAGGATGTGCCGATGTCGCCGCTCCAGGAAGCCGTGCTGTAGCGCTGCAGGCCGGCAAAGCCGTTGCGGGTGAGCAGGAAGACGCGCTTGTCAGGGTCCACGCTGCGCTGGCCTTCATAGATGGCCTGCGCGTTAACCAGGGCATAGGCGTTCAGGTATTCGGTAGAAGACCCCAAGGCATTGGGCGTGAGGAGCCACTTGAAATAGTCCATGGGCAGACAGTCACGGAGATTGGGCTCGGAAGCGTCCATCCACCAGGCGTCGATCTTCTTGCCGAATCTGCTGTAAAGACTCTCGTCCATCTGGCGCCAGAACATCTTGCGGCCACCGGGGGCATAAGCATCGTAGAAGCTCTGCTTGTAGCCCAGCCAGTCCACCAGGCCGTCGTCCTCGGCATGGGTGTAGGCATATCCTGCGGCCTTCAGTTCCTTGTAATGTTCCGTGTTGGTATAGAACTTGGGCCAGACGGAAATCATGAAACGGCCGTTCATGGCGTGCACGTCGTCCAGCATCTTCTCGGGATCGGGATAGCGGGAAGCTTCAAACTCATGGCTGCCCCACTGGTCATCGGGCCAGTACTGCCAGTCCTGAACGATATTGTCCACCGGAATGTGGCGGCGGCGCATTTCGGCCAGGGTTTCCACCAGTTCTTCCTGGGTGCTGTAACGCTCGCGGCTCTGCCAGAAGCCCAAGGCCCATTTGGGCATCACCGGGGCCTTGCCGGTAAGCTGACGGTACCCTTTGATGACGCCGTCGTAGTTGTCTCCGGCGATGAAATAATAATCGGCCTGAGGCTCGAATTCGCTCCAGAAAGTGAGGCGGGATTCCTGCTCGGGCGTTTCCAGAGGAGCCACGCGGAGGCCGATGTAGGACACGTCCCCGTCCGGTTCCCAGTTAATCTGGATGGGCGTAGGTTTTCCGGCCTCCAGATGCACGGTGAACTTATAGCTGTTGGGATTCCAGGCCGGACGCCAGCGGCGGCTCATCACCTCCACTCCGTCAACGGACGTGCTCTGGAAACCGGCATAGTACTGGATAAAATGATAGTCTCCGGTCTCCCGGGCCGTAATAGTTCCTTCATAAGTGACCTGGGCACCCATCAGGGGGATGTCGGGCAGGTTGCGGAGGGCCCACTCGTTCTCATAGAACAGGCTGTCTTCCGGTTGCACCACAGGCTCTCCCTCGGCGGGCCGATAAGTCCCGGTAAACCGGAGGTCAAAAATCTCGCCCAGTTGTTTGTAAGGCTGGGCACTCCCCCATCGGCTTAAGGAATACGCGTCGAAGAGCATACCGTATCCCTTGTTGGACACCACCAGCGGAACACTGATCTTGGTGTTGTACTGGTACAGTTCTTCGCGCAGGCCTTTGTGGTTAAACTCGCCGGCCTGATGCTGTCCCAGCCCGTAAAAGGCTTCGTCCGGAGTAGAGGCATAGCTCACCGTGGTGCTCCAGGCCTGCTTCCCCTCCACCTCGATGGGAGCAAAGCAGGAACGGCCGTCCGAGGCGAGCGGGGTGCCGTCGGCCTTGAAGAATTGGAGAGTTCCGTCGGCCTTGGAAACCTCTACCGAAAGGGCCGATGTAGATAACAACACCTTGCCCGCCTCTTTGGACAGCTTGAAATCTGCATTCTTCTGTTGCGGCAGCACCACCAGGCTGGGCCGGTCGTGGAACTTGCCGTCCGGGGACACGGTCACCCGTACAATCTCCGGAGAAATGACCTGCAGGCGGACAGCGCCATTATCGGTAGGCACCACCACCTGCCCGCGGTTGCAGGAAGCCAAGGCCATAAGGGCCGATAGGAAAAGAACTAGCTTTTTCACAGTTACTATTTCAGGTTCAGGTCAATCAGTTTATTCAGGGTCTCCACGGAAAGGCCGGTACGGAGACCGTCCGGAGCCGTATTCATGCAGTAGTCCACCAGACGGTCCACCGTAGAGGTGGCCACATGCATGCGGGTGTCGGAAGAGCCGTAATAGATGAACACCTTGCCGTCGGGGTCGCAGATCCAGCCGTTGGAGAAGAGGACGTTCATCACGTCTCCTATGTATTCGGGGCCCTCGGGAGCCATGAAGAAACCCGCGGGATCGGCAATGACCTGGGAAGGATCTTCCAGGGAGGTCATGTACAGATACAGCACATAGCGGAGACCGCTGGCGCAGCCGCGAACGCCGTGAGCCAGGTGCAGCCAGCCCTTGTCGGTCTTGATGGGGTGCGGGCCCTCACCGTTTTTCACTTCCCTGATGGTATGGTAGTGGCGGAGGTTGATAATCTTCTCTTCCTTGATCACGGCCTCCTCCATGCTGTCCACCAGGGCCCAGCCAATGCCACCGCCGTTACCGGCGTCAATGAAACCGTCCTGCGGGCGGGTGTACAGGGCATACTTGCCGTTCACAAACTCGGGGTGCAGCACCACGTTGCGCTGCTGGCTGGCACTCTTGATATCCGGCAGGCGCTCCCAGTTCACCAGGTCTTTGGTGCGGGCCACGCCGGCGGCAGCCGTAGCGGCAGAGAGGTCTCCTTCTGCGTCGTGGTCCTTGCGCTCCACGCAGAAAATGCCGTAAATCCAGCCATCCTCGTGGGCGGTAAGGCGCATATCATACACATTGGTAGCGGGCTCTCCCCACTCGGGCATCGTGATGGGACGCGGCCAGAAGGTGAAATTGTCCACGCCGTTGGGACTTTCGGCCACGGCAAAGAAAGACTTGCGGTCGGCTCCTTCTACACGCACCACCAGCACATACTTGTCTTTCCACTTGATGGCGCCGGAATTAAGGGTGGCGTGAATGCCGAAACGCTCCATCAGGTACGGGTTGCGGTCCGGATTGAGGTCGTAGCGCCACTCCAGAGGAGCATGGTCGGCCGTCAGGATGGGATTCTCGTAACGCTCGTACACACCGTTCCCCTCCACGGGGAAGTTCTTTCTTTCAATCAACTGCTTATGGCTCACCTTGAGCCACTTCAAACGCTCTTTGTAAGTCATGGTTATGGTAGGAATACAATATTATCAAGTTCGCTGAAGGCCTTCATATCGGCGGCGCCTTCATAACCGTCCCAGGCGGCATAGAAATGACCGGGCTGATCCCAGGCATTGCGCCAGGTAAGGACATAGGAGATGGGAAAATCCTGGATGGACGGAGCCAGCGACCCGGTCCACCACTTCAGGTCCGGAATCCCTTCCAGGCCCGTTTCGCTCAGGCAGATGAGCTTTTTATGCTCATCGCCCAGGGCCACCAGGGTAGAAAGCATGTTCTTCACCTGGTTCTGGAACCGTACGCCGGCCTCTTCCACAGAGCCGTCTCCTACATATTCATAGATATCCGTTCCCAGGATGTCTACAAACTCATCGCCGGGATAGCGGGACATATACACCTCCGGAGGAATGGGACCATTGGGGGAATAGCACCAAAGAAGGTTGGTAAGGCCGCGTTCCTTGGTAAAATACAGCCAGGTGGCACGGAAAAGCTCTTTGTATTCCTGGTCGGAGCAAAGCTTCCCTCCCCACCAGAACCAGCTTCCCAGGTTTTCATGCCAGGGGCGGAAAATGATGGGGACATCCGGGCCTATAGATTCGATGAAATCGGCCGCACGCTGCAGCCAAAGCATGAATTCGGCGTGCTTCTCACCGCCCGGGAGGACGGATTTCACCACCTCCGTGGAGGAGATGTCCCACGCATCACCGCCCGTGAGGGGGTTCCGGGGATGCCAGGAGAAGGTGACCATTCCGCCCCGCTCCACCTGCTTGAGAACAGCCTTTCTCATCAGGCCGAAGGGAATGCCGTCCAGGTTCTTGTCGGCCCCCAGCTCTATGCCGCCCAGGTCGCACCCCAGGATCATGGGATAGCGTCCGGTGACATCCTTGACATCGGAACGTTCCAGGGCGTCATTCTCCCAGTCCTCTACCTTCCAGGTGTGGCCGTAGAAGAGGTCGTCCTGGTGCCCGTAGGCAATCTTTCCGCTCTCGGCATAGGAGAACAGGGTATGCACCAGATGGTCTTTGGGCGTTTCCATGGGTTTCTTATTTCCGGAGCCGCAGGCCACCAGAGCCAATGCAGCAAAGAGGTATAATCTTTTCATCAGAACTTGGGTGCGCTGTTATAAACGGTTTCCAGGGTATAACCTTCACTTTCGGTGAACCAGGCTTTCTTCATCACGTCAATCACCTCCTTGCTGTTGCCAATAGGGGTGCCTTTTCCGTGGTGGACGTATCCGTGCTTCTCCTTGCCGGCGCCTTCTCCATTGTTATCCCAAAGGAAGCAAGGGATGCAATAGGTCTTGGCAGCTTTCACCACATATTCCATATAATACTTGTAGAAAGCCCATGCATGGGTATCGCTCTTGGACCGCATGGAGCAGCCAAACTCTCCCATATATACAGGAATACCCTTAGCTACGAAATCGGAATACAGCTTACTGTAGAGCTGCTTGGTTTGTTCCTCACCGGCGGCGGGTTTCTTGCCGGCAGTGCCAGTATGACCCCACTCGGGATACTGGACGTCTCCTATGGTATAATCATAGGGATCGTAGCTGTGAACGGCAACGGCCAGTTTGCCGGCAGTGTCGTTGGGAAGGGTGAAATACTTGGAGCCGGTGAAGGACGGGCTTGCGCAATAAGTGGGAACGCCCAGCCAGCGGGTGGCATTGTTACCACCGGTTGCACGCACGGCATTCACAAATGCCTGGTTCCATTCGTTAAGCACCGCACACTGTTTCTGAATTTCGGCATCCGGACTTCCGCCCCATTTTCCGTCATTGAGTTCGTTGAAGCCCTCCAACAAAAGCCAGTCGTCTCCGCAATCGGCAAACTTGGTGGCAATCTGCTTCCACACAGCCGTGATTTTGGTCGTAATCTGGTTTTTGAGTTCGGCATTATTGGCAGCGTTCTTGATGTCCAGCCACTCATAGCTGTTAGAAGTGCCGTGATTCTCGTCGTGATGGGTGTTCACAATCACTTTCAAACCAGCCGTATGGGCGTACTGAGCCACCGTGTACACGCGATTCAGCCACTCTTCATTAATCTTGTAATCCGGAGCATCTCCTATCATTTTCAGCCAGGAGACGGGAATACGGACACTTGTAAAGCCCAGATTCTTCAAGCCATCGAAAGTGGCCTGGGTGGCCTTGTACTCATCTTTCGGATCTGGCATCCAGCAAGTTTCATCCGGATAACCTTCCTTATCTCTTGCCCAGGAACCGTTATAGTAGGCGTCGAATTGGTTGCCCAGATTCCAGCCCAGGCCGAAGAAAGAGGCCAGACCGTCATAGCCGGGTGCCGGCGGATCGGGTCTTGTGGCTGCCGCCTGAGAGACGGTCAGCGTAGCCGAAGAGGCTCCGGTAGCCTTGAAAGTAAGGGTGGCCGAACGGGCTTCGTAGGCCGTATTGGCCGCTACCGTCAGGGTGGTCACGACACTGTAATTGGCCAGCGTTCCGTTGGAAACCGTAATCCAGTCCGGTTTTTCCACCTGAGGGACGAACGGGGTCTTGACGGTTATGTCGTAGGTTCCGCCCTCGGCCGGGGCCGATACGGAGACAGGGCTGAGCACGATGGCCTTGGGGGCCGGATCCGGGGTAGGCGTGGGCTCCGGATTCTCCTTATTCCCGTTGCAGCTGCACATCACGGAAACCAGGGTGAGCAGCGGCAAGATACAATGTTTCAAATATTTCATAGGCTGTTGTTATTCGTGGGAAGGCATTCCTTCGCGGGTAAGAACCTTGTTCGAAGACATAATGGACTTCCAATAAGATGTGGTATTCAGTTCATAGGATTCCAGGTCCCAGACCAGGAACCAGTTCCAGCCCTGTCCGGCATCCAGGCACTTGGCCGGGTTGGGGATATTGCCGCACTCGCTGACAGTCACCAGCTTGTGGCCGCCGGAAAGGGCCACAGCCGCATCGTACTGACGGGCTTTGGCATCCGTATCATCGGCATAGATATCTACACCCACTATATCTACCAGGTCGTTTCCGGGATACCAGGAAGCGTAGTCTTTCTCTGCGCCAGGAGTGGCATCCAGGGTCCAGACCCAGATGAGATTGTTCAAACCGTACTCCCCTTCCAACTTATCCCTCAGGAGTTTCCACAGTTTCTTGCAGGCATCGGCCCCGCCGCGGCCCCACCAGAACCAGGCGCCGTTGCCTCCATACAGGTTGTAATTGCCGGCAGCCTCGTGCAGCGGACGCCACAGAACGGGAATGCCCGCATCCTGCAACAGTTTCAGATAACCGGCCACCTTTTCGATGTCCTGAAGGATGAAATCGTTCTCCCAGGTCCCGCTCTTCAAGGCATTGGCTATGCTGAATTTGGTTTTATCACAGTAAAAGTTATAACCGGAGAAGTCTCCGCTCTTTCCCTTCTCCCAATCTGCCTTGGTGGAAGGCACATTCCAGTGCCACATATAAGACACCAGGCCGTTGTTCTGCCACTGCTCCTTAGGAGCCGAAATATCTCCATAATCCACCACCCAGGTCCAACCGGCCGGAGTGGGAGAATACTGCAGGAAAATATAATCGTAGCCGGCCAGGGCAGGGTGCTTGCCGGTCATGGTATAAACCTGGTTCACCCGCTCGTTGTTGTTGGCCGTTCCGCCGGACTGGACACCGCTCAGCATCTTGCTTCCGGCCTGTTCCCGAAGGAAAGTATAAACCCACTTTGCCTCGGCCGTGGCGTTTTCATTGGTAAGGTCCTTATCCATCTCGGCCGGTTCCGGTTTCTCGGCAGCGGCCTGAGAAAGGGAGAAGGTGGCCGAAGTGGCACCCGTAGCCTTGAAGGTGAGGGTCGCGTTACGAGGCTCATAGGCAGTATTGGGCGCCACGGTCAGTTTAAGAGTAACCGTGTAATTGACCAGGTTGCCGCTGCTCACCGATACCCAGTCCGGTTTGTCCACCTGCGGCACAAACGGACTCTTGACAGTTACGTCTATGGTGCCGCCTTCCGCAGGGGCGCCATAAGAGGTAACATTCAAGGTAACGGCCTTGGGAGCCGGGTCTACGGGCGGAACCACCGGTTGTTCCGGTTCGGTCTTTCCGCAGGCCCACAGCAGCAGGGCCGATAAAGCTATGATGGTAAAGTTTCTCATAAATGGAACCCGGAGGGAGGGTCAGCCCCCTCCGGATTAAAAACTATCGGCTTACTTCTTCAAGCCTATCTGGGTGATGGTGTAACCGGTGCCGCAAACGACAAGGCCACCATTGGCTACCAGCTCGTCAATATCGGCCTGGGTGAGCTCTATTTCGTGACCGCCGTCCTGCAGGGGCAGGTTGCCGTCAGGAGCCAGGCCGGCTGTACTGGGGATAGCAGCCCAGCTGCCGTTGCCGATGCGGATGCATCCCTCGGGATCGTCAATGGTATAGTGGAGGCACAGGACAGTGCCGGCTTCCACAGTGGTCCAGTCATAACCGCCCCAGGAGAGGTCGGTCACGGCGCCGCCACTCCAAGTGACGGTGGAATTGCCTTCCCAGATAGCCGTCTCCACGGGACCGCCACCTTCCATGGTCACAAGAGCCACTTCCGTGAGGGTCCAGAACGCACCGCAGATAACCAGACCGCCATTGTTGACCAGCTCGGCGATATCGGCATCGGTGAGTTCGAACTCATAACTGGTGAGGCCGGCGATCGGGATATTGCCGTCCTGGGCCAGCCCGGCAAGGCTGGGCATGGAAGCCCAGCTGCCGTTACCGAAGCGCATAACGGCATTGTCATCACTGGCTGTAAAGGATACGGCAAGCTTGGTGCCGGCCTGGACAGTACTCCAATCGTAACCGCCCCAGGAGAGTGCACCCATAGAACCATCCCAGTTACCAACAGTCGTGCTGCCTTCCCAGATGGTGGTGCGCTTCTCGGCGGCACCGAAGTGAATCAGGGACAGGCCGGTGATGGCCACATGCTGACCGTTGCAGGTCCAGGAACCGCCCCAGCCCTGTACGGAGGTGAGTTGTGCGAGCACCTGGGCCGTCACGTTGAAGGCAAAGTAGCCTGTAGAGGCATCGCAGTTTCCGGCATTGATATCCTTGCCGCCGCCAAGCTCATCCAGATGCATTTCATCCCAGTGACCGCCATAGGCCTGGAACTGCCAGTCATCAGCCAGCGGAGTGAAGTACACGCGAACCACGTCACCTTCTGTAATGCCGGCTTCAGTGAAGGCACCTTCAGCACCCAGGTAAGGCTGGTTACTCCATTCACCCAGGTCTTCATAGCCTTCCCAGATGAACTTCTCCGTGAACGGAGCCGTAATCTCGAAGGGAACGGGCCAGGTGAGCTCGGTGCCGTCCATCAGCACAAAGTTCAGGCGATAGACGCCAGGGCCGATACCATCCGGAATGGCAAAGACCATCGCATCGTCGGCACGCTGGGCAAAGCTGGTTACCCGCTTACCCTTGATCAATACCTGATCAACCTGCAGGAGGTTGGCACCCTTGATGCTGATCATCTGGCCCAGGCCGAAGGAAGGAGCGTCAAACTTCACGCTCACGGCCATGTCATAAGTGATTGTAATCGCATTCGTGCTGGTTTGATAACCGGCGGCGGAAGTGAAGGTGATGGGGCCGGTATAAGCCTGCTCCGGAAGGGCAACCTTCACATCGGCATAGCCTAATTCATCCGTAACCAACTCGAATTCGCAAGGGATGAGACCATTGTCCTTGTCGCCGATGGTGACAGAAGTAACCAGATCAAGGTCTTCACCAACAATGGTAACAACCGTCTTTCCGGCCACGTACTCATCGAAGTACTCCACATCCCGGATTTCGGGCTTCACTACCTCCAGTTCCTCAGAGAAGGCCTGTACGCCGGATTCCAGGGTTACTGTTACCCTGCCATCCTTGGCCTCGGCAGGAACGCTGGTGATGAGGGATCCTTCGGAATAGTAGAAGCTGGCTTCCACATCTCCGCCGAACATTACGCTGGTCACAAGATCCAGGTCCGAGCCGGTGATTTCCACATCGTAGCCGGCCTTGAAGCGCTGGTCTTCGGACAGGGACTTGACGCTGAGGTCTGTTACCACGACAGCCTCAATCTCTCCCACCTCGAAGACGTCCTCATTGAAGGTGTAAAACATCAGTTTACCGCTCTGGGCCTTGGCGGGCAGGGTAAAGCTGATGCCTTCGCCTTCGTCCTCTACCATGAAAGCAATGTCTTCGGCATTGGGCAGGCTCACCGTCTTGATCATGTCCAGATGCTCACCGGTAACGGTGACAATCTGGCCGGCCTTTACGGTAAGGGCCTCGGTGAAAGCATCGATTACCGGAGTGCCGACACCCAGTTCCTTTTCCGTATAGATATGGTTGGGAATGGTATTCTGGTCCGTGATTTCATCCACGTCACTCAGAATCACAGGACCGGCAAGGACGCTGAAGGGAACCTTGACGGAAAGCTCGTGGCGGCTCTGGCTCTCAAAGTCTGTCACCATGATATCATCGGAGAAGATAACTGTCTTCACATCGTTCAGGTATTCTCCCTTGAAGGTGAGGACATCTCCCGAGCGAACCACTTCCGGAGTGAAAGAATCAATGGAGATGGGCTCGGAGAAGGTGAGGTCGAACTTGGTGCTGGCCACGCGGCCGTCTTTGCCCACCACGGTCACTTTACCCACCTCGGGGCCTTCCAGGGGAACCATCACGCGAATCTCGCTGCGGGAGCCCTTTTCCACCACCGTGATGTCGGTAACGGTAACATTGCCGGCAAACTTGACCTCAGTGGCATTTTCCAGACCACCACCCACGATGCGGAGTTCACCGCCGCGCATGACGGGGTTGGGAGCAATGGCTGCCAGGGAGAAACCGTTGAACTGGTCTGTATCCAGCTCCGATTTCTTACACCCGGAGATGGCAGCTACGGCCAGTACGGCAAGAAGGGAATATTTCAGTATCTTTTTCATATTCTATTCTCCTTTAGATTATTTGATAGGGACAGCACGGATGTTGTCGATCTTCATAATGGGCTGACAGTCGGTACCCGTTACGCCGCCGCTCCATACAAAGATGGTGAGGGAGGTAAAGGTTTCGGGTTTGATAGTTTCCGTATTGGCACTACCGTCCGATTTCTTGTTGAACTCGGAGTAGGGAATCGTTACGGTAATCCACTTGTCACCAGTGTCAAAAGAACCGCTGTCTTTCCAGGGAATCCACAGGGCACGGGGAGCCTGGGGCTTACCGTCGCCGCTGATGAACTTGTTATTGGCACCGGCCGTTACATTGCCGTCAATGTCAACAACACCTTCACCACCGCCGGTTACGGCATCCACGCCACCGATGATGAGCTGCATGGCACCAGACTTCCAGGGATTGGAAGAAGGAATGTAGAGTTCGAACTTCAGGGCCATGGAGTTCCAGGCGGAGAAGTCGGCGAAGTCGGTCAGGCGGGGGCTGTCGGCATAAGTAACAGGTTCGTCCCAGTCACCGGGCCAGTACTCAAAGGAGAAGTTGGCGTCGTTCCATCCGCCTTCGGCATCCAGGGTAACGGTAGGATCACCGAAACGCAGGAAGTTTCCGCTGAGGGCAGTCGCATCGGTTTCAATGACCTGAGCATGCCAGCCATGGTTGTCGGGATGGGGATCGTTGTCGAAGTTGAAGAGCATACCGCGGCTGTCCTTGTACATGAACACGGACTGGCCGGTACCGGAAGCTGTGGTGACTTTGATCTTGCCGGGCTGAGCGCCTTCGGGAACCACCAGACTGATGGATGATCCGTCGGTAGCCGCTGCCTCGACAGGGTCTACACCCGGGAAGGTAACGGTAACCGGAGCGAAGAGATAGGAACCGTTGATGGTAACCGTCTCGCCGGGCTGGGCCCACTCCAGGGACATGGACTCCACCTTGGGAGCCGGGGGAAGCACCTTGAAATCATAGGAAACCACGGTGCTGTCCTTGGTAATCATATAGATTTTGTCGGTCTGCACCACGGGCATATTCTTGGGAACGGAGACAACCAGGGTCTTGGCCGTCATATAGCTGGTATTGAGTACGGCAGCCTGGTCGTTGAAGTAGAGGTCGTGGATACTGGTAAGGTTCTCACCAACCAGGCACACGACTTCTTCCATGTTGGCCTGGGTAATCATAACATCCTTGTCAGCGTAGCGGATGAAGTCCAGCTTGGGAACACCGGAAGTCTGAACGAAACGGTCCGGATAGTCCACCTGGGTGCAGGAAGCAGCTGCAAGGACGAGACCCAGCATCAAAGCAGTATATTTGGTTGTTGCTTTCATCGGATCAGGAATTAAAAGTCATAGCTATAGGTTTCACGCACATCCACGTGGACGGGTTCGGCCGTAGAACCCACATTGGGATTGCTCACTACATCTTCCGTAGGGAACGGGACCACGAACATGGAAGCCTTGACGTCCACAAGGTCGTCTTCGGTGTTGTAAACAATGGAGGAATTGTCCCACTTATGGGCACCGGGACCGACATAATTGCCTTCATCGTCTACAACATAGTCTTTGTAAACTTTGGAGATACCATCCCAGTGGGAACGACGCTGGGCCTTCAGTTCGGCGATGCATGCGTCTACATCGTAGTAAGAGCGGCGTACGAAGTCGTACCAGTTGTCTCCTTCCAGGGACAGTTCCAGACGACGTTCTTTCCATACGTCCTGAACGGTGACGGAGGTCAGCTGGGATGCGTTGGCACGGGCGCGGACCTTGTTCACATATTCAAGGGCTTCGGCATTGTTACCGGTAAGTACGCAGGCTTCGGCATACACGAGGTAGATATCGGACAGGCGGAGGATATGGGTGGGCAGCTGGTAGCACATGCGGCTGGCGCTCACACCCAGGGCAGCCTGGTGGTCGGCGCCGCAGCCAAACAGGTGCTTGGCATAGTTAGCACCGGACTGGCAGCACCACTCATGGTTGGAACCGTTCTTTTCCAAACCCACCGGATAATAGGTGTCGTCGAAGAAGAAGCGATAGAAATCGAAACCGCCACGGTCAATCCAGAAGTAGTCATACTTGTCACCGAACATCATCATGGTAGCGGCACGGCGGTCATCGGTGTTGGGACGCTGTTCGGGATCCTCGATGGCCGAAACGCCAAAGGCTTCCTGCAGGTCGATGCTGGGGCCTTTCCAGTCTCCCCAGATATCGCCGAACTCACTGAAACCGGTGAGTCCCACGTCGCTCTGGATGGAGTTCTGGGCCGTCCAGATGCCGGAGGTGGAGGTCCACTGCCAGGAGAAGAGGTTCTCGCCGGTCTGCTGGAACACGCTGGGGCTCAGACGGAAAACGTCGGAATACTTGGGTGTGAGACTGCGGCCGGAGTTTTCAATCACGTCCTTGGCACAGCGGGCGGCCATACCGAGGTCTTCCTGGCTGAGGGAACCACTCACACCGGCCTTGGTCAGATAAACCTTGGACAGAAGGCCTTCGGCGGCATAGTAGTCGATGCGGTTGTACTTGCCGATATTGGCGTCCTTCGGAAGGAGCTCCATGGCTTTCTCAAGGGTCATGATGATATATTCATACACATCGGCCTTCTGAACCTTCACCTGCTCGTTGTAGGTGGCTTCCTTGATGACCTCGGTATTGTCGTGGATAATAGGTACGTCGCCGAAGGTGCGGACCAACAGGAAGTAAGCCATGGCTTTCCAGGCCAGTGCCTCGCCGATGGCCTTGTTCTTGGCGGCCTGGCTGGCGGTACCCGTAGAAGCAAGAATGTTCTTAATCACGGTATTGCACTGGGCATTTACAGCCCAGAGGGAATAAGCCATATTCTTGAGGTCTGCATCGGTACCGTTGACCGTAAGGGTGGAATAGGGACTGCTGCCCTGGTACACATTTCCGCACATGGTTTCGGAACCATAGATGTAGAAGCGGATGATGTCGTACCACGGGGAGTTATACAGATAGTTTACCGACTGCTCCACCTGCGTGTCATTCTGGTAGTAGTTGGCAGTGGTATAACTGTCTTCGGCCGGACGGTCCAGGAATTTGGCGCAGGAAGCGAATACCAGGACGGCGGCTGCCAGGGTAAGGATATATTTGAAAGTATTTTTCATCTTGTTGTCCTCCATTTTAGAAAGTGATGTTCAGGCCGAAGGAACAAGTCATCGGGGAAGGATAACGTCCGTTATCCACACCGAAAGTCAGACCGCTGGAGTCCTGGGTAGAAGCACCCACTTCCGGATCATAACCCATATACTTGGTGAAGGTATAGAGATTCTGAATATTGCAGTAAACGCGGACATTCTCAATCTTAACCTTGGAGAGCACGCTCTTGGGGAAGTTGTAACCCAGGGTGATGTTCTTGATGCGCAGATAGGAGCCATCCTCCACGTAACGGTCGCTCAGGCGGTCGTTGTCGTTGGGGTCGGCAATGGTGGGACGGGGAGTCTTGGTATCGGCATTGGCCACGCGTACGTTGGTAACATCGTTTAACCAGTCCCTGGAAGCGTCGATGGCCTCCAGACGGGCACGGTTGGCAATGCTGTTGTGCTGGTTCACCCAGACACTGTTCATGTGCACCAGACCGTTGTAACCCTGGCCCATCATATTGTAGTTGAGAACCTTGTTACCTACGGAACCACTGAGGAAAATGCTCAGGTCCACGTTCTTGTAACGGAAGGTATTGGTCCAGCCGAAGGTGAACTTGGGCAGCGGAGAACCGATGTTGGTACGGTCCAGCTCGTTGATGACGCCGTCCTTGTTCACATCCTCGAACTTGAGGTCACCGGGCCATACGGTGGTGTTGCGGTTGAACACGCCGTCGGCGGGGAACTTCTCGGCCTTGGGGGAATTCATGATGTCTTCGAAGTCCTTGTAAACGCCCACGACCTTGTAACCGTAGAAGTTGTAGAGGGACTCACCGATCTCGGTCACGGACACGATATCGTTCCACTGGCCGTAACCTACGAGCTGAGCGTTGGCGCTCCCGTCCAGGGCGACGAGTTTGTTCTGGTTGAAGGAAATCTGGAAGTTGGAATCCCAGCTGAAGTTCTTCCCGTCGATGGGGTGCGTATCCAGGGTAATTTCCAGACCGCGGTTGCGGATGGTACCGTAGTTGCCCTTAGGGGCAGCCAGAGCAGAAGATCCGTTACCCTGGGTACCCATATAGGAAGGAAGGCTCATGGACATGAGCATGTCGGAAGAAACCTTCTGGTAGAGGTCTACGGTGAGGTTGAGACGGTTCTGGAAGAAATTGAGGTCGAAGCCCACGTTGATCTGCTGCTGCTTCTCCCAGTGGATACCCGTATTGGAAATGTTGGCGGGACGCTGGCTGTCACCCAGGGCGCTGGGCATTTTGCTCATGCCCGACTCCCAGGCACCGGAGCCGATGTTGGCGTTACCGGTCTGGCCCCAGCCCAGACGGATCTTACCGTCGTTGAGAACGTTCTTATTGGTGAAGAATTTCTCGTTGGTGAAACGCCAGCTGCCGGCTACGGAATGGAAGCCAGCCCAACGGTTATCCGGACCGAAGTTAGAGGATCCGTCGTAACGGAAGGTGTAGGTGAGCAGGTAGCGGTTGTCGTAGTTGTAGGTCTCACGGGTAAAGAAAGAGGCCATGGCGGAGGAGCCGAAACCGGATCCAACCGTGGGCGTACCCGTTGCCAGACGCAGGTTGTGGATTTCATCCGAAGGAAGGTCCGTATTGGCACCGCTTAGATAACTCCATCTGGATTCCCAGGCTTCCTGACCCACCATGGCGGTGAGGCTGTGCTTGCCGAAGGTATTGGCATAGGTGAGGTAGTTCTTGATGGACCAGTAGGTGCTGGAATTACGCTGCTGGCTCACGGAGTTGCTACCCTGCTGGAAAGTACCCAGGGAGATCTTGGGTTTGTACGTATCGGCCTGAGAAGCGCTGATGTCGAAACCTACTTCACTGCGCCATACGAAGTGCTTGATGGGAGTGAGCTCGGCATAGATGTTACCGGTGAGCTTCTGACGTTTGAGGAGGTTTTCGTTATACATGGCGAGAGCCACCGGGTTGCGGGTGGTATAACCTTCGCGCACCACGGTTGAGTAGTTGCCATCGATGTCGTAGACCGGGATATCGGGCAGGGAAGACAGGGAGTAGAAGATGACACCTTCCTGACCGTCAGCCAGTTTCAGATTATCGTGGGTGAGGGCATAAGTAGCGTTCACACCCAGTTTGAACCATTCCTTGAGCTGGGCGTCCAGGTTGGTGCGGAAGCTCAGACGGTCAAAGTTGGAACCGATGATGGTACCCTGCTGGTTCATATAGGAACCGGACACATAGTACTGGACCTTCTCGGAACCGCCGGTGGCGCTCACCTGGTGCTGGTGCTGGATGGCGGTGCGGAACACCTCGTCCTGCCAGTTGGTACCCTTGCCCAGGATGGTAGGATCGGCATAGAGGGCATTGGCGGAAACTTCGCCAAGGGACACCATGTCGTTATAATATTCAGCGTATTCGCGCAAGTTCATCATGTCAATGCGGCTGGTCTGGCGGGAAACGGCCACCATGCCGTCATAGCTGAACTTGGCGTCGCCGGCCTTACCGTGCTTGGTGGTGATGAGAACAACACCGTTAGCGCCTTGAGCACCGTAGATAGCGGTAGCGGAAGCATCCTTCAGGATTTCCATGCTCACGATATCGGCCGGGTTGATGGTAGATAGCGGGGAAATGGTGGAAACGCGGCCATTACCCAAGGCATCGCCCAGACCGAAGTCGGCACCGGAGTTGCCGCCACCCTGGACGATTACGCCGTCAATGACGTACAGAGGTTCGGCATTGGCGTTAACCGTGGCTTGACCACGAACGCGGATAGAGGAGCTAGAACCCGGGGCACCGGAAGTCTGCACAGCGCTCACACCGGCGGCGCGGCCCTGCAGGGACTGGTCCAGGTTGGTGATGATGGAGCCCTTCAGGTCTTCCTCCTTCATGGAAACGGAAGCGCCGGAGAGGTCACTCCTTTTCATGACACCGTAACCCACGACGACAACCTCGTCGAGGAATTCGGCATCCTCTTTCAGGAGTACGTTGATGACAGACTGGCTGCCCACAACAATCTCCTGCGTTGCATAGCCGATGGAAGAGAACACGAGCGTAGCGCCGGGCTTCACCGTGATCACGTAGTTTCCATCCAGGTCTGTGATGACACCATTGTTGGTGCCCTTCTCCATTACCGAGACTCCGATCGCCGGTCCCAGATCATCGGAAACCGTACCCGTCACCTTGTTCTGTGCGAACAGGGCAGCGGAGGCGAGGAGCGCCAGCATGAAGGTCACAACTTTTTGTTTCATGCTACTAGATTTGTTGGTTAATTATAAATTATTGGTTTAGATTTGAAATTGCCTCTTTGATAACGTCTACGGTGTAATCCGTTACGTAAACGCCATTGAGTCCCTGGGCCTCCTGGGCCGGGTCTCCGGCATAAGGGTCACCGTGTTCCCACTGTTCGTGCAGCGGACGGGCAAGACCGCTCCAGCCCCAGAAGTTGACACCCTGGAGCATACCGCCCACCTGGGAGAACACATAAGCATAATAGGTATCGCGTGCGCGCGTGGTAGCGTCCATGGAAGGAGAGAAGCCGTCCCGGGGGAAGCCGAATTCTTCCAGCACCACCGGTAGTCCCAGCCTGCGAGCCAGGTCATGATGCCGGCCGATGTAATCAGCCGTCTTTTCCATGGCAGCCGGAAGGTCTTCCTCCAGGCTGGCTGCTTTGGCCCAGCTCCAGTTGTAGGGCCAGATGTGGATGGTCATGTAATCTACGCCGGGAATGGAGTTGACGCGCTCCGTGAGTTCCCAACTGTTTTCGCAGCCCATCAGACCTTCGTTGCCGGTAGAAATCATATGGTTGGGATCCAGTTCCCTGATAAGGCGGGCACTTTCCGTGAGCCAGCCGATGAAGGCGTCCTGGATTTCCTTTTCGGAAGAGAAGCAGCGGGGCTCGTTGCCAATCTGCCAGGAGAAGATGGCAGGGTCTTCCTTGTAAGGCTTGCCCGTGATGGAATTGGTGCGGCCGACGATGGCACGCACATGGTTATAGAAAAGTTCCTGGGCCTCTTTGCAGGTCTGGAACTTGCGCATCTGCTGCATGAAGGGCCAATAGCCATCCACCAGCGGAATCAGGGCCTTCTCACCGGTAGCCCATTCCAAGTACTGGCCATAACCTCCGCTCCATTCCCAGGAGTTGTTCAGATAGAGGACAGCCTGCATGTCCCGCTTGCCCAGTTCCACCAGGAAACGGTCCAGCCCCACCAGAAGGGTTTCGTTATAAACGCCGGGCTCTACTTCCAGGGTAGGTTCCACGCGGGAGAAAACGCCATTGGCGCCCTGTGCACCTACCAGAACACGAAGGTTGGTAAGGCCGAGGGCTTTGAGCGTATCCAGCTCCTGCGTAAGACGCTCAAAATCACCGCCTTCTCCATCGGAAGCCAGAATAGGTCCATACCAGAAATTGGTGCCGATGAACGTATACGGCCTGCCGTCGCGCACGAACTGACCGTCCTGCACGGTGACGAAAGAAGGAGTTTGGGAACAGCTGAGGGCGATGAGGGCAGTGCACACCCATCCCGCCAGTTTTGGTGTTATTTTCATTATGTTGGCCGACATAAATAATGTTACAGTGCAAAATTACACCTTATCCGTCAGCACAAAAAATGAAAATTTATCTAATTCTGATACTTTTTTAACATGGCGTTATTCTACGCTGCGCTAAGAATCACACGGAGAGGTCCTAAACGTACACCCTGTTCTTGGTAAAGAGGGCGCGGAAATCGCGGGGGGTGTAGCCGCGACGGGCCTTGAAAATGCGGTTGAAATTGGAGAGGTTGTTGAAACCGCAGGCGTAGCAAATTTCGGAGATGCTGGTGGTGGTATCCACCAGCAGGCGGGCTGCATTCCCCAGACGGACGTCGATGATGTAATCCGACAGGGTGCGGGTGGTATGCTGCTTGAAAAAGCGGCTGAAGGCGCTGGGGGCCATCCCCACCAGGGCCGACAAGTCTTCCAGGCGCAGATCTTCCGCGTAATGGTTTGATATATATTCTTTTACCTTGGCAACGCGGCGGCTTTCCCTATCGGCCTTCACATCGGCAAAAGAGGTGGAAGCCAAGGTTCTGGCGCCCTGGTCCTGGGAAAGCTCGTAGAGAATCTTGAGCATGGTGAGAAACTGCTCGAATTTCTCGTTCATGGTGGGCAGACTGTCCAGGAAATTATACACGCGCAGAATGCCGGTCATGGAGAAAGCCACCCCCATGCGGGCCTTCTCGAACATTTTGCGTATAGAGGCAAACTGGGTGCGGCCCAACAGGCGCTCGTCCAATAGCGTAGACGAAAACTGAATAGTGATTTCCCTCACATCCGGTTCCGTGCAGTTTCCCTGCTGCCAGGCATGTTCAAGGCCGTTTCCGGTAACCAGCACCAAATCGTAATGGCCTATTTCTTCAATGCTGTCCCCCACAACCCGGTGAACACCACGGCCATGCTCCACAAAATTGAGCTCAAATTCCTGATGCGAATGGATGGGATAGAGGAACTCGCTCTTGTGACGCTCTACGATGTAAAAACAGTCTTTTTCGGTAATGGGCGGCGTTTCCCGTAATACTTTTGCCATAAAATGATATTTATTTGCTAATACGCCGCAGTCTGACGGGAAATATTCAGTTGCTGGATCTTGTACGTCTCCTGCCCCGAGGAAGTTGCATAAATGGTAACCTGGAAAAGTTCACCGCCGGCATTGAGCTGGCCAATCAAATACTTCTTATTGGCTTCGGAAGCCTTGTGGGTAACCTCGAAGGAGCGGGGTGTATTGGAGGAGAAAAAGTTGCGAAGAATCTCGCGGGCCTGTTTCTTGGAACAGTTGCGGGAGGTGGAGAGGACGGTTACGTCCAGATTGTCTGCAAACCAGGTGGACAGGGAGGCCTCGTCTCCAGCCGCCAGGTACTTGGTGATGGAAGAGAAAACGGAGAATTCTCCTCCCTGCGGCTGCTGGGTACGGGCATTGGTATTGGAAATAAGGAAAGACTGGGCGCCGGCACCCAGACTCACCAGAAGTGCAGCCACTACGGTAAAGGTATGCAGAAGTTTGTTCATTTGCCTGCATACTTGCAAATTCCGCGCCGAATCGCTACATTTGTGCTGGTATGGAAATCAAACTCATCACGGTAGGAAAAACGGATGTTTCCTGGGTCCGGGAGGGCCTGGATCTGTACGGATCCCGGCTCAAACACTACGTCCCCTTCTCTGTGGTGGAGATTCCCGAACTCAAGAAAGTATCGGCCCTTACCCAGGCCCAGATCAAGGAAAAGGAAGGGGAACTCATCCTCAAGCTGGTGGGGCCGCAGGACCTTCTGGTGCTTTTGGATGAACACGGTCACGAATACCGCTCCCTGGAATTTGCCGACCACCTGCAAAAACTCATGGCCAGGGGTTCCAAGAGCCTGGTCTTTGTGATAGGCGGGGCCTACGGTTTCTCGGATGCCGTTTACAACCGCTCGTTCGAGAGAATTTCCCTCTCCCGCATGACTTTTTCGCACCAGATGGTTCGCACGATTTTTGCGGAACAGCTGTACCGGGCTTTCACCATCCTGAAGGGAGAGCCCTATCATCATGAATAGGAAACGGTCCATACGGCAATGGTGGGCGGTGGCGCTTATGGCGGCCGCCGTGATTGTCTATATCATATCGGCCCTGGTGGGAACGGGCAGGTCGGATGTTACATCGGCCGCCCAGGAAATGAGCCGCAAGGTGGAGGTCCGCATGAACCTGCTGGACTCTTACATCGAACAGGCTCTTCAAGGAGACCCTACAACCTGGATGGATTTGCAGGGGCTGCCGGAAGACATGGTGGTATACCGTTATTTTGACGATTCCCTCCAAAGCTGGGCCAACCAGTTCCCCCTCCGCAACGACGACATCCACCTCCGCACGCTGGTACAGCGGCTGGGAGATACCCGCAGTTCGCTGGCCTCCCCGCTTTGGGAAGCATCGGCCCAACCCTCTTTTGTGAATTACGGGCCCAAGTGGTATCTGGTGAAGGCCATTGAGGGGGATAACTGTAAAGTGGTGGCCGGCCTGGAGATTGTGAACGAACTCAGCACAGCCCAGAGCGGGGTGAACCGCCATTTCCGTGTCAATGAAAGATATAGCGTAAGGCCCCTTTCCGCCGGCGTGGGGGCCCCCGTCTGCGTCAACGGCGAGCCCCTTTTCCTGCTGACGGACGAAACCCTGGCCGAGCCTTCCGGGACGCACTCGGCCCTGCTGTGGCTGGCCATCGGCCTCCTCTTTGCCGGGCTTATCCTGCTGCTGAGCGTCCATCCCACCCTCCCCTGGCTGGTCGGCGTGATGCTTTGCCAGATTGCCGTGCTGGGCTGGCTCTATCTGAACGGTCCGCACCTGTTCCTGAACACCCAGCTCTTCTCTCCCCTGCTGTATGCCGACGGTCCCCTCCTGTACTCGCTGGGCGCCGTGATCCTGGTGAACCTGGGGCTCAACCTGGTGGTCATGGACCTGTTCCTGGTCCGTTGGACCCTCCTCAAGCAGGTCCGCCGGCTCCACTCCCGCACCTTGCTGTGGGTTGTTGCGGGACTGCTGCTGCTTCTGCTGCTGGCCATAGCCACCTACCTGCACCTTACCTTCAAGAGCATCCTCATCAACTCCAGCATCAACCTGGAACTGTATAAGGTCTTCCTGCTCAACGACTACACGGCCGTTGTGTACATATCCTTCCTGGCCCTGTCCATCACCCTGCCGGTGCTGCTCCAGATGCTCTCGCCTTTCGTCCGCGTCCTTCTGGGCATTCGCTACGACATCTTCACCCCCGTGGGACGCCTGGTTTATGCCATCTGCATAGGCGTCTATTTTGTGGTGGCCTCCTCCACCCTGGGCTTCAGCAAGGAGCAGCGGCGCATTGACGTATGGGCCGCCCGCCTGGCCATGGACCGCGACATTGCCCTGGAAATCCAGCTCCGATCGGCCGAAAATGCCATTGCCAGCGACCCCATGATAGGCGCCCTTTCCGTTCTGGACGGCAGTGAAGACATTATCCGCAGCCGCCTCACCAGTGCTTTCATGAGCCGCATCTCCCAGGATTACGACATTACAGTAGTCCTCCCCGGGGCCGATGTCACCGTGGCCACGCTGTTCCAGGAACGCGTCCGCAGTGGAACGCGCCTGGGAGACAACTCCCATTTCTTCTACACCAGCCTGGGAGAGGGCCGCACCGCTTATACCGGCCTCTTCTCCTATTATATGGAGGGCTACGGATCCCGCCTGGTGCTCATCAGCGTGGAATCCAAACACAACCGGGAGGACAGAGGTTATCTGAGTCTCCTGGGCATTTCTGATCCGGGACGCGTATCCCTGCCGTCCGTCTATTCCTGGGCCAAGTACAATACGGACAAGCTGGTGCAGTACAAAGGTTCCTATGCCTACCCCACCGTTTATTCGGGCCGGCTCCGGCAGTTGGCCGAGCAACATTCCAGCGGCCATGTAGACCTGGAAGGGTGGTGTCACTTCGTGCGCAACGTCTCCGACGAAGAGGTTATCATCCTCTCCCGTCCCCAGACGGAATGGCTGTACTATGTGGTGGAGGCCTTCCTGTTCTCCATCCTGGCTTTCGGCCTCCTTACCTGGCTTTCCTGGAGAAAACGCAATTCCGGCAGCCGCCGTTACTTCCAGAACCGGATCAGCCTGGTGGTCTATGTCTCGCTGCTGGTCACGCTGGTGGCCATGGCCGTCTTCAGCGTGTGGTTCGTGTACAAGCGCAACAACTCGGACATGAACAGCGTCATGACCTCCCGCATCAACACCCTGCAGGGCATGTTGCAGGAGCATCTGCGGCAGGTGGACCATCCGGAGCAGCTCTCCACCACCCAGAACCTGGCGGCCGTGGAGGGCGTGGGCAACAACCTCCGCTGCGACATCACGCTCTTTGACGTAGCCGGCCGCGTGGTCATGAGCACCACCCCCGAAGTGTACGACCGCATGATCCTGGGCCAGCGCCTGGACAACGATGCCATCTACAACATCCTCTATGCCCACAAACGCTTCTACATGCAGAAGGAGCGCGTGAGCCGCCGCAGTTTCTATGCCTTGTACGCCCCTGTGTTCAACAGCCGCGGCAACATGATAGCCATTGTATCCTCACCCTTCACAGACCTTTCCCAGGACTTTGAATCCGAGGTCATCCTGCACGTAGCCACGGTCATCACCATCTTCCTGTTGCTTCTGCTCATCTCCCGCTTTGTCACCTTCATCATGGTGAGCCGCCTGTTCCGCCCCCTCACGGCCCTCAGCCGCAAGATGACGGTGAGCGACGTGGACCACCTGGAGCCCCTGGTATACGACGGAGACGACGAGATAACCCCGCTGGTAGAGGCCTACAACCGCATGGTGCAGGTGCTGGGAGAGAGTTCCCGCCGCCTGGCCCAGGTAGAAAGGGACAAGGCCTGGACCGACATGGCCCGCCGCGTGGCGCACGACCTCAAGAACCCGCTTACGCCCATCAAGCTCCAGCTCCAGATGCTCATGCGCATGAAGGAGTCCGGCAATCCCGCCTGGCAGGACCGCTTTGACGAAGTAGCCTCCACCGTCCTGTACCACGTGGATCTTCTGGCCGATTCTGCCGACCAGTTCTCCACCTTCGCCAAGATGTACGACCAGAAGGCCGAAAGGATAGACCTGGACGCCCTGGTGCGCCAGGAGGTAGACCTCTTCGACTCAAGGGATGATGTTCAGATTGAATACTTCGGCCTGGAAGGCGCCTTTGTGCACGCACCGCGCCCGCAGCTCACCCGCGTGGTGGTGAACCTCATCACCAACGCCATCCAGGCGGTGGAAGACATGGACGCCCCGCGCCGCCTGCTGGTAGCCGTCCGCAATGCCGACGAAAACGGCTTCTACAACGTTGTAGTTGAAGACAACGGCCCGGGCGTCTCCGAACAGAACCAGGACAAGATCTTCACCCCCGACTTCACCACCAAGACCAGTGGCAGCGGCCTGGGTCTGGCCATCTGCAAACGAATCGTAGAGCACTGCGGCGGCACCATCGCCTATTCCCGCTCCTTCGCCCTGGGCGGAGCCTGCTTCACCATCAAACTTCCCAAGGCCTAGCCCTACAGGGAGTGCCTCCAAAAGGTACGCGCCTACGGCGCTATCCCTCCCACCGCTTCGCGGCGGGCCCCTCCCGTTCACGAGACACGGGCGTCTACGCCTTTTGGAGGCACTCCCTGTAGGGCTGGCACAAAGAAAATTTGCAGAAAAAGTGACAAATCATTAATTTTGTGCGATATTTTGATCAATTAATAACTAAAGATACATTTTATGGCAACAACTGCTGATCTGAAGAACGGAATGTACATCATGTTCAACGGCAAACCTTGCGCCGTGGTGTACTTCCAGCACGTCAAACCCGGCAAGGGCCCGGCCTTTGTCAAGACCAAACTCCGCAACCTGGAAAACGGCCGCATCCTTGAGAACACCTTCACCGCCGGTGTCAAGCTGGACACCATCAGCGTGGAGCGCCGCCCCTACCAGTTCCTTTACGATGACGGCGAGGCCTTCAACTTCATGCACGAAGAGACCTACGAGCAGATCACCCTTCCCCACGACGTAGTGGACAATGCCGACCTCATGAAAGAAGGCCAGCACGTGGAGATGATGTTTATGACCGAACCCGAAGAGCGCTGCCTCACCTGCGAGCTTCCCACCTATGTCACCCTAGAGGTTACCTATTCCGAGCCTGCCGTGAAGGGCAACACCGCCTCCACCTCGGCCCTGAAGGAAGTCACCCTGGAGACCGGCGCCAAGATCATGGTTCCCCTCTTCATCGAGACCGGTGAGATCATTACCGTGAACACCACCGACCGTTCCTACGGCCAGCGCGTGAAGTAAAATCCACGCACATAAGCAAAACAAATCCCCAGGCCACGCGGCCCGGGGATTTTTGTTATCCGGTCTGTTAACAGACTTAGAAAGCGTAATCCTTGACGTCCTGAGCGCTGATGGGACTGCCGCCCAGGATGAGCAGACGCTCCACCACATTCCGCAGTTCGCGGATGTTGCCGGGCCAGGAACGCTCCTGCAGCAAGGCAAGGGCCTCGGGAGCAAACTCGCGGACCGGTTTGCCGCTCTCCGAGCAAATGCTTCCGGAGAAATAATTGATGAGTAGAGGGACATCGTCCTTGCGGTCGTCCAGGGCAGGAACCTTGAGCACGATGACGCTCAGGCGGTGGTACAGGTCCTCGCGGAAATTGCCCTTGGCAATCTCCTCCTGGAGGTTCTTGTTGGTGGCGGCAATGACGCGCACGTCCACCGTTATCTCCTTGTCGCCGCCCACCGGGGTGAGCTTTTTCTCCTGCAGGACGCGCAGCACCTTGGCCTGGGCCGCCAGGGACATATCTCCTATCTCGTCCAGGAAAATGGTTCCGCCATCGGCCTGCTCGAATTTTCCCTTGTGGTCCCGGATGGCCGAGGTGAAGGAGCCTTTCTTGTGGCCGAAGAGTTCGCTGTCGATGAGCTCGGAAGGAATGGCGGCGCAGTTCACCTCCACAAACGGCATCTGCGAGCGCTGGGAAAGCTGATAGATGCTCTGGGCTACCAGTTCCTTACCGGAACCGTTGGGGCCCGTGATGAGCACGCTGGCCTGCGTAGGAGCCACTTTCTGGATCATATCCTTGAGGTGGGCAACGGGTTCGGAGGCGCCCACCATCTCGCGGCCGTAGATCTTCTTCTTGAGGATCTTGGTCTCCTTGACCAGGGATGCCTTGTCCGTGGCGTTCTTGAGGGTGATGAGGATGCGGTTCAGGTCCAGCGGCTTCTCAATGAAATCGAAGGCGCCTTTCTTGATGCAGTCCACGGCGGTGGTAATATCGGCATGGCCGGACACCATGACCACTGGGGTTTCAATCCCCTCTTCTATGACTTTGGCCAGCATCTCGGTGCCGTCCATCTCGGGCATTTTGATGTCGCAGAAGATGGCATCGTATTTTTCTTTCTCTGCCTTCTGGAGGCCTTCCAGCCCGTTTTCGGCGGTTTCTACCTGATAGCCTTCCATTTCCAGGATTTCTTTCAGGGAATAGCGGATGGCCCTTTCGTCGTCTACAATCAGAATCTTCATGGATGAGTGAATTAGATAATGCAAATATCGCAAAATTATTCTTATTTTTGTATTCTTGAGAGCACATAAAACTATGAACAGCATTCCCGACATCATCATTGCCGTAGATGGCTATTCTTCCACAGGCAAAAGCACCTTCGCCAAGATGGTCGCGGCCGAGTACGGATTCCTCTATCTGGACAGCGGTGCCATGTACCGCGGCGTCACGCTGTATGCCTTGGAAGAGGGCATCATAGGGGCCGATGGCTCCATAGACGAGGCCCGCCTGAAAAAGGAAATCGGCCCTCTGGACCTGCATTTCGGCAGGGCCGATGGCGTCACCCGCCTGTATCTGGGAGAGCGCTGCATAGAGACGGAAATCCGCACCCTGCAGGTCTCTTCATTTGTGAGCCCCATAAGCGCCATTCCTTTTGTACGCAATTATGTCGATGACCGCCTGCACGCCTTCTCGGAGGGCGGCCGCGTTATCATGGACGGCCGCGACATAGGCACCACGGTGTTCCCCAATGCAGAGGTCAAGATTTTCATGACGGCCGATGAACAGGTCCGCGCCCGCCGCCGCTACGACGAACTCGTAGCCAAGGGCCAGACTCCTTCCCTGGAAGAGGTCCTGGCCAATCTCAAGGAGCGTGACTACATTGATTCCCATCGCGAAACTTCCCCGCTCCGCAGGGCCGATGACGCCTACGTGCTGGACAACACCCACATGACCCTCCACGAAGAACTGGTCTGGATGCTGGGTCTTCTGCAGGGACGCTTCAACATTCTGGATAGTCCCGGCCTGTCATGCTGAAAGTAGAGATAGATCCCGGCTCCGGCTTCTGCGGAGGAGTGATCCGCGCCATCACCCGCTCGGAGGATTTCCTGTCCCAGGAAGGCCGCTTGTATTCTTTGGGTGCCATTGTGCACAACGATGCCGAACTGGGCCGTCTGCAGAAGCAAGGGCTCATTACGGTCAATAGCCTGGAAGAGGTCCCCGAAGGCGGGACGGTGCTCATCCGCGCCCACGGGGAGCCGCCCGCCACGTATGAATCGGCCCAAAAGCGCCATCTTGCCGTCATCGACTGCTCCTGCCCCGTGGTGCTGCAGCTTCAGCGCCGCATTCGCGACGCTTATATCCGCCTGCACCAGGACGGCATCCACGGCCAGATTATCATCTTCGGCCGGGTGGGTCACGCAGAGGTTCTGGGCCTGCTGGGTCAGGTCGACGGAGACGCCCTGGTGGTGGAAAACCCGCAAATGCTGGAGGAGGCCATGGAAAAGCTGGATTTCTCCGAGCCCATGGAAATCTTCTCCCAGACCACCAAAAGCCCCCTTGAATACAAGGAAATCTGTGACATGCTCCTTGCCCGGGGTGCCCGCCTGACCGTCAACGACACCATCTGCGCCCAGGTAGCCTCCCGACACGAGAAACTGGTCAGCTTCGCCCGTACGCACGACATCATCCTCTTCGTATCCGGCAAGTCCTCCTCCAATGGAAAGGTCCTCAGTGACCTCTGCCGCAGCGTGAATCCCCATACATATCTCATCAATTCCCCGGCCGAGATTGAGGCCGGCTGGTTCCAGAGCGGTCAGAGCGTGGGCATCTGCGGCGCCACCTCCACCCCTAAATGGCTGTTGGAACAGGTGGCCCTTGCCGTCCGGTCCCTGGATTAGGACATGAAGGTCTGGAAGGTCATACGGAATGTGCTCATCGGGCTCATCGGCCTGGTGCTGGTACTTCTGGTGGCTCTCCAGATTCTGCTGCGCCCTTCCGTCCTTACCGGCATTGTGAACGACGTGGCGGCCAACCTGGTGGAAGGCGATGTCTCTTTCCAGGAGGTGCGGGCCCATGTAATCAAGAGCTTCCCGTTCCTGAACATTGACGCCAAGGAGTTTTCCATCACCTACCCCCACGAGCGGTATGCCCGGTATGACAGCGTTTACACCCCGGCCGGCCGCCGCTTCAATCTGCTGCGCATGGGAAACGGCCGCGAGGTGCCGGTAGACACCTTGGCCTACGCCCGGGAACTGAGCCTCTCGCTCAATTATGTATCCCTCGCCAAAGGCGCCTATCACATCCGGAAAGCGGAACTCAAGCGACCCCGCATCTTTGCCCACTACTTCGATTCCACAGCCGCCAACTGGGATATCCTGCCCCTGAAATCCGACTCCGAAAAAACCGACACCACCGGCAAGCCTCTGCCTCCCATCACCCTTGACAAGGTAAGCCTTTCGGACAGGCCCCTGGTTGTCTTTACAGACCCTGTCGATACCCTTCATGCCCTGTTCAGCATGCGCAGGCTCACTCTGGACGGCAAGCTGGAGCTCCAGGACCCGGGCGCCATCCAGGCCCGCTTTGCCATCGATTCCATGCGTATTTCCGGCCAGTTGCCGCAGGACACCCTGTCCGTACGGCTGGAATCCCTGCGCCTGTCGGCCGGACATCGGCACGTAGAGGCCAGCGCCGAGGCTTCCACCCGCCTTCACACCCGCAGTTTCGGACGCCTGGCGGTTCCCATCGGCCTGGAAGTGAATGCAGACCTTCCCGAAAGGGCCGATGATGCCCTGGAAGTAATCCTCAACTCTCTCAAACTGAGGCTGTCGGCCCTGGAAATGGAAGGCGCCGGAAAGCTGGTCAAGCATCCCGGAAAATGGGAAATGGACGTACAGGCCGCCATCCACGACTGCCCGCTGGGGAAACTGATCCAGGAGTATAAGAACAACCTCGAATTCCTCAAAAAGGTAGATACAGATGCCCGGGTAAGCCTGGAGGCATCGGCCAAGGGCTTCTATGGCGAAGGCCTTACGCCCGCCCTCAACGCCCGCCTGCTGGTACCGACCTCCACCATCGACTACGAAGGGCTGGGCCGAAAGGGCCGCCTGGCAGTGGACACCCGCGTGACTACCGACGACTTGCAGGAGGTGGATGCCCGGATAGACCGCCTGCTGGTAGATATAGCCGGAGCCCAAATGGACGTAACGGGAACGGCCAAGGACATTCTGGGCAAAGACCCGCTGATGCAACTCAACGGAACGGCCAAGGCCCGGCTGGATTCCCTCACCCGCGTTTTTACGGCCGATATGGGCCTCTCCGGAACCGGCGACCTGCAGCTTAAAATGCGCGCCAAGGCCCGGCTTTCCCAGCTGAGCGCCGCCGCCATCGGCAACGCCGATATCGACTGCGACCTCACGGGCCATAACCTTTCGCTGGACTATGCCGCCGACAGCCTCACCGCCCTGCTGCCTTCCCTGGAACTGAACCTGGCCACCCGCGGCAACACCATAGACCATAACCTGCCGGAAGGCGCCCGGGTGTTGGCCCTCAAAGCCCTTGTAGACACCCTGGATGTGAATTACGGCAGCATGTTCGTCCGGGGCGGCAAGCTCAACATCCTCATGCAGAATTCGGCCGATGTTCTCCAGGGCCAGACGGACCGTACGTCCATCATGGGTCTCTTCCGGGTGAACAACCTGCGCCTCAGAGACCAGGACGGCCTGGCGGTGGGCGTGAAGGAGAACTCCCAGCGCTTCCGCCTGGAACCCGCTTCCGAGTCGCGCCCCGTCCCCCGCATCAACCTGGCTTCCAACAGCGGACGCCTGCGCCTCCGGATGGGAGACGACGTATATTCCCTCCGGGATGTGAAGGTGGACGTTTCGGCGCAGCGGCATCAGGCCCGCCAGTCTTCCTCCGAGCGCCGGGAGCATCTGCTGGATTCCCTTCAGCGACTCTATCCCGACATTCCCCGGGATTCTCTCTTCCGCAAGGCACGCCAGGAACGCATAACGCTCCAGACCCGGGACGAATTCGCTTCGGCCGATGTTTCCATCAGCCTCTCCGAAGCTGTCCGCAAGTATCTCCGCAACTGGGATGTGGAGGGTAATCTGGACCTGGGCGGCGGCCGCATAGCCATGCCTGCCTTCCCGCTGCGCACCAGCCTCGCCGAAGTCAAGGGCTCCTTCAACAACGATATGCTGGATTTGAAGAGCTTCACCCTCAACGCCGGAGCCTCGGATGTGAGTGCATCGGCCCGCCTGACCGGCCTTCGAAGGGCCCTGATGGGCAGCACCCGCAGCAAGCTCAAGCTCAAAGCCAATGTAACCAGCAACTTCCTGGACGTGAACGAGCTCATGAAGGCCTATGCCTACTACAGCACCTATCAGCCGGAGAATTTGTCCGGTGCGTCCGACGAGGCGGTTGAAGCCGCCACTTCCGACGCCCAGTTGCCGGACAGCGTCAACAAGGCCAAGTTGCTGGTCATCCCCTCCAACCTGGAGGTGGATTTCTCCCTGGAGGCGAGCGGCATCCACTATGACAGCCTGGAAGTAAGCTGGGCGGCGGCCGATGTAGCCATGCGCGACCGCACGGTGCAAATCACCAATGCCCTGGCCGCCACCAACATGGGAGACATGTACTTCGAGGGCTTCTACAGCACCCGCTCCAAAAAGGACATCAAGGCGGGCTTCGACCTCAACCTGGTAGATATTACGGCCGAGAAAGTCATTACCCTCTTCCCGGCCGTGGACACCATCCTTCCCATGCTCACCTCCTTCGCCGGAGACCTGGACTGCGAACTGGCCGCCACCACGGACATCGACACCTGCATGAACCTGGTGCTTCCGTCCATCGATGGAATAATGCGCATCTCCGGTAAAGACCTTTCCCTCAACGACAGCAAAGAGTTCAGCCGCCTGGCCGGCAAACTCAAGTTCAACAACACGGACAAAGCCCATATCGACAACATGTCCGTCACGGGCATCGTCCAGGATAACATCCTGGAGGTATTTCCCTTCGTTCTGGATGTTGACCGTTACCTGGTGGCCGCCAGTGGCCGCCAGGGCCTGGATCAGGATTTCCTCTACCATATTTCCGTCATCAAGTCTCCAATGGTGCTCAAGTTCGGCATCAATGCCTGGGGACCGGACTTCGACCATGTCCACTACGGTCTCACATCGGCCAAATACCGCAGCGCCAACGTACCGGTGTTCACCAAGCAGTTGGATACCGTGCAGTACAGCCTCATCGCCGCCATCCACAACATCTTTGAAATGGGCGTAGAGAAGGCCATGGCCGATAACCGAAGCGCCGCCACTCATGTATCGGCCCAGTCCGTCCAGGAAGAAGAGGTGCCGCTGGAGGAAGAGCTGCCAGAATCCGAGGGACTGGCCGGCCTGGTGGAAGAGGTGACCCACACCGTCTCTTCCCGCCGCGAAGCCCTCAAACAGGAAGTCCTGCGCCTGCAGAAAGAAGTCGCCAAGCCATGAACAGTGAAGAATACATTGAAGTAAGCGTAAAGCTGGATCCGTTCACCGAAGAAATGGCCGAGATTCTCACCGCCGAGCTCTCGGACCTGCCCTTCGACTCCTTTGTCACGGAAGAGCCTTTCCTCAAATGTTATATACAGAAAGACGCCTATCGGCCCTCTGAAGTAAAGGTTGTCCTGAGCGGGTATCCCGCCGCATCGGGTTTTACGGCCGTACTGGTTCAGGGACAGAACTGGAACAAGGTCTGGGAGTCGGAATTCCAGCCCATCGTGGTGGACGGGGTGGTTACCGTCAAGGCTAAGTTCAATACGAATGTACCCCGCACACGCTTCAATATCTGGATCGACCCCCGCATGGCCTTTGGGACCGGCTACCACCACACCACCTTCATGATGATGCAGCGGATGCTGGGCCTGGAGGAGTTCATCCGCGGCCGCTCGGTGGTAGATATGGGCTGCGGAACGGCCATCCTGGCCATCCTGGCCGCCAAGATGCGCGCCCGGAAGGTATTCGCCGTGGACATTGACGCCGTCGCCGCCCGCAGCGCCTGGGGCAACTGCCGATGGAACCGCGTGGGGACCCGCGTAGAAACCGCCTGCGGCGACGCTTCCCTGCTGCAGATGGGCACTTACGACGTCCTGCTGGCCAACATCCACCGCAACATCATCCTGCAGGATCTGCCCACCTACTGCCGCTCCCTGCGCCGGGGCGGGCACATGCTTCTGAGCGGCTTCTATACGAAGGATGTTCCCGCCATCCGCTCCGCCGCCGAGGCCCTCGGCCTGGAGTATGTGGGAGAATCGGCCCGCGAGGACTGGGCCTGCGTGGAATTCCGAAAATAATCCTTATCTTTGCACTCCCATGCGGGTGTGTTGGAATTGGTAGACAACCCAGACTTAGGATCTGGTGCCGCAAGGCGTATGGGTTCGAGTCCCTTCACCCGCACAAGGTATTTAAGTGATTGATTATTAGGTATTTACGAATCTGTGAAAAGTTGATTTCTAACAGAATTCGGAATATGTGAAAACTGATAATCGAGCCAAAGCCCCGGCAATCCACTAGGATGTCGGGGCCTATTCATTTCGATAAACAGGGAATTTATTTGTCCTCATTTCCCGGCAATGCGTTTGCGGACATTTGAAAGTATGTCCTTGTAACTCATTTTTCCACCGATCGATGCCACCAGGCTCCGTTGCATGCAGACAAAGCAGAACAAGAAAACAAACGGGCCAAAGGTATAGTCGTACCACGCTCCAAGATGATTGACGGCAATGTAAGTTATGAGGCAGATACCTGTCACCAGTTCAATTTCAGCCGTTACCAGTCCCGGAGTATAAGGTTTGGGCAGCTTGAAAATCTTGATGCCCACCACATGGACAATGCCCTCGAAAATACAGAATGTTGCCATCGCAACCGGGAACATGGGTATCTGGTCGCCAAAGAAGAACGGCACAAGGGTCATCACAAAGATGAAAACGGCCGTGATGAGACGACTGCCGAGTTTGGTCTCTTTTTCGAGTTCTATTTGCAACACATTCTTTTGAATCAGGTCGAGGAATCCTCCGGGGTAACGTCCTTCTTCCCACTCGTGCAAGATACAGAGGAACGACACCCAGACGGCAAATTGCTGGATGACGGTCAGTCCATCCATGAACATGGCAACCAGGGTAATGAGCAGCATGGCAATCACAGTGTAGATTTCCAGCGCGTATAGTTTCATAAATTTCCACATAATCGTAAATTTTAGCATTCTGTCTGTTTGATGTCGCAAAATTACTACTCAACTGATCAAGTTGCTAAACCATTTCAACGAAAATATGTGCAGATTCAACGAAATCTTCTCTTTCCATTGCAAAAGTGCTCAAAATATAGCACCTTTGCACCGAAATTTGACAGTCGCATGAATAATAGTCCTCGCATTCTGCCCGCCCATCTGCTCCGACAGGTGATCAGTGGCAATCCCTATATCTATTCCAACGAGAGTTTTGCTTTTGTCAATCATGTCAGCGACTCCATGATTGAACAAGTGCAGCAACTGATGAGCACACCACAATATGTTCCGGTAGGGCGGCTTGTCCGCATTACGCAGGGCAGCGGTAATTTCAAGGTCAACATGCTGCCCTTCGACTTGCAAGCCGGAGATGTGCTCGTCATCCCCGAAAACAGCTACATCGAAATCAACAGTCTCTCTGCCGATTTTGACGTGCAGTTCATCTCGTTCAAGAATCTCCCGGTTTCTTATGCAAGAGCAACGCAAATTCACCTTGCCGACAATGATTTCCTGCGCATAGGCAAGTATTTCGCTCTCATCTGGGAGGTTCTCCATAAGCCTTCTTTCTCGATGCAGACCGTCGAATATCTGCTATCAGCCGTAATGAACGACCTTGCGAATATACATGAGCAGGCAGCCGAACATAATATAAGGCTTACACACGCGCAGCAGCAGATGCAACAGTTTACAGATTTGGTAGCTATGTACGGAACCAAGGAGCGCAATGTCGCTTTTTATGCAGAACATTTGCACCTGAGCCCGAATCATCTGTCGGCATTGGTTCGCAAACAGACAGGACGAAGTGTAATGGAGTGGCTTAATGAACGGACTATATTGCAGGCCAAAGTATTATTGCGTCATACAAACCGACCTGTCAGTGATATTGCATTTGAACTGAATTTTACGGAGGCCACTCTTTTCTCCCGTTTCTTCCGTCGGGAGACAGGTATATCGCCCAGGAATTACCGCTCGAACAAGTAATAGAATAAGTTTATATTTTCCCTTGAAAATCTCGATTTATAGGTGCGAATTTACTTAAATCCAAAGACATGACAAAGAAAACGCCCTGGCTGTGAAGCTGAGGCGCTGATGGCGGATGGACTGGAGTCCGGGACTACGGCTCGCCGCCGGCGGCTGCGGTGTGAATCTCTATCCCAGGTATAAAGGATAACTCCGAAAACCGAATTTTACTCCTCGCTTAGAGGGCGAGTTGGAAATACTTTTCCAGAGTCACTTCCGCTGGAGTTATCTTGAAATTCGCCTGCCAGGTTTGTACACCCTTTGCAACGTTAGCCTCCACAGTCTCTTTTACTTCCTCATAGTTTGTACTGCGTGTGATAACCTGGAAACCGGGGTTGTCATAAATAAAGCAGGTCAAAAAGATGGCCTTCTCACTACGATTTAAACTTTTGCCCAATTCAGACATATGGCGGGCCATGCGGCCCGTGGAGGAGAACGGTGCCACCTTTTTGCGCTTTACATATTCCGGGATGTCTAATTGCAGGTTGATAAGCGGAGTTTTCACCTCAAGATAGGTGTCGTCAACCTTGAAATCCAATTTAGAATCTCCCAGAAAAACTTCCCGCTGTACGGAAGTTGGGTATCCAACAATATCGGAGAATCCACCATTGCGAAGAAAATGCTCCACATAGCGGTTTGCCGCATTCTCATTAATCCCTATCCACGCCTTCTCATTGTCTTCCGGACGATTCAAAGAAATGGCTTCCACCGTGTAGAGGGTTTTCCTGTTTGGGTCTTTGCTCTTGGAAAGCAAGCATGGCCTTCCGGCAATATCAATATCTCCAATTCTTGTGGTGGTGGGACAGTGGGCCTTTGCATTCTGCCCCTCCGCCTCGATTGTCATCGTGAACTGACTGTTGCGTTTGATGACCACACCTTCAATAAGGGGTGTTTCAAAAACATATGCTTGAGAGGATATCATAAATCTCG
>JAFPGC010000033.1 GCA_017423025.1 Bacteroidales bacterium
GAAAAGAAGGATGGCCTGCTTGAGGTCTGCGAAAGTGACGTTTTTGTCGATATAAAGGCCCTCTACCTGATGGAAAATGCAGTGTGCGCGGGCCGATATGGCTTCGTTGCGGAATACACGGCCGGGGCACACCACACGGATGGGCAGGGGCTGCTTTTCCATGGTGCGAACCTGCACGGAGGAGGTGTGGGTGCGGAGAAGAAGCGGATTCAGGTGACCCGTGCTCACGAAGAAGGTGTCCTGCATTTCGCGGGCGGGGTGGTTGGGCGGGAAGTTCAGGGCCTCGAACACGTGGTAGTCGTCCTCGATTTCCGGACCCTCGGCCACATCGTATCCGAATTTGCGGAAAATGTCCACAATCTGCTGACGCACAATGGATACGGGATGGCGGGAACCCAGCGGGAAGGAATCTCCCGGCATGGAAAGGTCTTCCTTGGGGGCCGATGCCACCTCGCTCTCCTCTACGGAGAACTTCAGCTCTTCGATGCGGGCATTGGCGGCTTTCTTGAGCTCGTTCAGCTTCTGGCCGTACTCTCTCTTGAGTTCGGGAGCCACGGTGCGGAACTGCTCCATGAGGGCGGTCACCTCGCCCTTCTTGCCCAGGAAGCGGATGCGGGCTTCCTCTACCTCTTTCTGACTGGCGGCCTTCAGGTCGGCCAGTTCTTTCATGATTTGTTCAATCGCTTCTTTCATTCCTATTTTTTCTTTTTATTTCTCTTGTCCCGGGCCTCCTGGGCGCGTTTTCCTCCGCTCTTCCAGTACTTGGCCCACTGATCGGCCGTGAACAGACGCTTGTAGGTGTCGTCAATCTGCTGCATCCACTTGTCCTGCACGTTGATGTACAGGTCCGAGTTTTCTACCTTGGCGCCTTGCATTTTTTCCATCTCCTCGTTCATGGCCTTGTAGTCGTGAGTGAGGGTGGAATCCACGTAAAACTCCTGCCAGTACTCCAGTTCCAGCAGGGTGCTCAGGCGCTGCACCTCCTTGTCCACATACTCCAGCAGTTGTTTCTCCCTCTGTTCGGGGGTCTGGGGCTGTTGGGCGCGGGCAATCGTCACCGACAGGCACAAAGCGAGCATAACGCTCAAAAAATGATAAATTTTCATACCTTTGTAGTCTGAACTCAACCGACAAAATTACGCAATAATTCGAAAAAGCCCAAAATACCATGAGAAAATCGCTTTTGAAAGTCCTTGTGGCCACCGCCGCCCTGCTGGGTTCCCTGGAGGCCCGCCCCTGCACCAATGTCATCATCAGCCGGGGTGCCAGCAAGGACGGGTCCGTCCTGGTTTCCTATGCGGCCGATTCCCATACGCTCTACGGCGAACTGTATTACAAGCCCGCGCGTGACTGGAAAAAGGGCAGCAAGATCCAGATTTACGACTGGGACACCAACAAGCCCCTGGCCCAGATTCCTCAGGTTTCTCATACGTACCAGACCGTGGGCAACATGAATGAGTTCCAGCTCATCATCACCGAGACCACCTGGGGCGGCCGTCCCGAGCTGGAAGACAAAAACGGCGGAATTGACTACGGCTCCCTTATTTATATTACGCTGCAGCGTGCCCGGACAGCCCGTGAAGCCATTGACATCATTGTGAAGCTGGCCAACGAATACGGCTACGCCTCCGAAGGCGAGACCTTCTCCATTGCCGACAAGAACGAAGCCTGGATCATGGATCTCATCGGCAAGGGTTCCAACATCCGCAACGGCGTCAACACCACCAGAGGCATTGTCTGGGTGGCCCGCCGCGTACCCGACGGCGCCATCTGCGCCCACGCCAACCAGGCCCGCATCGGCAAATTCCCCCTCAACGATCCCGAGAACTGCCTCTACGCCCCCGACGTCATCACCTTTGCCCGCCGGCAGGGCTATTTCGATGGCACGGACGAGGAGTTCAGCTTCAAGAAAGCCTACGCCCCCCTCGATTTCGGAACCGTCCGCGGATGCGACGCCCGCGTGTGGAGCGCCTTCAACATCCTCACCGATGGCTGGTTTTCCTTCTATGACGATAGCGGCGATGCCGTCACCCGCGACGCCTACTCCTTCCTGGATTACGTCATGGGCCGCGACCTGGAGGCCGACATGCCCCTGTTCGTCTATCCCCGCCGCAAAATCGGCGTAAAAGAGGTGGCCGATGTAATGAGGGATCACTTCGAGGGCACGCCCATGGATATGACCCAGGACATCGGAGCCGGCGGCAACGCCCTCCCGTACCGCTGGCGTCCCATGGAGTTCACGGCAGAAGGCAGGACCTATGTGAACGAGCGCGCCATCGCCACGCAGCAGACCGGTTTCTGGATGGTGGGCCAGGCCCGCAACTACGTCCCCGACGTGGTGGGCGGCATCCTCTGGTTCGGCACCGACGATGCCGCTACCTCCTACCTCACCCCCATCTACACCAGCGTCTCCAAGGTGCCCGAGTGCTTCAAGGAGGGCAACGGAGACCGACTGCATTATTCTCCCTACTCCTCCTTCTGGCTGAACAACCGCATCTCCAACGCATGTTACAAGATGTATAACCTGATGGCCCCGTATGTGCGCGCCCGGGTGGACGCCTTCGAATATGACCAGATGGAGCGCCGCACCCACTCGGTGGACAGCATGGCCGTGGTCCTGTACAACCAGGTGGCGGTGAAGATCCAGAAGAAACTGAACTCCAAACGTGACGTCATGATTTCCTCCAAACCCTTTGCCAAAATTGTCAACTATGTCACGAACTATAGCATTCATACCGCCAAGGACCAGTTTGCCGCCTGGCAGAACCTGGAAGTGGAACTGCTGGTGAAGTTCATGGACGGCAATGTGGTGCCGCAGGACAATAGCGGCCGTTTTATCCATAGTCCGTACTCCGAGGGAATGCCCAGAAACCTGGAGCAGCCCGGCTATACCGAACTCTGGAAAGAGACCGTGGCCCGGGAGCATGGCGATGTAATCCGCGTTCCGTAATGGCACAGGAAATTGAAAGAAAGTTTTTGGTCAAGGGCGGCTTCAAGGAGGCGGCCTTTGACGCTTTACGCATAACCCAGGGTTATCTTTCTACGGCACCTGGCCGCAGCGTGCGGGTGCGCCTGAAGGGAGACAAGGGCTTCCTCACCATCAAGGGCCCGTCCCGCGACGGCGGTCTCAGCCGTTTTGAGTGGGAGAAAGAAATAGGGGCCGATGAGGCCCGCGAACTCCTGGCCCTCTGCGAGCCCGGACTCATTGACAAGACCCGCTGGCTGGTGAAAGCGGGAATTCACACCTTCGAAGTGGATGAATTCCACGGGGATAACGAGGGTCTCATAATGGCCGAAGTGGAGCTGAGCGCCCCTGACGAACCTTACGAAAAGCCCGACTGGCTGGGCCAGGAAGTCACGGGAGACCGCCGTTACTACAATTCCTATCTTTCGAAGAACCCGTACAAGATTTGGAAATAATCCTTATCTTTGTTCAGAGTATAACGCTAACCATACACTAAAACAATACTATGAACTGGCTATTCTACCTGGTTCCGGCCGCCGCCGTGGTGGCCCTCCTTTTCGCCTGGATTTTCTTCCGGCAGATGTTCAAGGAGAGCGAAGGAACCCCTACCATGAAAGAAATCGCCCAATATGTGCGCGAGGGTGCCATGGCATACCTCCGGCAGCAGTATAAGGTGGTTGTGATTGTCTTTATCGTGCTGGCCATCTTCTTTGCCATCCTGGCCTACGGCTTCGGGGTGCAGAATCCCTGGGTGCCCTTCGCCTTCCTCACCGGCGGTTTCTTCTCCGGCCTGGCGGGCTTCGTGGGCATGAAAACGGCTACCTATGCCAGCGCCCGCACGGCCAATGCCACCATGCGCAGCCTCAATTCCGGCCTTAAGATCGCTTTCCGCAGCGGCGCCGTCATGGGCCTCACCGTGGTAGGTCTGGGCCTTCTGGACATCTCCCTCTGGTGGATCATCCTCAATGCTTTCGTGGAGGAAGCCACGCCCGCCCAGACTCTGGTGGTCATCACCACCACCATGCTCACCTTCGGCATGGGTGCTTCTACGCAGGCCCTCTTCGCCCGTGTGGGCGGCGGTATCTACACCAAGGCGGCCGATGTGGGAGCCGACATTGTGGGTAAGGTAGAGCAGGACATTCCGGAGGACGATCCCCGCAACCCCGCCACCATCGCCGACAATGTAGGTGACAACGTGGGAGACGTGGCCGGCATGGGTGCCGACCTTTACGAGAGCTACTGCGGTTCCATCCTGGCCACCATGGCCCTGGGAGCATCGGCCTTCTTCTCGCAGGGGACGGAAATCCAGATGAAGGCCATCCTGGCCCCTATGGTCATTGCCGCCATAGGCGTGGTGCTTTCCGTGTTGGGTATTTATGCCGTCCGCACCAAGGAAGGCGCCAACCTGAAGGACCTGCTGGGTTCCCTGAGTGTAGGTACCAACCTGAGTGCCATCCTCATTGCGATCATGTCCTTCGGAGTATTCTATATGCTGGGCTTCAACGGAGAGCAGGGACTGCCGCAGTGGTGGCAGCTCTCCCTGAGCGTACTCAGCGGCCTGGGTGCCGGCGTCATCGTGGGCAAGGTCACCGAGTTCTATACGTCCCATTCCTATCGGCCCACCCGGAAGCTGGCCTCCAGCGCACAGACGGGATCGGCCACGGTAGTGATCAACGGTGTGGGCCTGGGCATGCGCTCCACGGCCATCCCCGTGATTACCATTGCCATTGCCATCCTGCTGGCCTATGGTTTCGCCACCGGGTTCGTGTTCTCCACGGCCACGCTGAGCCTGGGCCTGTACGGCATTTCCATCGCTGCGGTGGGTATGCTTTCCACGCTGGGCATCACCCTGGCCACCGACGCCTACGGTCCCATCGCCGACAACGCCGGCGGCAACGCCCAGATGAGCGAACTGGATCCTTCCGTCCGTGAAAAGACGGATGTGCTGGATTCCCTGGGCAACACCACCGCCGCCACCGGCAAGGGCTTCGCCATCGGCTCCGCCGCCCTTACCGCCCTGGCTCTCCTGGCATCCTATATCGAAGAACTCAAGATTGGCTTCAGTCACATCGGCAAGACGGTGCTGCAGATTGGCGACCGCACCGTGGACACCCTCACGGCCTCCATCACCGATATTGTCGAGTACTACGACATTACCCTCATGAACCCCATGGTGCTGGTGGGTGTGTTCATCGGCTCCATGATGGCCTTCCTGTTCTGCGGTCTTACCATGAACGCCGTGGGCCGCGCCGCCTCCAAGATGGTGGTGGAAGTACGCCGTCAGTTCCGTGAGATCAAGGGCATCCTGGAAGGAAAACAGCGTCCGGACTATACCAGCTGCGTGCGCATTTCCACCAAGGCCGCCCAGCAGGAGATGATTCTCCCTTCGGTGCTGGCCATCGTGATTCCCATGCTGGTGGGTGTGATCCTGGGGCCTGCGGGTGTGATCGGCCTGCTGGCAGGCGGTCTGGGTGCCGGCTTCGTGCTGGCCATCTTCCTGGCCAACTCCGGTGGCGCCTGGGACAACGCCAAGAAGTATGTGGAAGAAGGCAACTTCGGCGGCAAGAACTCCCCGGCCCACAAGGCCACCATCGTGGGAGACACCGTGGGAGACCCCTTCAAGGACACCTCCGGCCCGTCCCTCAACATCCTCATCAAACTGATGAGCATGGTCTCCATCGTGATGGCCGGCCTCACCGTGATGCTGCACTAGCCTCCCGATGCGGTCGCGCGGTCCTGGAAACCCGCACTTTCCCCATAAAACGCTTGCTATCCGGTCACGAAAGGCCGCGAAGCAAGCGTTTTTTGCGTTTTGTGCTTGCTGCGGCGAAAATCAGCACATTTCATTCCAATTCTCTTCTTTTGAAGAATCTGATATTAAGATGATAAATAAATGATTTTGTGTGAAATAACCAGTTCTTCTCTTGTTTTTTCAATCTATTCTCTCTATATTCGCAAAAAAACGAACTTATGGAAAAGCAATCCATTATAATTTGGTTTCGGGGAGTCTTTATATAGAGTAATAATTATTTTAAATTGTCTTGAGATATGAAAAGAAATCTATTTCGAATTGTCTCTAGCCTTACCATGAGTGTTGCCATGTTATCTTTCTTTCAGGGATGTGGCAAGATAAGTCAAGAAGAAGACGAACCCGTGATAATGATGGATTATCCTCGTGAAGACATTGTGCTTACCAAAGCACAGGCTGAATATTTGAATGCCGGAAATCAGTTTGCTTTCAAGTGGTTAAGTATTGTTAACGGTGAGCAAGAAGGCGATTGGTTTGTTTCTCCGTTAAGTATGCAGTATATACTCGGGATGTTCGCAAATGGAGCGACAGAGATGCTAGTCTCGGAGATAAGTTTAGCGTTGGGTTATAAGGATGCAGGAACGGAGGAAATGAATGACTTTCTTTTGTATTTATCCAATCAATTAAAGAGTCTCGATCCAAATACACATATCTATACAGCCAACCTTGCTCTTTCTGATAAGAATAATCCTTTTAAAACAGCGTATAAAGAACGCGTGAATTCATTTTATGGAGCTTTCGTTCAGGATGTCACCTTCTCCAAACCCGCCACGGTGGTAGATATTGTTAACAATTGGGCCTCAGACAATACAAAAGGAGTGTTGAAGGAGGTTGTATCAAAAGACGACATTCCCACAGAAACAATTTTTATTTTAGGTAATGTTGTTTACTTTAAAGGGGAATGGATAAATCGGTTTATTAAGAGCAACACGAAGGAATCTGTGTTTTATAAGCGAAAGGGGAAGATAAAAGTGCCTATGATGCAGCAGCAGGGGACCTTCTTTGGTTATCAAACCGAAGTATTCAAGCAAATCACGTTACCATATGGAAATGGTGCTTACCAAATGGATGTTTTTCTTCCACTTGAAAGCAAGGGTATCGAGGATGTCATATCATTTCTTAGCCAAAACGGGATAAGCAAAGGGATTCCCTATATAGTTGATGTTTGGCTTCCCAGATTTGAAACAGAGACTCCGAAGAGGAATATATACAGTCACCTTCAGTCATTAGGGATCAGTTCCTTGGGGCTTCCATATTTGGAACCCATGATTTACACGTTCGATAATGGCAACAGTATTAATGGAAGCATGTTCTCTGTTTATCATACGGCCAAAATTAAGGTTGACGAGTCTGGCTCAGAAGCGGCGGCGGCTACTATTGCAGGAGCGTCAACAGGCGCCAACCTCGAAACTCCCGCGGCCATGGAATTCCATGCCGATCATCCCTTCCTTTATCTTATCAGAGAGGTCAGCACGGGAGCCATCCTGTTCGCCGGGAAATACGGGGCAGAGTGATTTGTTCGCCACCGCCACGGAAGTGTAAAGGCTATTTTAGTTTAAAAATCTCCTTGCAGAGGGTGTCCATGGTCTTAGGGAAACGGTCGTTTTCCACGAAATCGGCGGCACCCTTGATGCCATCCACGTCCAGCTGGCAGACGGTTTCACCGGAAGCCTTGTCCACAATCTTGATGGTTCCGTCTATCTTCATACTGAACTGGCCGAAGTTCATACCCATCTTGCGCTCGAATCTCTTGATGGTGAATTCCAACTGGAAAGGAGCGTCATCCTTGACCAGCTTCATTCCCTTGGAGTATTTGTTGAAATACTCGAAGAAAGAATCGTTGATAATCTTCACGCGGGTGTCATAGTCGTCCTCGCACCAGGTCTTGAAGTCCTGCTTGTCTTCAAACGTGGCTTGAGAAAGGTCAATGGTGACGGTAGCGGTGACATTTTCTTTCAAAACGTCCAGGCTGCCGGCGGACAGTTTCAGAGGCTTGGCGGCAAAAAGGGTAACGGAGGCCAGCAGAAGGGCCGACAGGGTCAAAATCTTTTTCATATCTGTGTTCTTTTGGGTTATTTGCAGTAGTAGGCTTTGATGTCCTGCCAGCGGTAGAAGCTGCCAGGGGCGGCCATTTCCAGAGGAAGCTGGGCCTCAAAACCATTTAGAAGAACCTGGACCAGAACGTCCGGGTTCTTTTTGCTCTTGAAGAAGATGAGCTGGAAGTTGCAGGCCATGGGGATATTGTAGTTCTGCCAGTACTTTTCCACCTCGTAAGGGTCGGAAATGGAGACACCCATGCCGTTCACGTCCATCAGGGACAGGAGGGGCATGAGGGTGGAGTCGTGGGCAAAGCGCAGGCGCAGCTGCACCTGGCCGGAGCGGATGTCTTCATCGGCCTTGGTGATGAAATCGTTCAGGAGGGCTTTCATGGCCTTCATCCGGAGGTTCTCCGTGTCCGGGGAGTTGCCCAGGAGCTGGTAGTCGCGGAAGTTGTTCACTCGCCAGAGGTTGTAGCGCTCTTCGGGTGTGTAAGCGCTGTAGAGTGCCTGGGGAACTTCGGGAACGTCCGTGTTGTCCAGCGTGGAGATGACGGTGTGGAGGTCGTAGCAGAATCTGTACTTGTTGGTAACCAGCGAGTCGGGCTGGGTGAACCATTTGCCCAGCAGGCCGTCCAGGTCCAGGACCTCGTCGCGGAAGTGGTTGAACTTGACCTCGGCCTCGCCGTGACGCTCTGCGCCGGAGTCAATGACCTCGGGCAGCAGGTAGCTCTGGTAGGGCTGGCCGTAATCGGCCCCGAAGGTGAAGTCCTTGTCCGTGTTGTCCAGCTGCGTGAGGAAGGAGAACATGCTCACGATGACGCGGTGGGAGACCGTGGAGACGGCCTCGGCGTGGGTTTCTCCCTTGAAAACGGAAGGATAGTTCCTGTAGATCTGGCTGGCGATATAGTGATGCTGCCCCTGGCCCTTGTGGGTAAGGTTGCCTTCCCGCAATGCAAGGGCGGGATAGAAGTCCTTATAGGCCTGGTAGAAGACTTCGCCCTCAGGGGTGAGCCAGCCTTTCTCATGTCCCTTGGACCAGACGGCCAGCAGCTCTTCGTACACGGTTCCGCCCAGGGCGAAACGGGCACCATGGCGGCCTACATGGCTCACATAGAACGCCTTATATCCCTTGGGGGCCGATGTGGGAGCCGGCTGGTTCGTAGGATAGAGGTAATGCACGCCGCCGGCGCGCTCGATATCGGCCATTACTTCGGCCTTGGAATCTTTCTGGGCATATGCGGCGCTGCCTAAGGCAACGAAGGCGCACAAAAAAATCGCTGTCTTTTTCATGATTTCAAAGATAGCGATTTTTTCTTGAATTCAGCCGTCAGTTCCGGACCACCACTTCCCCGCCTGTGACATCTACCGTGACGGTGGAGTCTTTGTGGATGGTGCCTTCCAGGATGTTCTTGGCCAACAGGTTCACCAGTTCCCGCTGCATGAGCCGCTTCACGGGACGGGCGCCGTAGGCGGGGTCGTAGCCGTGATCCACCATGTGGTCTTCGAAGGCCGGGGTGAAGGCCAGCGTGACGCCGCTTTCGGCCAGCTTGCGCTGAAGCTCCTCTTCCTGGATGTGCAGGATTTCGCGGATATCGGCCTTGGTGAGGGGGTCGAACATGATGATCTCGTCAATTCGGTTCAGGAATTCGGGACGGACCGTCATCTTGAGCACGTCCAGGACTTTCTCCCTGCACTCGTCCAGAAGGCTGCGGCGGGTGGCGATGGCCTGCATGTCCAGCCCGTTCACCTCCGGCAGCCGTTCCATGTAGCTCTGGATGATATCGGCCCCGGCGTTGGAGGTCATGATGAGGATGGTGTTCTTGAAGTCCACGGTGCGGCCCTTGTTGTCCGTGAGGCGGCCGTCGTCCAGCACCTGCAGGAGCACGTTGAACACGTCCGGATGGGCTTTCTCAATCTCGTCCAGCAGCACCACGGAGTAGGGCTTGCGGCGAACGGCCTCGGTGAGCTGGCCGCCCTCGTCGTAACCTACATATCCCGGAGGCGCGCCCACCAGGCGGCTCACGGTGTGGCGCTCCTGGTACTCGGACATGTCGATACGGGTCATCATGTTCTCGTCGTTGAAGAGGAAGGAGGCCAGGGCTTTGGCCAGCTCCGTCTTACCCACGCCGGTGGTGCCCATGAAGAGGAAGGAGCCGATGGGACGCTTCTCGTTGCTGAGGCCTGCGCGGTTGCGGCGCACGGCATCGGCCACGGCGCGGATGGCTTCGTCCTGACCCACCACACGCTTGTGCAGTTCGGCCTCCATGCGCAGGAGTTTCTCCTTCTCGCTTTCCAGCATGCGCTTGACGGGGATGCCGGTCCACTTGGCCACTACCTCGGCAATGTCCTCGGGCGTAACCGCCTCTGTTACAAGCGGGTTCTGGATGCCTTCGGCCTTGGCGGTGAGCTCGTCTATCTTCTTCTGGGTGGCGACCATCTTGCCGTAGCGGATCTCGGCCACGCGGGCGTAGTCACCGTTGCGCTCGGCCGTCTTGGCCTGGAGGTTCAGGTCTTCCAGCTCCTGGCGGGCCGTCTGCAGGCCGTTCAGGGTGTCCTTTTCCTCGTTCCAGCGCTTCATGAGTTCGTCACGCTGCGCCTGCAGGTCCTTGAGTTCGGCCTCCAGTTTTTCCAGTTTGGCCGATACGCCTTCGCGCTTGATGGCCTCGCGCTCGATCTCTTTCTGACGGATGGCGGAATTGAGGTCGTCGATGGGCTCGGGCACGGAATTCATCTCCAGGCGGAGCTTGGAGGCGGCCTCGTCCACCAGGTCGATGGCCTTGTC
>JAFPGC010000034.1 GCA_017423025.1 Bacteroidales bacterium
CCATGATTTACGAAGACAACGAGGACTTCTAGTTTCAGGCTTCCTCTTTGGGAATCTTAAGGACGAAGCGGGCACCATCCGTATAGCTGGTGTCCAGCCAAACCTTGCCGCCCAGGCTGGTGGCAATGAGCCGGCAGATGGAAAGGCCCAGGCCCGCCCCCTGTTTGTGCGCATCCAGTTTCACAAAGCGGTCGAAGATTTCCTCGGCCTTGTCAATAGGTACGCCGGGGCCGGTATCGGCCACATAGAAGGTAATAAACCCGGGATTCTCCGTGAGGGAACTTCCAAAGATAATTTCTCCGCTGGTGGTGTTTTTGCAGGCGTTGGTGAGGAAGTTGATCATGATTTGCTGGATGCGCATGCCGTCCGTCCTGTAGCGGTCGTTGTCGTTCAGGCCGGGCTTGTGGACGAATGTAACCCCCGGCGGAATGCGGGATTCGGTGGCCTTGATGGCCTGGCGGGCCATTTCATTCAGGTCGGTGGGGGCTTTCTGTACAGAGATGCGTCCGTTTTCCATATCGGCAATGCCCAGCAGGTCGTTCACCATGATGGTGAGCAGCTGGGAGTTGTTCATGATATAGCTCAGATATTCGCTTTTTTCATCTTCTGAAATATAGCCATCCGGCAGGCACAGCAGCTGGGAAAAGCCGGTAACGGCATTGAGGGGCGTGCGTACCTCGTGGCTCATGTTCTGGATGAAGGCCGTCTTGAGGTTACTGGCTTTCTGGGCCATGTTGCGAGCCTTTCTCAAAGAACCCATGCTTTGGGCCATGCTGAGGAAAACCAAAATGAGCAGTATAGTTGCCGCCCAGAGGATTTGTCTCTTGTACCCTTGCCAAATGGTCTTGGGGGCGCCCACCACCAGGGCATCATCCGGGATAAGACTGGTGTCCAGCCCAAAGTGCTCCATGGCGCGGTAGTTGAGGGTGGGAATACCGGCTTCCAGGTAAGAGAAGGGCATTTGAGACGGATTCAAGCCGTGATCCAGCACGTCCTGGATACGTTGCAGGACCAATCGCTCATATTCTTCCTGGGAGTAAGAGAAAAAACCTACCTGATAGGGATGCTTCTCCAGGTTATTGCGGAACAGGGTATATACCGGCGCGATGTGCTCAATAAGGGACACTGTGTTATGGCGGGTGGAGGAACTCTCATGATAACCCTCCCGGAGGAGCCAGGAGCCAAAGTAGACGGCGGTATTGGGCCCGCCCTCCTGTTCCAGGATGCTAAGAAGCTTGTCTGTGCTGGTAGTGGTAGGTGAGATAGCCTGGTAGGTCACTTCCGGGTGGTTCTTTTCCAGGTATTGTTCTATGCGCCACTGGCGTTCCTTGATCAGGTAGTTCTCACCGGCAATGAAAAAGATTTTTTCCAGATTGGGCTGTACCTGGAAAATCATTTCCACCGTGCGCCTGTAATGGGCAGGTGTACTGATGAGTGTGAGATTGTAGCCGTAGTTCTTCAGAACGGAAAGGGGGTAGCGGTTGGCCAGGGGATTTCCCGGGCCGTGAAGGGTGTACTCCAGGTCGCAGTAATAATCCTGCTCTCCAATGAGCAGCATGGGGATGCCGTGCCAGTGCCGCTGTAGGATGGGGGCGAAGCTGAAACAGCTGCCTCCCAGCAAGATCACCATCCTGGGCTGGGCGGGATAGCTGTTCAGGATGTTGTCCAGGGCGTTCTCCAGGGATGCAACATTGGGAAAAGAGATGAACGGGAAATGTTCAAAGCTAATGGAAAGGTCTGGCCGATTGTCGACCAGCCCGTCCAGAGGCGGCAGCATGCCCTGCTCCCACTCGCTACTTCGGGAATGGGAAGATATAATTAGCAAATCTACGGCATTGTCCTTGGCGGCCAAGTACAGGGGCGTAAGGAAAACCAGCAGGAGGCAGAGTCGGATGCGGCGCAGCATAACAGCTTATTATATGGTTACTTCGCAAAGATAGTTATTTAACGCAAAAAACCTCCAATTGCTTGGAGGTTTTTTAGTGGGCGGTACTGGATTCGAACCAGTGACCCTCTGCTTGTAAGGCAGATGCTCTGAACCAACTGAGCTAACCGCCCGAAAGGGTTTGCAAAGGTAGTAATTAAATTTGAATTGACAAATTTTATCGCTATCTTGCAAGATAAATTGAAGAAAAATGATAGCAGTGATTGCGTTGGCGGTGTTACCGGCCCTCATTCTCTTGTATTATGTTTATCAGCAGGATAAACTGCAGCGGGAACCCGTAAGGAACCTGGTAAAGGCGTTCTTTTATGGCGGTATGGCTGTGTTTGCGTCGCTTCTTATTTCCAAGCCCGCTTTTTATCTGGGCCTTTTCCCTGCACAGATCACATCCTTCTGGGGAGCCTTCTGCACGGCCTTCTTTGGTGCTGCCATTCCGGAAGAGACGGCCAAACTGGTGCTTCTTTTCCTCTTCCTTCGCAAGTGCAAGGATTTTGACGAGCGTATGGACGGCATTGTGTACAGCGCCTGCATCGGCCTGGGCTTTGCCTCTTTCGAGAATATAGAATACCTCTTTGCCTCCGGTACCGACTGGATAACCGTGGGCCTGGGCCGTTCCGTAACGGCCATTCCCGGCCACTTTGGCTTTGCCGTGGTTATGGGCTATTACTTCTCCCTCTATTATTTTGACCGTTACCGCGCCCCGGGTGCAGGCCTCAAGATGTGGCTGTATCCCGTACTGCTGCACGGTGCCTACGACTGGATCGCCATGTCTCAGGCCGTTACGCCGGAGCTTAGCGGTGCCGTCAGCGTGGCCATTCTCCTTCTTTGCTTCTGGCTTTTGAAATCGGCCCGTATGCGTATAAAGGAGCACCTGATTGCGGATTCTTACCGGATGTCCGGAATTGACGAACAATAATAATTCACTGATATGAAAAAGCTTTTACTCTTTGTTCTGGCCGCTGCCGTGACCTTCCAGGCAGGCGCCCAGGAAATCAAGAAGGGAGCCATTGAAGCCGTTCCGGCCCAGGGCTCTTACCATCCCACTTATTCTACGGACGGTGCGTCTTTCGCGCCCAAGAACGTCATCCTCATGATTGCCGATGGTACGGGTCTGGGCCCCATCGCTGCCGGTTATTTTGCCAATCATGGAGAGCTCACTTACTTCAACCTCAAATATATGGGTTGGGTAACCACTCAGAGCGCCAGCGATTTTACCACCGATTCGGCTGCCTCCGGTACCGCTTATTCTACTGGTCAGAAAACCTACAACGGCGCCGTGGGCATGGATTTGCAGAAGCGTCCCATCCCCAACATCCCCGAGCGTGTGATTGAGCAGGGCATCATCTCCGGCGTAGTCTCCACCGACGACCTCAATGGCGCCACTCCGGCCGCCTTCTTCGCCCACCAGGAGCAGCGCGGCATGACGGACGAGATTTGGGCCGATATGCCCGGCAGCGTCCTCCGGTACTTCGCCGCCGGCAGCAAGGAAAAGTTTGAAAAGCGCCCTGTGGCCACCCAGAAAGCCATTGAGAAGGCCTTCACCGTGGTCAATTCCCTGGACGACCCCGCCTGCGCAACCGCAGAGCGCCTGGGCGTGCTTCCTCCGGCCGTAGAAACCGGTTACATTGTAAATGGCCGTACGGACTTCCTGCCCCGCGCCACCCGTCAGGCTATCGACTTCCTGAATGCCCGCAAGAACGAGGGCAAGGGCTTCTTCCTAATGGTGGAAGGCGCCCGCATCGACAAGGCCTGCCACAAAAACGATTTCCCCAGCGCCGTGAAGGAACTCCTGGACTTTGACCAGGCCATTGCCGAGGCCATCAAGTTTGCCGACGAAGACGGCAATACGCTTGTGGTGATATCGGCCGATCATGAAACCTCCGGTCTGGTGCTTTGGGATGGCGATCCTTCCAAGGGTAATGTGGAAGGCGTACACATCAGTGGCGGTCACACGCCGGTGCCTGTCCCGCTCTTCGCCTACGGCCCTCACGCCCAGGATTTCATGGGTGTCCAAGGCAATGAGCAGGTAGCCCAAAAGATTCTGAAACTCCTGCTTCAGTAAATTTTTATTTAAGCACTTGCTTGTATTCGGCAGGGGATTTCCCTGTAATATCTTTGAAATTGCGCCAGGCCGTGGTGCGGGAACGGAAGCCTGCATTGAAGAAGGCGCTTTGGACGTCTATGTCCGGATTGGCCTCAATCTGAGCGGCTACCCCCGCCACCCGTTTGGCGTTGACCAGTTCCTTAAATCCATGGCCGGTCTCCTGCTGGATGACGCGGCTCAGGTAGGTGATATTGGTGGCGCAGAGCCGGGAGAAAGAAGCTAAAGACAAGTCAGGGTCTCTCCATACCTCTTCCTGGTCCATCAGGCGGCAGATGCGGGCCCACAGATCCGACTCCAGCGGGGCCGATGAATCCGCCTCATAATTGACGGCAATCTCCTCGACGGGGCGCAGGCGTTCCCGTAGTTCATACTCCGTAGAGAAAACGTAGAACGTAGAAACCATTATGGGCAGGACAATCATGAGGATGCTGCTATTGGTGAGCATGAGGGCAATGTGCGTGAGGCAAATGAGCAGAAGTCCCAGTGAATAGGTCCAGATCCAACTGCGGGTAGCACTGCTTCGATGGAAATTGTAAGGAAGCAGGAAGAGGATGAGGCAGTAGGGAATCATAAGGAAAAGGGAGGCCAGACGGACAATCACATCCGGTTCTTCCACATGCGTCCAAACGTCAGCCGGGGTATGGAGAAGTGTCCATTTGGACGTAAAAAACATATAAACGATGCCCAGAATGAGCACGGGTAAAAAAAGGAACGTGAAATGCTTGGGCGTGAGCCAGTCCGGCCGGACAACCGATATGGGATAAAGCACCATGACAATACTAATACCCATATATAGGAGTCCAATCCAAGGCTGCAGCACAAAGTAGGACATTTCGTGAATGGCCATGCCGATATTTCCCAGTACAACCAGCAGTGCCATGAGCCCGCTTAAAAGGGCTCCCAGGGCCAGCATGCGGCGAGAGCGGTCGTAAGTTTCTCTCTGCAGACGCCACAAATTTCGGGCGCAAATCAAGCATGTTGCCATTTCAACGGCGGTGGCCGCTAAGGACAAGGAAAAGAGTAAGTTCATGCTAAGTGTTTCAATTCTGGTTTCAAATTTAGTAAAAAATTTCGAGAAGTTTCACTTTATTTTGAATTATGAAACATCTTAACGTGTGCGTAAGCGCGTTGAACTGGAACTTTCTGTAACTTTGTATCATTAAGCGAAAATATGAAAACCCCTCGTACAAATCACTGGGGGGGGGTAAGTAAAGATTCGTGGTGTTATATTTCATGAATTTGCATGAAAAAATGGGTGTGTAGTCTGGCACTTGTCGGGCTCGTCGTTTTAGTTCCCCTAAGAGTGGATGCGCAGGAATTTTCCATGCGCACCAACCTGTTGTGGGACGCCGTTTCGGAGCCAAACATCGGCCTGGAATTTTCTGTGAGTGACCACTGGTCAGTGGGCGGGAACGCCGGTCTGAAGAGCTGGCCCCGCTGGCTGGCCTGGGACTGGGACGTTCAGAATCCCACCCACTGGCGAAACTTTGCTATAGTGCCCGAAGCCCGCTATTATTTCAATCAAGTTTACGACGGCCTGTTCCTGGCCTGTGATGCCATCTATACCCATTACAACGTAGGTAGCGTTAAGTTCCCCTTTGGCCTCTATCCAGAGGTGAGGGACTACCGCCTTCAGGGAGATTTCTATGGCGGCGGTCTGTCGTTGGGCTATTCATGGTGGATTGCTCCCCATTGGCGCATCGAAGCTGAAGCTGGAGTGGGCGTTGGTTATGTGAAGGCGGATAAGTTTGAGTGTGCCCACTGTGGTTCACAGGTGGGAACCAAAGAGGGCGTGGCCCTGGTCCCCAAGCTCGGTATTAACCTGGCGTACAACTTCAAACGCCGTGAACAAAAGAAGCAAGAGATACTGGAAATCATTGCTCCCATGGAACCCGAGCCTCAGCCGGCAGTGGAACCTGAGCCTCAGCCGGTGGTGGAACCCGAGCCGCAGCCCGTTTCTGATCCCATTCTTCCCTTCCTGCAGCACCCCGTGGTGCGAATGGCCAGCGAGTATCAGCCCTATACTCCGCAACGCATACTCCGCAAGGAGAAGGGCGCGTTGTATGTATTCTTCCCGGTGGGCAATGCCGACGTCCGACGTTCCTTCACTGAAGGAAGCACGAGCCGTGACAATGGTCCCACCCTGGATGAAATCATTGACGTAACGGACCAGATTCTTAAAGCTCCTATCGCACAGATTTCCTGCATTCAGATTATTGGCATGTCTTCCGTTGAGGGCGCCAGCGATAGGAACCGTAACTTGTCTCTGGATCGCGCCCGTGCCCTGCAAAGATACATCCAGGATAAACTTCCAGTTCCTAGCGGACTCTTTGAGATTGTGGGTGGCGGCGAAGCATGGACAGAACTGAAAGATATTATACAGGACCTGAAGGCTGGCGTAGGTAAGAGTCAACTCTCCTCTGACCAGTTGGACCAGGTACTGGAAGTATTAGAGAATGACGGGGATGCCGCCAGCCGGGAGCGTAAGTTGAAGGCGCTGGACGGCGGCCGCGTGTACCGCATATTGGTAGAAACCCTTTTGAAAGACCTGCGTAATTCCGGTTACGTGCGGGTTTATATTGAAAGTAAATGATAAACAATACGCGTATTATGAAACGTACTTTACTCTTATCACTAATTCCTTTGCTTCTGGCAGTGGTTGGTTGTCAGCGCGAAACCAACTTGTATAATCCCGAGTTGGGGAGCCAGGAAGTAAAGGCTCAGTTTGTGTTTAACATTGACACTGGGAAGCGCCAGGAAACCAAACAGACGGCCGATGCCACTCAGGCGGCGGGTTCAGAAGATGGTTATTTCCGCGGAATCGGAGACGGCAAGTTGCTTACCTATGCCCTTACCAAAACACAGGGCACTGATCAGGTGTACGACGACGGCCAGATTCTTATGACTGACCAGGATGCCGCCAAGATTTATAATCTTTCCAATGTCATGGGAGGTGTTAATGGCCAGTTCTCAGGAGAACTTAATTCCCGCCGCGTGCTGGAGATGTCTTTCCCTTTGCAGACCAACACCTTGCTGTTCTATGGAAAGAGTCCGGATACCTCGGTCGATAAAGATGTCATGGTGGACGGAGTCACATCTGTCACTTTCTCTGCCAAAGATTATTACGGATATCTGGATGACAACACCGTTTCAGTCAAAACCGGCTCGGCCAATTTCCAATTGGGCAAGCGATTGCAGGATGAGGATGGTTACGATGCGATGAAAAAGCTCATAGCCTGTGCTCTTACGGCCATAATGAACACGAACCTGAAGGGTACTAATCACGTTGCCATTACTGGAGTTGATTCGTATCCTGAGATTTCGTGGTCCGATTACGCTAATACCGGCACGGGAGATGCCAAGGGTACGAAAAGTCCTGTGACACCCGCAGAAGATTTGTTTCCTCTGGAGCAAAAACTGGCCACCCTATATGAGGAAATGACAACTATCCACTATAAAGAATCGGGTACGGGCGGCCAGCAGGTGAAGGAGGTGGAACTTCGTGCCGGATCCGGAGAGGCCACTCTTAGGATTTTGAAGGATATGTGGACAGTCATCAATGGCGTGCGTTGTGCCACTCCTACTTGTAAGGAGGAAACTGTGGCCAAGTTCCTGGCCCAGAAGATTAGTGATCACCTTCAGTACTATGTGACATCCTATATTAGTACAGACTCAGGAGAGGTGGAAGGTATTCCTAGTGATGGGTCGGCCATCACGATAATTGCTTACAAAGATCTGGCTCGCGATGGTGATTCTGAGGATCAGCGTTCTGGTTGGGGGGTTGTCAAGAGTTTCCAAAACGATGCTTATTACCCCACCTGGACAGAGACTACAGCCAACCCCACGGATCCGTATTACCCCGTCCTCAGCGATATTGATACGGATATGAAATTGATTGAGTTCCCGATGAGTTTTAATATCCCACGTGGAGCATCCTACATAGTCTTCAAGGATGGTTACTTCTACTACCCGGATCATTTCAATACCGACGCTATGGGTGGCGGTAATCCCACAGGAGACACCAGTACCGGATTCTCGGTAGACGATTACTATTATCCTGCCGAACTCCTATACTTTGGCAACAGCCCGGTCCGTACCTCCGAAAAATCCTTCAAGACAAGCGAGTACCCGGCCTCTACGGCTGCCGACTGGGTGGATGAATCAAAGTGGTCTGCAACGGAAGGCACAGGTGATAACATTACCAAAGTCTGGGGCGGAACCCACGTGGAGTCCAAAACCCACTCTGTGGCCATGAAGTATAACATTCGTTATGGCGTGGCGTTGCTGAAGACAATGGTTGGGTATACCCAATCTGCTCTCACTCAAGGTTTCTTGGAGGATAATAACGCTGCCATCCAGGCCCGCTACGGAGGATCGGAACAGAACAAGCATATAGCAATCGGAAACGGCTCGTTTAAGCTCACCGGAGTCATCATTGGCGGGCAACCGAAGAATGTGGGTTGGGACTTCCTCCCTTGTTCGGACCCCGACTATGCCACTCCCGCTTCGGGAGACACGCCTGCGGTACCTTCTACCACTTATTCTCAAGGTTTTATTTACGACAAGGCTGTGGTGAATCAAAGCGTTCCTAAAGGGAACGGCAGTACGTTTGTACCTAATTACACCACCGTGTTCGATAATTACAAGACCGGAGCGCAAGACGACCAGGAGCCCGTATATGTGGCTTTGGAATTCCAGAACAATACCGGAGAAGATTTTTACGGCAATTTCAACCTCATTCGAGACGGGGGGTATTTCTACCTGATCGGTGAGTTGAATATTTCTGATAAAGTAAATTCTCAGACTGTTTACAAGTCCATTGACTGGCCGGACGAGACGGATGGACGTATTATTCCGCCGTATAATACAGCTGCAACTGCAGAGGATAAAAAATCTAAACGGATTACCCGTGTTTTCATTCAAGACTTTATGACCTCGGCAACGTTCAAGTTTGGCCCTACCTCGCTGCAGGCGGCCTACCTAACCGTTCCAGACTTACGGGCCAGTTCACTTACTTTTGGCCTTTCCGTTGATATCAACTGGCAGCAAGGCCTCAAGTACGAAGAAGTAGTGATGGGCGGAAATTGATAATTGAAAATATTAATATAAAAGTGATTATGAAACGTAGTTTAACCCTCATCGGAGTTGTGTCGCTTCTTTCTGTGGCAGCCTGCCATAGGGAGATGGAGACTCCCAGTCCCTATTACGACGACCAGACCAACACCGTCCGTACAGAGTTCGTTATGAACATCTCTACCGGAACGGGCCGGGACACCAAGACCACGGCCACGTATGTGCAGGATGGTACAGACTTCCTGGGAATGGATGCCGTGCACATCCTGGCCTATGCCCTCCCGGATTCTCTTAAGACCACGGAGCACGGTTCATTCTACTATGCTCCTTTTTATGCAAGCGGGAAACCCATCCCTGCTGTCCGAGATTTTAATCTGGGTACATTGTTCCCTGCTAAAGCCGTAGACGCAGACAATTCGTCTCGTACGATGGAACTGGCCCTGCCCTTGGGCACCAATGCAATGCTTCTGTATGGTAAGGCCCTTAAGACCCGTTCCGACGATCTTCAGGGAAAGATTGAGCCAGCTGGAGATCCCTCCAACCTGACTACTCTTACCTTCTCTCTCCAAAGCCGCCTTACTTCCCAGGCCGACTTTGATGCCGGCGCCTATCTCTTCTCCCGGATGCTCACCTATTTCACCCTGGCGGGACTGGTGGATAATTCGTCCTTCTGGAGGGTGGGTGGAAAGGTGGTGAGCACCGGAACCAGTGATGATAGTTATGGTTTCTGGTGGCCCACTCCAACGACCCAAGTAATGGAAGATCTTCCCGAAAATCCCCTGGACGGGAGAACAGCGGAGGTGTCTGGTCAGGAATATGTGTATTATGCCGGCCAGGTAAGTTGGAAGCAGATGGGTCGGATGTATGATTATGACCACGATGAAGATGACGCAACCAATCCGAATAAGTTGGTAAAGACGAATAACGGTACCTTTCTTAGCTTGGCTCCGCTGGTAGAGGTGCTGGGCAGCGCCTATTCTCAGCTCACCACCATTCCTAGTGACGGTGGCCTAAAAGAACTTCGTGCAGGTAGCGCTGGGGCTTTGCTCCGTACGATGCAGGATTTGTACGACGTGATTGAACGTGCCGCTGATACGGATGCCACTGGCTGGGAAGAAGAGGTTGCCCACCTATTGGCCCATAATATTAAAGCCCGCATGGATCGCTATTTCACTCGTACCTCTGACGGTTTCGATTTCATTCACAACTCGGCCGGTGCGGTGGATGTGGCTTCTATCTTGCTTGTTTTGCCCACCTGTGTGGATCCAACCGAATGGGCAAGTTACCGCAGCATCGTGCAGTCTAAGTTGAATGCTTCATACTTTGTCAGTAACGATAACGAAGGCTTCCCCATCAATGTGGGGCTCCCTCACGGAGGCGCCATCCTTGCCACAACCATTGATCCGGATATCAGGACCGTGGATACTTTTGCCTACTCCACCGACATCCCGGCCTATGGTTTCGGGAACCATACCTTCCCCATCACCAATTACCGTTATCCGGCGGAACTGATGTATTATGGCAATTCGGCGCTTCGCATTAACAAGGAGTCGGTTAAGGCCGATAAGTACCCTTCTAATGTAGAGCTGTGGCCTCAAGAATCCCAGTGGCCGACCGGATGGGTGAAATATGGCACGGTAAAGTCTGACACCCGCAGCGTAGCTATGGTGAATAATATCAATTATGGTACGGCCCTGCTGTCTTCAACCGTTGTTTATGGTGCCACCAAATTGAGTGATAACAACCACGCCCTGCATCCTACCGAGCAAGATCAGGTTTTGGACGTGAGTGCGTTCACTTCGGGTCAGGGCTTCCGTGTGACCGGTATTGTGGTAGGCGGCCAGGCTGATGTGATGGGCTGGGATTACACCCGTCAGCCACTGAATCCCCAGAACAAGGATATCCGCTTTGACGGAAAGAAGTTCACGGGTATGATCTTCAGCGAGACAGACTCGGACGGTAATGTTACCGCAGAGAACCTCTTTGACAAGATGATCTATGACAAGGTAACCACCCCTTATTGGGTAGGTGTCACTCCTACCCCCATTTACACGATGGTGTGGGACAACTATGATGCCACTAAGGATATTGATAAACAATCCGATGTGTACGTGGGTGTGGAGCTGGTGAACGATACGGATATGGACCTTTGGGGTGAGATGAACCTTATCCGTAAGGGCGGTACTTTCTATCTGCTGGGTAAGTTGGACCTGGCAACTGCTGTTACCAATGCCCGCAAGGAAAATGCAGCAGCCTTCGGGGACCTGGACCGTTCGGATCACTGCTACCCGCCGTATGACCCGGCCACTGGTGAAACCATCAATGCTCCGCGCGTGTTTATGCAGGACTATAAGACCTCGGCAACGCTCAAACTGACGGCTGACTGCTTGAAGCACGCCTATGTCACGGTGCCGGATCTCCGTTCCAGCCAGATTTCTCTGGGTGTTTCCATCGATTTGGATTGGGAGCCCGGTCTGGCCTTCGATGTGAATATGGGAACATTGAATTAATAAGTTACTGATGCGTTTCGCAATTCGTTTAAGTGTCGTATTGTCGCTCCTGGCTGCAGTCTCTACGGGCTGCAGCTGGGTGGACGACGACTTGAGTGACTGCGAAACGGAATATACGCTGGATTACGAGTTACGCCTGGTCACCAATATGACCGCAGAACTTCAAACCCAGCTTTCCTTGGACACGGACCTGGCCGTTTCCACCGCTCTTAAGGACTACTTGAGCAATATCTTTACTGATTACGCCCACGATGTGGACCTGGGCTTCTATGATGTGGAGGAAGATTCTGTGCTGCTGTACAGGGAGTCCCATATTATGGACGCCAATCAGACCAGTTATACCATCTTTATTCCGGTTAGGCAGTATATGCACCTGGCTATGGCCAACGTATCCCGGAATCAGGAACTGGTATTCCGGGGTGCTGATTACTGTCACCGCGCCCAGTTGGCCCAGCAAGAGACGTTGGACACCATTGCTCCCCACAGGGCCGGGATATTCACCGCCCGTCTTCCTATGGACATCAAGGAAGGGGAGGACCAGCAGTTTGACGTGAGCCTGTATATGGCTAATTGTGCCTCTGCGCTGGTGATTGACACGTTGGGGAGCGGTATCAGGGATATGAAAGTGTACTTGGGTGGCTTTGCAACAGGTTTTAATATTTGCGATAGTCTGTACCGTTTTAACGATATTTCCCCCCTGGTCCGTCCCGACCGCATTGAAGTGAAAGGCTCAACCAGTCTTTGTTTTGCGGCCGCCCATTTCCCTTCCCGGGAGCCGGAGGTGTCCAAGACCATCATAGATGTAGACGATTCATCCACAATACCGGAAGGAGAGGACAACTTGTGGAAGGCTTGGATATATGTGTCATTACCTGATGGCACCATTACCCAAAACGTTCTGGGTTTCAACTCTCCCATCCGTTCCGGCCATCTCAAACTATTGAAGGGCAAAGTCTATACAAATGGGGTGGTGGCAACAGAAGATCCCACCGTCACCGTAAGTATTGCCATTGACTGGGTGCCCGGTCTGGAAATTCCAGTTGATTTATGATGAAAGGGTTGAAAATACTGGGGTTGATAACCTTATTGATTACGGCTTTCTCCTGCAAGAGAGAAAGCGTGGGAGGTTATGGTATTCTCAGTCAGGACAATCTGGAATCTGTTTCTCTGGCTTTGGGAGTGGGAGCAGATGTCCCTGTCACAAAAGGAGATCCGCTTGTTTTGATTGAAATGGACGAGGAGAACAATGTAGGGAGGTTCCGTGGTGTGGATGCTCTGTTCTTGTTTCCTTTCGCATCACTTACTCCACTTACATCTGAATCTGAGTACGCCAGTCTTTCAAAGATGTCGGTGTTGCCGGCCTTTTATAGTGTGATGGGAAACAGCCGTTCCCATCTTTATCCCAAAGAAGTGGTTCTTGTACCCAGAGGTACCGGCACAGTATTGGCCTATGCGCGGGCAGCCCAGAGAAGCGAAGACCTCACAGTGGAACACCGCCACGCGTACGGCTCCCTTTCTCCTGTTGGCTTAAACCGTAATAAGGATCATTCCACAACCAGTGATTTGGGTTTTGATGCCGTCCCCATCTATAGCGGGACCTCCCTTCCCCAGGAGGGGACGAACATAGCGCAGGTCCTGACAAATATTGTGGGTCAGGTGTCCTTCACCGGGGAGGGCGCCTATTGCCCTTCCGGAAGCAGTGACTATACCAATATAGACATACCACCCGTCAAATGGAGTGCTGAAATGGAGAATGATGATTTCCGAGGATGGTTCGAGTGGATGACAAACAAGGGACAGCTGATTCCCGGATCCGGCACCAATGTAGAGTATATGCTCTCCGAGTTGTACGAGTTCTTGAGTACATACGAGTGTGACGATCATACGGAGCTTTACTACGAACTGTACAACCACACATTCCCCGTAGTTTTTCGGAATAATCACAACCGCCCGATGACGGTGGCAGACCTCTACAACGGCCTTAGGGATGAGATTTTGGGCAGGATAGAGAAAGAGAATTTGGAGGTGAACGGAACCACCGTATCATTTAAAGAAGCCGATAACAACCTTCACGCTTATCCGGCCAGCCGAGGGCTGCCCGACGGGGCCGCAGTCATTCGATGGAACGGCGTTGAATATACGGCTGTTGCAGACCAGCTGGACGGTATGGCACCCTTGACAGCCTATTGCTACCCGCCGGAGCTCTGGTATTTTGCCAATACCACCATCAAGACATCGAAAACAGATCTTTCCGAATATTATGAAGATACGGAGGCCAACAAGGGCAAAACCTGGGCGGAGATTAAAGACTTGTATACCTTGTATACCGACGGTCCTACAGTAAAGCATTCTACGCTTTCCGTTGCGTTGGAAGATCCGCTTCATTTTAGTTGCAGTATGCTCCGGGCTACGGTAAAGGCAGAGTCTGCGTCCCTTACCGATGCCGCCGGCCAGTCGATTGCTGTCACGGACGAGAAGTTTCCGCTTACGGGAGTGATTTTGGGCGGACAACGGAATTTGCGTTTTGACTTTTCCCCCAAGACCACGGGCGACGAATATTTCATGTACGACAACCAGTTCAGTAATGACACCAATGGATATTTCGTTTATCTGACCGACCAGGAATCCGGAGTTTTCCGTTCATTTGTGTCTGAAACCGTGGATGGACAAGATGTATATTTCTGCCTGGAGTTTCTCAACAACAGCAACGAAACCTTTGTGGGAGCTGAAGGAAACGTCCTGCCCGGATCCAAGTTCTATCTGGTGGGAAAGCTTGACAAACCCGGGAACGAAGACCGGGAAAATGGCCTTACCAGTGTTTTTATGAGAGATCACGTGACAGACGTGAAATGTTTGATAAAAACCCTGAAAGAGGCACATAACGGCGTTCCGGATATGGAGGCCCCTCGTATTACCCTGGGAATCCGTACCCAGATTACCTGGCAGCAAACAACTCCTGCCACTTTGATTCTGTCCTGATGCGCACGTTGAGGCTCATATGGCTCTTCTTCTTACCGGTCCTATTGCTGGCTGGTTGTGATCGCATTCCGGTTTTCCCCGAGGAGCTGGAACAGCCCGAACTGGGACTTTATATTGAGATTCCAGGGCCAATGGCAACCAAGGCTGATGAAGGAGAGATTCCTTCCAAGTGGGCAGCTGAGTATGCCATCAAAACCCTTCAGCTTTGGATCTTTGAGAGTGCCGTCAATAATGAGGGGAAGCACGATTTGGTAAAATACATTCCCCTGACGCAGGCGCAATTCCCTGTGGAAGGCAATGTACGATACTATTCCTTCCCCGTGGATTCAGACTTTGCCCACAACCGCCCGGACGTGGATGTGTTCGTTGTGGCAAACGCGGCCTCCATAGGGTTAAAAGACGAAGACCTTGGGGATGAAACTTCTTGGGAAGAGTTGGAATTATTAAAGTTTGGTGGCTCTAACTTTGGTCCGGACCAGGACTTGGTAGTGACGCCTTCGCTTCCCAATGGGCTTCCTATGTCCGGTGTAGGGAAAAACCTGAAACTGGAGGGGTCGGCACCGGTGCTGATGGTGGAGAAGACCGTTCAGCTTACGCGGGCTGTTTCCAAGATGCGTTTTGTTTTCTGCAAGACGATGAATGAGGCGGGAAGTGAGGCCAATGTAACTGTGAATTCTATCCAGGTGAACGGCGTGAACGGCTATATGGTTCCCAATGAGGAATACGTTTTTCCTGCTGGAGATACCCCCTGGCATTTCCCGGCTACATATTCCGATCAGGGTCTGTCGTTTTCATTTTCCCCTGCGTTGCAGCCTGTACAGAATAAGGATCCGCAGTCGTTGGTCTATAATAACCAGGACCCCGTGGCCTATGAGCAGTTGTTGGATAATGCCGTTGCGGCCGGAGAATTAAGTGATTGTGGCGTGGTTTACCTCAGAGAAACGGATCAGCTGCTCCAGGTGAGCCTTTCTTATACCATAGATGATACACCCAAACCGGCAATTTTTACCATGCAGGCCCCTCCTGAGGGCCCTTACCAGCCTGGCGATTTTGCCCGTAACCACAGTTGGACCGTATACGGCTATTTCTTGAGCGACCGGAATATCAAACTTACCAGCACTGTTCTTCCCTGGACGTACAAGGAAGAAACGCTTGTGAACACCGACGATGCCATATCGGTGGATTCCACCAATCCGTTCACCATAGAGCCGCCTCACGAAGCCACGTGGGTTAGTTCTAATGAAAAAGGTGGTGATAACTATAATGTATATGTGGCATCTGGCGAAACGGTGGTAGTGAAAGTGGCCATAGAGGCGCCTAAGGGTGGTAAGTTGGTGGTCCAGGCCAAAGGTTCTGCCGGTTCTTTCGATGTTTATCCCAAATCCGAAGACATTACGGGTGACCCTATTACCATTACGGTTTCGCCTAAGGCAGGTGTGAGTTACAATCCCGATGTGGAAACCTTCGTTACCCTATCTTTTACGGTAGAGCACCATGACCGTGAAACAGATATTAACACCGAGGTTTTCAATAAGGATGTTTATCGTTTTTATTTAACTGAATAATTGTGAGGCGCGTTCCAGCATATCTTCTTATCTTTTGCCTGTTGTTGTTTTCTTGCGTGAAGGAGCATCAGGAAGAGGGCTCCGGCATCATCCTCCGGGTTCAGTGCGACCAGACGGCAGCTGTCACCCGTGCTGAGGTGTCCGGTGAGAAGGAAGGCATCAAGGAGTTGAAGGAGAATTACTTGAAAACGATAGATTTCTTCTTCTATAAAGGAGGATCCCCTCTGGCCAGTGACGAGGCCCTGTTGCACCGCCGTTATCAGTCCGGTAGCACCACCGGCTCGGCCGAGTTCCGTGTCCAGCTAACTTCCCAGGAAGTCCATGACCTTTTTCCCGAGAACGGGAGTAAAGTTACCGTTTTTGCCCTGGTGAATTATCCGGGCGACGAGACCTTCCCCGGGGGAACATCCCGTCAGGCTCTGGAGGCGCTTGCGGTTACTACGGATTTTGTATTGTCGGCCGGCGAATATGTCCAGCCCTGGTTCCTGATGAGCGGAACACAGGTGATTACCTGCAACGACGTTACCCATATCGTTACGGCTACGGGAGAGATCAGTCTCAAACGTTATGCCTGCAAGATGACGGTGGATGTGAAAGTGCTCCCGGAAGTACGGAAGAAAAAGGATGACAGTTCGGAAGAGGTTTATGAGGTGTGGGAACCCATCCTGGAAGATTTGGCCGTTTATATGGACAATGCCGTAAAAACGGTGTCCTTGTCCGGAGAATATGCATCTCCCGGGAATGATGACTATTTCTCCTATACCAAAAACAGGAGAAAGTATGTCAAGAAGAATGCGGACAACTCCTATTCTCCCATTTACGGGGTTGATGGGGAAACCGGTTACTATTACTCGGTGCCCATGTATATGTACCCCCAGCACTGGCATTTTGCCTCAGCTGAGGGAGGGGACCGGGAACCCTACTTGAAACTGGTTCTTCCCTGGGCCCGTAAGGCCGACGAAGAACACGGCATTGTGGGCACCTCCCGCCAGTTCTATTACAAGATTGTGCTTCCCAACAGCATTACGGAAACGGACGATGAGGGATGGGATGGCAGTTTTGTAAGGAATTGCTGGTATCATATGAATATTGAGGTGGGCTACCTGGGGTCCGACAACGACGGCGCCAGCGTACCTGTGGACGGCTTTTGCTACTTGGTGGACTGGCAGGACAAGAATGTGGTTATCAAGAAGGCAACCATTGGTAAGGCCCGGTACCTGTCCGTAGATAAGAACGAATATGAGTTGCAGGATGCCTCGCATACCCAGATTAACTACGTTTCAAGTCATGAGGTAGTGATTAAGCCAAATTCCCTTCGCGTTACGCGTCCATATTACGGGGATGCCGAAGAGGGCTATAATAAGGATCTGGGCGGTACCGTGAGGAAGGTGAATGAAGAAGACCCTGAGAAAGCATATTATCCCGTGGAGTCCAAATATTTGGATCTGACCTACAGAGACAACGCGTATTGGGAGAATCCTGCATGTCTGTCGTGGCTTACCCAGAACGATGTGGGGAGCTATTTCTCCTTCATCCACCAGTTGATAGACGATTATAAATCGGTGAAGTTCGACTATTCACCCTACCGGATTGCTTTCACCTTGGTTCACGAGGACAAGAAAGATGATCCAAACGCAGATTATAGCCAGGATATAATAATTTGGCAGTATCCGGGTGTTTATATTGAGGCCCATCCCAATTCGGACACTACATTTGAATTTATACAGATGATGGCTGATGGAAAAAGGTCGTACTGGTCGTCCGAAAACTGGGGATATGTTTTTGTGGACAATCAAAAACTTCACCGAAATGAAACGCCAGATGTTCAAGAGCATAACCTGAGTTGGTGGGCAAAATACTATAGGGAAAAGGGTTACACCTTTGAGAATGACGAGGATTTCCATTGGCGCGCAATCTGGTATACAGGCGGTAGCCGGGATATCTTTAATATCAACGTGACGGTGATTCCGCAGGGAACCGATTTTATCATCGGTGACCCGCGCGCGGACGAGATAGATAATTTGAAGGTTCTCCCCAAGACTTTCCACTCGGCTGAAGCGCTATATTATGACAAAAGCAGTGAGCGTCCCCTACGGTATTATTATCCTACCGAAAGCTCCAGTCGTACGGAGGATATGCTGGCTCCCAGTTACCGGATTGCTTCCAAGTGCGGCGGCGTAGAGTTTGGAGGTGTTACTATGGAGCAGGCGCTTTACCGCTGCGCCACGTATCAGGAAGACGGTTTTCCGGCCGGGCGCTGGCGGCTTCCCACCAAGGGTGAAATCAAATTTATTGCTATGCTGTCGGCTAACAAAGCCTTTACTTTTCTGTTTTCCCTCAATGGAGAGTATTGGTCGGCCAACGGTGCTATCAGAGTATCTTCGGGAAAAGTAGAGGACTCTGCCAGCACCAAGGCTCTACCCCGCTGCGTTTACGACAGTTGGTATTGGGATGACATAGATACAAAGCGGCAAAAGGAACAGAAAAATAGGACGTTTGATGAGTTTTTGCTTGAGCAGCGAAAATCTTTTGTATGGGGGGATGAGCCTAGATAATGAGAAAGTGGTTATTCATATGGATGGTCCTGGTGGGCCTTGTATCTTGCTCCCGTGAACAGGACGCGGAGCGGGAAGATGATGCCTCTCTGGAGGGAAAGATGGTGACGGTCACGTTCTCCGTAACGGCCGACTGTATGGAAGCGCCTACCAAGGCGCTGGACGAGACGGCTGAACTGCACAACCTCTATCTGGCGGTATTCGGGCGCTCCGGCTACCTGAAGCAGTATGTTCAGGCACAAAATCTTACTTGTAAAGACGAAAATGGGGATAAAATGTACCAAGAATACGATGATTGGCAAGGAGAGACAAAGACAGGAGTCAAATACACTTTCACGGCTCAGTTGGCTTTGTCCGAGAACCCCCGCATCATCCATTTCATCGGGAATGCCCCAAGTTCTATTTCCTATGATAATTGTGAGGTGGTTCTTCCAGCCCTTATGTCGGAAAACCCCGGAGACTGCTCCTTCTGGCAAATGATAGAGGTGCCTCATATCCGTGCCAAGAAATATAAGGGGTCTGTCAAAACAGATGGCAAAGGTAACAAACTGGTTCCGGGTGACTATATTGATATAGACGGCAATAAAATCACCAGTGGAACGGGGTATATTCCGGAGGACGACACGAAAGTTCTTTTAAATGAGATCCCCCTCATCCGTAACTGGTCCAAGATAGTGGTGGAAAAGGACACGGATCCAGGTGATCCTGACTACCCGGAAGAACAGGATAGGGAAAACGACTGCTACTTTGACCCCATCAGCTATGCCGTAGTGAATGCACCTACCCGCGGTACGCTGGTCCCGCATTGTGCCAACACCGGCTTTGTTCAGGATTATCAAAAGAAGTCTCACGATGAGTTGCTGAGAGAGGGCTATACGGGTAATATGCCGGATCTCAGTGTCTTTGACTCTGACCTTTCCAATATTCCCGGCGAGGAGTTGTTCGAGAATCCCAAACTCCCTGCAGCCAAAGGGAAAGTGGCTGATGCTTCAGATCCCAACGCGGGCGTATATCTTTACGAACGTGCTATACCCACGGATAAGATACCGGCTACTTATGTCATTGTATATGGATACTATAGGGCGGTGGACAATCCGGATGACAGAGATCCCGCCAATAATGCATACTGCTATTACAAGATTGATTTGATGTCCAAAGCAGATGACGATGCTTCGCCTCAGTATTACCCGATTTTCCGCAATTTCAAGTATCAGATTCTAATCCAAAAGATCCGCTCCAAGGGCCATCCCACCCCCCGCGCCGCCGCAACCGCCGTGGGTAGTGGTGATGTCTCGGCCGATATCAATGCACGCCATTTGTCTGATATTTCCGACGGGGTGGGCCGTTTGATGATTACCCCTTGGATGGCGCATACTTTTGTGGAAGCGCGTACTGAAGAAGATGAGGCTAAAGGGCCTATTCTCTTTGCGGCGTTTATGAAAGATGTGCACAAGGAAGAATATGATGATGGAACGGTCAAGGTGAGGGCTCTGGATATGGCCAAGGGAGTTGACCCTGTTATTGAGACTCTTTCTATTGATTCTACGCCAAACGCTGAAGGCTGGCGGGCTATTCATTTTACAACATATCCCAAGAGCGATCGCACCCGAAGCCAGACCATCCGTGTGACAGGATCCCATGCATCCGGCAGTCTGTACCGGGATATTGTAATTACCTTGATGCCCTATCAGACCATGTCCCTGAGCTGCCCGTCCCGGGTTCTGGCACTGAAGGGAGAGGAAGTGACCCTGTCCATCAAGATTCCGGACGGGCTTTCGGAGAGTATGTTCCCGCTGGACTTTACCATTGAACCGGAGGATATGACCCTTACCCCAGACAACTCGGGAGCAGAATCCCTACCGGTGGGTTGGGGAACGTCCATATCCAAGAATGACGGCTACAAAGGAAAGCAGTCATTCCATTATACACGCACCCTCACCTGGGCAGAATACAGTGATTATACAACCATGCCCCGTGAAGTGGATGAGAATGGAAAGTATTGGAGAACGTTTTATGCTCACTTCTGCACCAACCGGGATTTTAGCGAGACCACCCTTTGGGTGTATAACGATTACTTTGGAGAACCGACGAGCATCGCTTTTACCAACTATGAGTTGGCCGAATTCCGGAATCTGTACTTTACGTCTCCGGTGATTGTTCCCGACGTCGGTGAGAATCCTATGCCAGCTACGGCTACTTTCTATGTCACTGAGCTGCCGGAAGGAGGATTTCCCCAGATTCATCTTACTCCTATTGGGGTGACGGATATTAAAGTTGATGGAGCATCCGAATCCAATCAACCTGTGTGGAACGAAACAGAAGGTTATTTCACTTATACACCCACATCCAGAACAGTAAATCTGAGTATGTTGGTAAACGGCACCACTTCGGATGTGCAAGTCACTCTTGAGGCAGAAGGTTATGAATCCAACGTTATCCGTCCTTATCGCTTCTCCGATGCCGGTTTGCGTGTGGGTGCGCGTTATGGTACTGATTCCAATCTCAGAAAAACGTTTTCTGGAGTGATAAGCGGCTATACTGATGAGGAAAGCGGTATCTGGGACAATTTTGTGACAAGCAAAGATGAGAAAGTGGTCTTCGCTTATCTTGACGATCCTGCCAAACCCAATGTTCCTGTGACGCTAGTCTTAAAAGGCCTGGTGACGGATTCCGGTAACAAAACCACCTATTCATTTAGTCCCACCGGTCCTACGGGTACTAATTCCGTAGAGAACTATCACGAGATTCTTCTCAAGGCATCTGCGGGGACAACTCCTGTTTCCTTCACGCTTACCGCTGAGGGTTATTTGCAGGAAAAGCATATCTATCCACGCTATACCGGTACCGTCAAGGGGGTACTTGTTGGGCGAAATCAGAATGAGAAGGTGTTTAGACCCAATAACGATTATGGTTTTTCCACTACGAATCCTAAATTCACAATTAAGAATAGTTGGAACGTTAGTTTCAATAAGATTTACACCTTGAACAGTAATGGTGTTATCCTTAATGGAGGTGAAGAAGAACCCTTTGTTATAACCGTGGAGTCTGTGGAGGAGAATTATAATATCTCTCTCATAAGAATTGAGACTGCTCCTGTTGCCACTTCTTGGGTCTGGAAAGACGACAGCGGACATATCAATGCCACGGTCAAAGCCAAGACATCTGCCGAAGGGGCTGAATTCAAAGAAATTCCTAATAGTTTCTGTATTGCTCAGGGTGATAAAGAGTATTTTTACGCCACCATTCCTAACCCCACATCTGGCAATCCGGGCCCGGTTCAGGTCCAGATAACGCTAACTGTTCCTCAGGGGCAGCAAATATGCTTCTGCGGTATGGCCTTACGATCCTTTAATGGAACATTCCAGAATTAGCATCGCTCCTGCATCGCTGTAGGCTCGCTGCACTCTCACATCATTCTCTCATCTCTCGCTCTAACCGTACTCTATACTCAAAGAGTAAGGCTAGAGTGTGGCATATGCCTGCCTGCTGCATAGGAGTAGGCAGGTCGTTATGCCCTCCGTTCTCCAGTATATATCCAGTACTTGTCCAGTAAATGACTGGACATATAGTGCAAAACTACTGCACTTTTACTGAATAAGAACTATACCATCTCCCTTTGAAAGAGCTTATTCCTCCTTGAGTAGTATGACCCCACTTTGTATTTCACAGATTTTGTTCGTATTTTTGTACAAAATATTGTACCATGCAAGTAACATCCATTTCGGCCTTCAGGGCCAACATCAAGCAGTACTATGACAATGTCCTCCTCACGGAGGAGCCTCTTATCATTACCAAAGGAGATACGGGAGCCGTGCTCATTCCCCTTAAGGAATACAATGCCATGCAGCGCAGTCTGGAGAACCTGAGGAACCAGCCTCTGCTGAAGGATATCCGTGAGGCCACCCTGCAGATGGCGGCAGGTCAGCTCATCGAAGTAACGGACATTGACGCCCTATGAAACTGTACCTGAGCCCCAAGGCCCAATACCAGTACCAGTGTCTGAAGGGTCGCAGTGTCCAGTACGCCGAGCAGGTAAAAACCATCTTACTGGACATCAAGGAGCATCCTGCAGAGGGCTTGGGCACGCCTGAGGCCGTCGATTTTTCCCTTGCCGGGTACTGGGAGCGCCGCTTCAACGGAAGCGGCATGGTTACCTATTATTATGAGGGTGACTATGTGGTCATTATCAGCGTCGGCAACGAACTCCTGCCTTCCCACGAAGAGTTGCCCCTGAAGTTGCAGGAAATGTCCAAGCAGGATTATGCCCAGGTTATCAGGCAAATGGAGGCCAACCGGGGACATGGAGATGACCCTAAGGTAGGAATCTTCTGGTACAACGTGGCCTGGAAGGAGCTGTTTGGCGTGGTTTCCCATCCCGTCCGGGATTATTCCAAGGCCAATGCATCCGATGGGCGCATCACCTGTTCGGAAATGCATGAAGATGTCTGGCGTAAGGAATACAACAGGCAAAAGCACCACGGAGACGGCAAGGGGCCCTTCATAGGCGCTTATGAGAACAAGCCTCGAGGGCGGGTATTCTATAATATGGAAGAGGGCCGATTTATAGTGGCCGTCGGCAAATGGCTGGAGGAAAATCCCGAAGCCCGGCAGCTCATTCTGGATGAATTTGACCTTCCTGCCGATAAAACCACTTTCGAGTATGCCATCCACTGGGACATCGGCCACTGCTGGCGCTAATTGATTCTCTCTGTCCTTTCCGTCTGGGTATTAGTTCTTTATCGGCCTCCATATGGGAGGCTGATTCTTTTTATACTATTCTGTATCAGGCTTTTACCGGTCAGATTTATTGAGGCCTTTTTAATTGGAAAGCGGAGGGCTATTCCTTAAGTTTGCGGAAAAAAGAATTATGAAGACTAAACCATATCTTTGGGCGGCAATGATGACGGCCCTGGTTCTGGCAGGCTGCAGCAGGGTAAATGAACCGGACGGAGAACAGAGAATCCAGTTCACCGTCCCCGGGCTGTTCCAGGCAAAGGTGGATACCAAGGCCGCGGAAGTAACCTCGCTGGCCGAGTTTCACGTGGGATGTGTGACCGGAACACTGGGTGTTTCCGAGGTGGAGGTGTGGAATACCACTTTCACAAGCAGCGGGGGAGAGACGCCGGTCTATGTCTCGGACAAATACTGGCCGGGAAGTGACCTGGGATACAAGTTCTACGCGAGCAATATGCCTTTGACCCCATCGGCCACCGGATATACGGTATGGGCCTCCAACGCCACGGACGTGGTATGTGCGGTTTTGGCCGATCCGGGTTACTGCACCACCAACGTCCTTTCCTTCGAACATGTCTTTTCCCGGCTTGGGAACGTGACCGTCGAGGCCTTTCCGGGCTACACCATCACCGGCGTAAGCATCACGATGACCCCGAAGACGGGTGGCACGTACAACCTCCGCACGAAGGACTGGTCCGGAATTACAACAGGCACCGCCACGGCCATAGCCAACAGTACCCCCGGGACCAAGGCGAACGACCTCTACACGGTGCCCGGCATATATACGCTGACGGCCAGCTGGACGGCGACGGATTCCGGAAGCAATGCCGTGTCTTATACCAACCGTACGGTTGATGTGGAGCTGGAAAAAGGGGTTGTGAACAATGCCACCATCACCCTGGGCGGCAATATTACCGTTGGTGTGAGCCTGGAGGAATATGTCTTTAACGACTATCTTCAGGGTCTGGAGCCCTTGACGTTCGAGGTGCTCGGGAATGGCAATATCCTGTGGAAGACAAACAATGCCGTCTGGGAAAAGACGATTGAATACTCAAAGGACGGGGTTAACTGGACATCCGTAACGTCTACGGTGGATGGCGCGGCTATCCCGGTAAGTACTGGGGATAAAGTGTACATAAGGGGGAATAACGCCACGTATGGCTCCAGTTCCAATTATTGCACTTTTGGTGGAACTGTTAATTACTATGTATATGGCAATATGACGGACCTGCTGGCGCCGGGGCATAAATATCGATTGGATGATTATTGTTTTAAATATCTATTCAATGAGAATACTTATGTTAGAAGTCACCCATCAAAGAGAATCTACTTGCCATCCAAAATACTGAGTTTATGGTGTTATTATAATATGTTTGGCAGTTGCGACAATTTGACAATCCCCCCGGTTATGGATGCGATTGTGGTATCGCAGTATTGTTGTGACCGTATGTTCTATAATTGTACCAGCCTTCAGAGTACTCCCGTTCTCGAAGCCCCGGTTATGGCATTCTATTGCTATAATATGATGTTTTATGGCTGTACAAGTCTTTCTACCGTTCAGCCGATTAAGGCAAAAGTTCTGGAACAAAGCTGTTTTTCCCAGATGTTCCAGGGATGTTCCCATCTTACTACCGCCCCGGAACTTCCTGTGACACTATTGGCGGGAAACTGTTATTATCAAATGTTCTATGGATGCTCGAGCCTCACGGCCACCCCGGCACTTCCTGCCACCACAGTGGCGAACTCTTGTTATTTTAGAATGTTTTATGGCTGTATTAATTTGGTAGAGGCTCCTTCCATCTTACCCGCCTTGAAGCTGGCGAATAGTTGTTACACTCAAATGTTCTATAATTGTTCAAAACTGGCTGCCGCGCCAGAGTTGCCTGCAAAAATACTTGTCACCGGTTGCTATAACCAAATGTTTCAAGGTTGTTCAGCCCTTAATTATATCAAGGCATTATTTACGACAAAGCCGAATACTAATTATTGTCTGTCGTGGGTTTCCAACGTTGCCTCTAGCGGCACTTTCGTCAAGGCGGATGATGCTACCTGGAATGTTAGCGGCAACAATGGCGTTCCGAGCGGTTGGACGGTGTATACCGAATCTCAATGGCCGTAATCTGTTGGCCCTGAGGCGGATTAGTCGCCGGCCACGGTAAACCGGATGGTGGCTGAGTTGCCGTCGCCGTCTACTACCGTAAGGGTGTGCTTGCCCGAAGCGGGTGCCAGCCGGAGTTCGTGGAAGAAGCGGGTTTCGCCCACATAAGTCTGGTCCAGGTGCCACCAGAGCGTAGCATCGGAGCGGTGATGCGCCACGCGGAAGACGGCCCCCTCCACCTGCCCGCTTAGCTGCCGTGGAAGGTAAAGCGTGGTACCGGAATGAGGATAAATGAACTCAATCTCCTGGGAGGGAAGGGCCGATCGGGCCCCCGCATACTCCGGGTGGTGCGGCCTGTAGAACCACTCCATGGCCGGTGTAAGCACAAATTCGCCTGTGCGATGATAAGGGCAGGGCTCGCTCTGGAGTCCCGCGGCGGGAATAAGCATCTCACGGGCCGGGCAGTCAGGCGTGGCCAGCATGCCGGACTGGGTACAAACGTTGGCATAAACGCCAACGTTTGCATTTAATGCCATTTCGTCATGCCCGACTTGATCGGGCATCTCAAACCATTCATCGCTGGCGGGAAGCAGGTTGAGGATATCGAACATTACCGGACCGGCGGTGCGGGCTCCGGTGAGGCCGGGCACACCGTGCCCGTCGGCATTGCCGGCCCACACGCCAATGGTGTACGCGGGCGTCATACCCACGGCCCACGCATCGCGGAAACCATAGCTGGTGCCGGTCTTCCAGGCCGCTTTCCGCACGGAGCGGATGAGCCGCCAGTCCAGCTCGTCCGGCCGGTTAACCTCTTGCAAGGCCTCCAAAGTGTACCACACGGAAAGAGTCCCGCTGGTGGCCATGGCAGAATAGGCCCTGGTGATTTCGTCCAGGCGACCTTCTCCTCCTCCCAGGATGAGGGAGAGGCCATAGTAGTCGGGGCTTTGGGTAAAGGTGGTGAGGCCGGCCTTCTGGAGAAGGCTGTGGAATTTAGGCACGCCGTACTGCCGCAGCAGGAACACGGCCGGGACGTTAAGGGAGCGGGCCAGGGCCTCGGAGGCTGGTACGGCACCGTAGAACTGCCGGTCAAAATTCTGCGGGGCAAAGCCACCCAGGTTCACAGGAATGTCCGGCAGCAGGGTGTGGGGCAGGATTTCACCCTCCTGCAGCGCGGCGGCAAACAGGAACGGTTTGAGAATACTCCCCGTGGAGCGCGGCGAGGCGGCAATATCTACCTGCACGCCGGTCCGCTCCCGCTCCGGCGAGGCATTGCCTACATAAGCGACTATCTCCCCGGTGGCATTATCTATAACCACGACGGCCATGTCGGCTACGCCCTCCTTGGCCAGGTCGTCGGACTGCCGGTCCGCCACGGCCGATACGGATTTCTGAAGCGGCAGTCGGATTCCGGTCCGGGTCCTCACGCCCTTGGGGCAGCGTTCGACCCAGTGCAAGGCATAAGAGGGCAGGGGCAGGGGCGCATCGGGCAAAGGCTCTTCCAGCGCCGCTTCATAGGTATCGGCCGATATATCCCCGTGCTCCAACAGCCGTTTCAGCAGGCGGTTGCGCTTTTGGAGGAGGTCCTCCCGGCCCTTGCCCAGGTGTAGCGTGGAGGGTGCGTTGGGCAGTACGGCCAGGGTGGCAGCCTCGGCCCAGGAGAGCTCGGATGCCGGTCGGCCAAAATAGCGCCAGGCAGCGGCCTCCAGCCCCACTACATTCCCCCCGAAGGGTGCGTGGGAAGCATACAGGGACAGGATGCGCTCCTTGGGATAGCGCAGTTCCAGCCGCATGGCCAGCACGGATTCAATGAGTTTCTGCCAGACGGTGCGTTCTTTCTGGCGGCTCAGGCGGATGACCTGCATGCTAAGGGTGCTGCCGCCGCTTACCACATGGCCGGAGTGGAGATTCTGCAGCAAGGCCCGCCCCATGGCCACGGGGTTTACGCCCGGGTGCCACCAGAACTGCCGGTCCTCAAACTGCACCAGCGCCGTCGCAAAGCGCCCCGGAACGGTATCACAGGGCGGAAACCGCCACTGCCCGTCGGCCGCAATGCGCGCCCCCAGCAGCTCCCCTTCGGCACTCTCCACCACCGTGGAGTAGGAGACCCCTTTAAACAGGTCCTTTGGAAGACAAAACAAGTAGGCTAGCAGAAGAACTGCCAACCCTAAAGAGATCCCCGGCCGGAGCCGGGGATGACGAGGTCTTTTATGGTCGGGTTGTCCGGCCATTATTTGGTTACTACGGCTGTGCCGGAGGCGGTGGCCGCCTGGACGGCAGGCTCGTACATGGCTTCGACTACAGCGGACGGCAGCATATATCGGCCCTCATAGGCGGCGCGGAGCTGCACGGTGAAGGTCTTGCTGCGGCCGGCGGGCAGGGCGAAGAACCAGTTCACGCGGTCATCGCGGATGTCCTTGTGGTCGTAGGCGTCTTCAGAGGCCCCGCCCGTCAGGCGCTCGTTCTGGATTTCCCAGCCGGAAGGCACGGGGAAGTTCAGGGCCAGGTTCTCGTAGGCCTTGAGCGAGGAGGGGTTGGTTACCTTGATGGTAGCCTGGAAGCGGGTTCCCTGCGCCAGGGAGGCGGGATTCACTGCGGCGCCGGTCTCAGAAGAAGTGTACTTGATCTCGAGCTTGAGGCCGTTGGCGGTTGCGCTACGCACAGCCGTGCGCTGCGTCTTCACCAGGGTGCCGTACACTATGCCTTGGGAGAGGTTCTTCACCTCCTGCTCCATCTCTACCGGAACCGACAGGCTCTTATCGGCCGATACCGTCTTACCGCCCAGGCTGATCTTCACCTCGCCGGTGGGAACCTTGTCATAGAGGTGCCTGTAAGCCACTGCGGCAAAAGCCGTCTCCTGGGTGCTCATGGATCGGTCGGCGGGCTCAGAAGCCACAGAGAGGGCTTCGGTAATGTTCCCGCAAAGGACCAGGGCATCCAAAGCCACCATCTTGTCACGGAAGCCGGTACCGTAGGTGATATTGTAGGGCTCGTATTCCGGGAAGTCCTTGCCGTTGCCCTCCAGCAGGCTCTGGCCCAGGGTGGCTTTGCCGCTGAGGGCATAGGCGGCGGCCAGCATATAGCGGGCCCGCTCACCAATGTTGGAGGCTTCCTTGAGGCGGTTCATTCCGGAGACCTGGGCGTTGCCGGAGAGGGCCATGGTGTACAGGCGATAGGCTTCATCCAGATTGGAGAAGAAGTTGTCACCTGCCACGCGGAACACCTGACTCATCTTCTGCTGGTATTCTTTCCATTTCTTGAGTACGCCGCTGTTCACTTCAAAGCCGGCCTTGGAGGCTTCGGTAAGGAAGTGTCCGGCCATGGAACTCACCCAGGGGTCGCTCTGGCCGCCGGTCCAGTAGGCAAAGCCGCCGTTGCCGTTCTGGCGGGCGTATAGCTTGGAGATGAGGGTGGGGATGAAAGCCTTGGCATCGGCCGCATCCTCCTCCGACAGCATAGGCAGCAGGCTCACCAGCGTGAGACCGCGGGAACTGAGCTGTTCGCCGCACTCATAGGAGTAGTTTTTCATGTTGAGGTACCAGGCCTGGGCATCGGGGGCCGGGAATCCGGCCATCATCAGCATGCCGGGCTCTACCTTCCGGCCCTCTCCGGCCTTCAGGCTGAAGCGGGAAACCGTAACAATCTCGGGCTGGGGATTCCGCACGGTGAGGGCAATGGTCTCGGTAGCCTTGTGACCGCTGCCGGAAGCTTCCACGGTGATGTGGGCCACGCCTTCCTCGCCGGTGGCCTTGAGGGCAAAGTTCACCAGCTGGTCACCCTTGGCGGCGAAGGTGAGCTTCTGCGAGGCAGAGCCGGTGAGGGTCACCGGTCCATCGGCCTTTACAGAAACCGTGGCTTCCTTGACGCCGTCTTCCATGGCAAATACGTTCACCGGAATCTGGCATTCTTCGTTAATGCCCATCACGCGCGGCAGGGTGGTAACCACCATCAGGGGGTTCTGCACGGGGACGGTCTTGTCGGCACTGCCGAAGGCGCCGTTGTGGCCGGCCACCACCATCACGCGCACACTGCCCACGTAGGTAGGAAGCTTGAGTTTGAGCTCATCGCTGCCGCCCGCGAGGGTCTTGGGCTGCAGGAACAATACCACAGGATTGAAGCGGTTGTCTTTCCGGGCCGATACGATGTTGTCCTCGTCGCCACCGATGGAAGCGATGGGGGTAAACTTGCCGCTGAAGGCGCCCACCACCTGGTCGTACAGATCCCAGGTCTTGACGCCCAGGGCTTCGCTCTTGTACATATGGTTCCAAGGGTTGGGAGTCTTGAAGGCCGTCAGGTCCAGCAGTCCTTCGTCCACGATGGCCAGTGTGTAGGTCATGGGCTTACCCGACTTTTCGGATACCTTCAAGGTGAACTCTTCGTCGGGGTGCAGGACCTTGGGAAGGGTGATGACCGGATCCAGGTGCGAGGCGGGGTTCTCCACCTTCACGCGCTGGACGCCGTACATTCGCAGCGGGAGGTCATTCTGCGCAGCCCCGTAAGGCTGCAGCAGGGTTATGTGCACATAGATATTGGGCGCCATGCCGGGCTCAACGGTAAACTTGTAAGGGGTGTCTTTCTCGGACAGGGTAACCCATTCGCGCCGGAGCACGCCGCCGGCGTTCTCCAGGGAGACCAATGCCTGGCCACCCTTGGCGGCCGGGATGAACACCGTGGCCTTCTCGCCCACCTGGTAGGAGGGTTTGTCGGTAGAGAAGGTGAGCATGGTCAGGGCTTCGGGATCCTGGCGGCTGGCGCGGCCCCGGAAGTCGGGCCAGTCAACGGTGACGAAGCGTCCGCTTACGTGGCCGGAAGTCAGATCCCTGGCCAGGATGAGGTAGTTCCCCCATTCGGGATAGTTCACGCGGAGGGTGAAGCCGGTGTCTTCGCTGCCGGAGGTAAGGGTTCCGGAATCGATCCGTTTCACGGAACTGCCGTTCACGTAGGCATCCAGGTCGGCTCCCGGATTGTCCCACCACCAGTTCCAACCGGTCTGGAACACGGCATATTCCACCTTGTGACCCTTTACGCGCTGGCCTTTGGCATCTATCACGGCCAGCTTGACGGGCTGGTCCTTATCGGTTTCCAGGAAGTCTCCCTCGGGCACTTTGATGCCTACATAGGCGCTGTAAGGGGAGTAGGAGAGGGTTTCGGTGGTAAAGCTTTCGTCTCCGCCGGGTTCTTCCACGCTGGTTACCACAAAGGCCTGCAGCAGGCCGGGTGCGCCCTCGGCAGCCGGGAACTTGACCGGAACGGCGGCATTGCCACTGCCGTCCAGGCGGGCCTTGAAGAGGATGCTTTCGGCCGATGAGAATTTCGAGGCCGGGTTGTTGAAGGTGTATTTCTCAAATCCCTTGAAGGGGACGGAGGTTTTGCGAAGGGTCATTTCGGCCCTTACGTTGCAGTCGGAGGCCGCTCCACCGGTGAGCCAGCTGGCGGCTACCCGTACGGTATTGGTTTCGCCGGCCTGAAGCATCTCGGGATAAGCGGTGGTTATTTTGAGGCGGTTGGGCTTAACCGTCTCAACGTGCAGTGTCTTGTGGAAGGTGTTGCCACCCACCTTGAAATAGGCGTCCCAGTAGCCGGTGGGGTCATCGGCCTTGGTGGCTACCTCGTAACTGAAGAAACCGTCGGTGCCTTTGGCTACCTGGCGGGAGTAGAACTGGCCTTCCGGGGTGTACACTTCCAGGGTGGCGGGATGGCCTTCGGGCAGGTTCTTGCCCTTGTCCTGGAGGATGAGGGTCAGGTGCATGGTGTCGCCGGGACGCCATACACCGCGTTCCCCGTAAACAAAGCCCTTGATGCCTTGCTGCACGGTCTCACCGCCCACATCGAAGCGGCTCAGCGAACGTTCATTGCCATTGGTGACTTTGAGGTAGGAGGTGCTGCCGCCGGCCTTGGCCACTACGGCAAAAGGCTTGCGGGATACGCTTATCTGGACGAGGCCCTTAGCGTCGGTCTTGGCTTCCCCTATCTTTTGGAGCTGGTAGTCATACACTTCCAGGTTTACTCCCGAGACTCCCTTGGCAGTGAGGAGGTCCGTGGCGGCCACCCAGAGGGTGTTGCCTTCGGCGTATTCGGCCATCAGGCCCAGGTCGGTGGCCAGCAGCTGGACGGCCGGGAACCGGTCACTGTCCATATAGTAGGAAGGCTTGGTGGGGTCATCCTGCTCGTCCCAATCATAGTTCTCCCAGTCGTAGTCGTTGTCCCACCAGTAGGGGCTGGGAGTGTCCCAGGCGGCTTCATCGGCCGGCGTGGGTTTGCCGGTGAGGGCCTGTGCGCTCACGATGGGCTCCTTGCCGCCGTAGAGGCTCTGGTCCTGGCGGAAGCTCAGGCGCACCCGGTAGAGGGCGCCGGGCTCCTGCCGGATAAGCCCGCCCAGATAAATGCTATGGGTGTTCCAGCGGTGCAGGTTCTTGGAGGCGTCCAGCTGGACATCCCCGCGGTACACCAGGCGGCCGCTGCGGCGCAGGCTGCTGGACCCGTCCAGGTCGTTTTCCTGGAGGAAGGACAGCACGTTTTTCTCGTATATCTTAATGACCCTCACTTCCACGGCGCTCAGATTCACGGCGCGGAAGGGGAGGATGAGCTGGTTTTTGTCGGGAAGGATGGTTCCGCTGACCAGCAGCTCTACGGCAGGCTTGGGCTCAGAGGCCGTGAAGTTGCGCACGAAACTCTCTCCCAGAGTGTTTCCGTCCTTGTCCTTGAGGCTCTTGTCCAGGGTGAGTACCAGGTCTTCCTGCTGGCCTTCAAAATGCACTTTAAGCACGTTGTCTTCCACCTGCACATAGCTGCGCGTGGCGCCCTTGAGCTCTACCAGACCCTTGATGGAGGCGTTGACAGGAGCCTGGGTGAGCGTTACTTCCACCAGGTTTTCCTTGAGTTCGGACTTAACCACCCGGAAGGGATTTCCGTTGTCTGGTTCAAGGACGATTTCTGTCTCTATGCCTTTGCCGCGGACCGCCAGGCTGAAAGTGAACGGGGAAGGGGCGTCCTTGATAACCTTGTCCAGTGCAAAGCTTATGGTATAAGTCTGGCCCGGGTTCAGGGATTCCGGGGTAAAGGTGACGGTAGTGGGGGACACCCACTGCGTAGTACCTTGGACCTGGGGCTGGATACTGAACAGTCCTTGGGTGGGCTGATTCGTGGCGTCTTGCGCCAGGACTATCCGTATGGCGGTGTCCTCTCCCACGATGCCGCCGGTATACGCCTTTACGTACTCGGCAAATTCCTGGGCCGAGGGAGTTTCGACCGCCGTCTTCTTGGGCCCGCAGGCCGCCATGACCGCCGCGGCGGCCAGGAGCAAAACAAACTTGCGCATGGTTCAGTAAGATTTAAGTCCTTCTTTAAGTCGGTTAAGTCCGTCCAGCAGACGGGTTCGGGGGCAGGCGATGTTGAGGCGCTCGAAACCTTCGCCGGCGGCGCCGTAGATGGTTCCGGTGCTCAGCACCAGGCCGTGCTTTTCCCGCAAATGAGTGGCCAGGCGCTCGGAGAGGCCTTCCAGGGGCTCACCGGGCTTGAGGGCGCAACGGCAGTCCAGCCACATGAGGTAGGTGCCTTCCAGCGGCGGGCAAATGACTTCCGGCATTTCGTCTTCCAGGAAGCAGCACACCGTGCGGGCGTTGTGGTAGAGGTAGTTCCGCAGCTCGTCCAGCCAGGGACCACCGGCAGAATAAGCCGCCTTCAAGGCCGTGACGCCAAAGACGTTCACGTCGCAGCACTCGTTGTCGTTGATGGCGCGGTCCATCCTGGCCAGGATGGCAGGATCGGCCGCAAAGATGTTGGCAATCTGGATGCCGGCAATGTTAAAGGCCTTGGTGGGGGAGATGCAGGAAACGGAGTTCTTGACATACTGCTCCGGCAGGGTGGCCCAGGGGGTGTAGTCGTGGCCGGGGTAAGTGAGTTCGCAGTGAATCTCGTCGGATACCACGAACACGTCGTTGCGGCGGCAGATCTCTGCCATCAGGAGCAGTTCTTCCCGTGTCCAGACACGGCCCACGGGATTGTGGGGGTTGCAAAGGAGGAATACCTTGGCCTGGGCGCACTTGGCTTCAAAATCGTCCCAGTCCACTATGAAGTGCTTGCCGTCAAACTTGAGGGGGCTCTCCAACTGGCCGCATCTGTTGTTGCGGATGGCGGGGAAGAAGGCGTTGTAGCAGGGCGTCATCACCAGCACTTTGTCGCCGGGTACGGTCATGGCCTTGATGGCGGCGCTGTACGCGGCAATGACACCGGTGGTGGGAACGATGTTCTCCCGGCCGATTCCTTCCCAGCCGTGCCGCGAGGCGAACCATCGGCCCATGATGCCGAAGTAGTCGTCGGGGATGAGTTCATAGCCGAAGACGCCGTGGTCCAGCCTTTTTTGCAGGGCCTCCTGAATCTCGGGGGCAATGCGGAAGTCCATATCGGCCACCCACATGGGCAGCGTTCCGGGATACAGGTCCCATTTCACACTTTCGGTCCCCTTCCGTTCGGGGCATTGGTCAAAATTGTATTTCATAGGGGTTAGGTTAATCCGTCTGCGTTATCTCACAATTACCGGGCGCTTTGATATTGGGGTCCAAGATAATCTGGCCGATGGAACCGGCCTTGATGAAGCCGCTGCGGGGGTTCTTCACGGAATGGATGGCCCCCCGGACCGTGGCCTGGACGCTGCTGTACTCGAAGGCCAGGTCGGCGTCGGGCTCGAAGGTGCAGTTCTCCAGGATCAGGTTCTCGCAGTAGCACAGGGGCTGCGTTCCGCCAATGTGGCAGTTCACAAGTCTCAAGTTTTTGGCATACCAGCCCAGGAATTCCCCCTGGATGCGGGAGTCGTAAACCGTGACGTTTTCGCTTTCCCAGAACGCATCCTTGGTGTCCAGGTCGGAATTGCGGATGACCACGTTCCTGGAGTACTGGAAGGAGTAATTGCCCTGCAGCCTGAAGTTGTCAATGTCGATGTTGTCCGTGTGCATGAAGATGTAATCGGCCTTCTGCACCTCTACATTGCGCAGGGTGACGCCGTCACAGTCCCAGAAGGTTTCCAGGGCGTTGGTGAGCCGGACGTTCTCCAGATAGGTGCTGGTGATGCGGCGGAACATCTTGGGGGCTTCCACCAGGGTGTCGAACATGCGGCAATCGCGGGTATACCAGAGGGCCGCACGGGCGCCTTCCCGGAAGATGCAGTTCCGGATGGTAAAGCCGTCGCATTCCCAGAAAGGATATTTGCCGTTGAATTCGCAGCCTTCGGCCTCAATGTTGGCGCCTTCTTTAAGGGAGGATTCCCCCGGGCCGATGGTGACGTTTTCCAGTCTCAGACCCTCGCGCCGGGCATACAGGGGACGCTCCCCTTCGAAGTGTTGATTCTTGATAAGTTCCATAACATACAAAGTTACAAAAAAAAGACATCCCTTTTGGGGATGTCCTTCATTTATGTGCTGATTTTTACATCATTCCGCCGGCGGGCATGGCGGGGGCGGCCGGAGCGGGCTCGGGGATGTCCACGATACCGCATTCGGTGGTGAGGAACATGCCGGCTACGGAAGCGGCATTCTCCAGAGCCACACGGGCTACCTTGGTGGGGTCGATGACACCGGCCTCGTACATGTTCACGTACTCGTCGGTGCGGGCGTTGTAGCCGAAATCGGCCTTGCCTTCACGGATCTTGTTGATGATGACGGAGGCTTCTACACCGGCGTTGGCGGCAATCTGACGGAGGGGTTCCTCGATGGCGCGCTCGATGATGCGGATGCCGGTGGTCTCGTCCTCGTTCTCACCCTTGAGACCCTTCAGGGCTTCTGCGGCGCGGATGTAAGCTACACCGCCGCCCGGCAGGTAACCTTCTTCCACAGCGGCGCGGGTGGCGTTGAGGGCGTCGTCCACGCGGTCCTTCTTCTCCTTCATCTCCACCTCGGTGGTGGCACCTACGTAGATGACTGCTACGCCGCCGGCGAGCTTGCCCAGGCGCTCCTGGAGCTTCTCACGGTCGTAGTCGCTCTTGGTGGTCTCGATCTGGGAACGGATCTGATCGGCCCTGTCCTTGATATCGGACTGCAGGCCTGCACCGCCTACGATGGTGGTGTTTTCCTTGGTGATGGTGACCTTCTCGGCCTTACCCAGCATCTGGACGTTGGCGTTCTGGAGGGTGAAGCCGCGCTCCTCGGAGATGACCACGGCGCCGGTGAGTACGGCGATGTCCTGGAGCATTTCCTTGCGGCGGTCTCCGAAGCCGGGGGCCTTGACGGCGGCTACCTTCAGGGTGCCGCGCAGACGGTTCACCACCAGGGTGGTAAGGGCCTGGCCTTCCACGTCTTCGGCAATGATGAGGAGGCTCTTGCCTTCGCGGGCCACGGGCTCCAGTACGGGCATGAGGTCTTCCATGTTGGCGATCTTCTTGTCCGTGAGGAGGATGTAGGCGTCGTCCAGGACGGCTTCCATCTTGTCACCGTTGGTCATGAAGTAAGGGGAGATGTAGCCGCGGTCGAACTGCATGCCTTCCACTACCTTTACCTCGGTCTCGGTGCCCTTGGCTTCCTCGACGGTGATGACGCCGTCCTTCTTCACCTTGGCCATGGCCTCGGCGATGAGTTTTCCGATCTGGGCGTCGTTGTTGGCGGAAACGGTTCCCACCTGCTCTACCTTGGAGTAGTCGTCACCCACGGGCTGGCTCTGCTTCTTCAGATTGGCCACCACGGCGGCGACGGCCTTGTCAATACCGCGCTTGAGGTCCATGGGGTTGGCACCGGCGGTGACATTCTTAAGACCCACGTTGATGATGGCCTGGGCCAGCACGGTAGCGGTAGTGGTACCGTCACCGGCCTGGTCGTTGGTCTTGGAGGCAACCTCCTTCACCATCTGGGCGCCCATGTTCTGGAACTGGTCCTCCAGCTCCACTTCCTTAGCCACGGTAACACCGTCCTTGGTAATCTGGGGTGCACCGAACTTCTTGGCGATAACCACATTGCGGCCCTTGGGACCCAGGGTTACCTTGACAGCGTTGGCGAGGGCATCGGCACCGTCCTTCATGGCGGCGCGTACCTCGGTATTGAATTTGATTTCTTTTGCCATAATGTTAATTGTCATGGCCGGCTGGACCGGCCATCTCCTTCCTTAAAGGATTGCCAAAATATCAGACTGTTTTACGATGAGGTACTTCTTGGTTTCTACGGTGACCTCGGTGCCGGCGTATTTGCCATAGAGAACGGTGTCTCCCACTTTCACTTCCATGGGTTCGTCCTTTGCGCCCGGGCCTACGGCCACAATCACGCCCTGCTGGGGTTTCTCTTTGGCATTGTCCGGGATGTAGAGGCCCCCGGCGGTCATGGTCTCGGCCTCTTTGGGCTCGATCACCACTCTGGTTCCTAAAGGTTTCAGCATAATATTTTGTGTTTTTAGTTAATTTGCGTTGTGCCCTGATTTCATCAAGGCGCGTGCCAGTCCGCTTTCACTGACAAATTGGCAGATAAGATTTTTTTCCTACCTTTGCACTTATAATATATACATACATATGCGCAAGATTATCCTTACTGTCGTTCTGCTGTTATCGGCCTTGGTGCTCAAGGCCCAGGATTATAAGATTGTGGCCGATGCCTCCATCCCTGCCGAGGCCGCCCAGGTGCTGGTGCAGCGTTTTACCCAGATGCTCACCTCCGGCGGTTTCACCGTTTCGGAAGAAGGGGCCGATGTCATCCGCCTCATCCCCACCATCACCAGCAAGATGGAAGTGTCGGATTCCCAACTGGCGCTTTCCATAGATTTGAAGGCCAGCGTAGGGGAGGTCTCGGAGGTTTTCCCCATCAAAGGCGTAGGAGAGAATGAGGCCGATGCCTGGCTGCGTGCCGCCAAGCTCATTTTGCCCCGTTCCAAGGCCGCCCAGGGCTTCGTGGAAAAACTCAAAAATTAGCTCAAAATCGCAAACGATTGATAATGAGCAGCGTTTTAAAAATTTTTAAAAATTCTTGAAAAATTTCCGCAAAAAAATTTGCAGGATAAAAAAAAGGTAGTACCTTTGCAGTCCCGTTTGAGAAGAACGGGATTTTTTACGGCCAAAAGCCAACAAAAAGTTCATTGAAAAGACTGAAAGAAAGTACAAGCAAGTACCGAGAAATTGTGTAACACAATTTACTAATAAACGAGCGTCAGTTTCTTTTAAGAAACAGCGTCAGGGCAGGCTAGTCATTTAAAAAAATATACAATGAAGAGTTTGATCCTGGCTCAGGATGA
>JAFPGC010000035.1 GCA_017423025.1 Bacteroidales bacterium
GAGTGATATCTCGAAATATTCTCTCAAGTAATATATTGCCGTGGTTATAGCGGTGAGGAACCACCTCTTCCCATTCCGAACAGAGAAGTTAAGCTCACCATCGCCGATGGTACTGACCCACCAGTTGGGAGAGTAGGTAGCCGCGGTTTTTCGAGAAGCTCGAGTCCAAAAGACTCGGGCTTCTTTCGTTATGTGCCCTCCAGGAAAGCCTCTGGACGGCGTACCCGCCCATGGCTCGTGAATGGGAGGGGCCCGCCCCGCAGGGGTGGGAGGGATAGGACCGAAGGTCCGTACCGGCCGGAGGCTCTTCCTGGAGAGCTATTTTTAATTATCTGAAGGATAGGTGACCCGGTTCATGATGCCGGGCATGCTTTGTTCCAGGGCGGCGAGGACCTGGTCGGGGGTGTAGCCCTGGCGCAGGCCCAGGAGGACGGTGTCGTCTCCGGCCAGGGTTCCCAGGATGGAATCGGTGGGGTGCTGGTCCAGGTAGGTGGCCACGGCGGCTGCATAGCCTTCCAGGGTGCGGATCACCGCCAGCGGGAAGGAAATCTCTACTCTTACTATACCATTGACAACCGAAGGCGAGGCCGGGCGGCTGGCCGGTGCTTGCTTGTAACCCTCTCCCGGGAGTTTCCTTATATTGAGGGCCTTGAGGTCGCGCGACAGCGTGGCCTGGGTGGTTTCGATGCCCCTCTCACTCATTTTCTCTATAAGTTCTTCCTGACTGAAGACGCTTTCGTTGCCCACAATCTCCAGCAGGGCCGACTGGCGCGATTTGATGTTTTGCATGACTTCGTTCATTTCACTGCACAAAGATAGTGAATAAAAATGAATAAAATAGAATATTTCTTCAATTTATTCATAAATATTTGATAAAAGTTTGCATATATCGTTTATTCTGTGTTACTTTGTGCCACTCAAGTTCAGTAGAGTATTCTAAGTATATTCAAAATGAAAGTATTGAAATTCGGCGGAACCTCTGTTGGAAGCGCAAAGCGTTTTAAGGAGGTGACGCGTCTCATAACGGCCGGGCAGAATGACATCGTGGTTTTATCGGCCATGTCGGGCACGACCAATACGCTGGTAGAGATTGCCGGCTATTTGTACAACCGCAATGTGGACGGCGCAAAGGATACCATCGCGTCCTTGCATGCCAAGTATAACGGGGTTATCAAAGACCTGCTTTCCAAAAAAGAAAGCGCGGAAAAGGCACAGGCCTATATTGACGGCATTTTCAAAACCCTTACTGAGATTACCAAAGAGCCTTTCAATGAGGTGTTTGAGCGCGTAATCCTGTCTCAAGGAGAACTGATGTCCACCTTCCTGATGACCACCTATCTGGAAGAGCAGGGCGTGAATGTCAAGCTGCTTCCGGCCCTTTCCTTCATGAGGACCGACGCCCAGGGAGAGCCGGACATGGAGAGCATCAGAGCCGCTCTGACCCAGGTTCTGGAAAGAGAGAAAGGGGCCGATTTGTACATCACGCAGGGCTACATCTGCATGAACTCCCGCGACGAAGTGGACAACCTCAAGCGCGGCGGTTCCGACTATTCGGCCTGCATCATTGGCGCAGTAACAGGGGCCGATGAAATCCAGATCTGGACCGATATCGACGGCCTCCACAACAACGATCCCCGCATTGTGGAGAAGACATCGGCCGTCCGCCACCTTCACTTTGACGAAGCGGCCGAGCTGGCCTACTTCGGTGCCAAAATCCTCCACCCCACCTGCATTCTTCCCGCCCGTTATGCCAACATTCCGGTGCGCCTGCTCAATACCATGGAGCCGGAGGCCCCCGGAACCTTGATTGACAGTGTCCCGGATTCCGGCGTCATCAAGGCCGTGGCCGCCAAGGACAATATCGTGGCCATCAAGATCAAGTCTTCCCGGATGCTGCTGGCCCACGGTTTCCTGCGCAAGGTCTTCGAAATCTTCGAGACTTACCGCACCCCCATCGACATGATCTGCACGTCTGAGGTGGGCGTCTCCCTTACCATAGACGATACCCGCTACCTGAGCGAGATTGTCCACGATCTCAAGAAATACGGTACGGTGTCGGTAGACCTTGATATGTGTATCGTCTGCGTGGTGGGCGATATGGACTGGGCCAACTGCGGCTTTGAATCCAAGGTCATGAATGCCTTGAAAGAGGTTCCGGTAAGAATGGTTTCCTATGGCGGCAGCAACTACAACATTTCCCTCCTGGTAAGGGAAGAAGACAAAGTCGCCACGCTCCGTTCCCTAAGTCAAACTCTCTTCGCATAATGGATATTCTGTTCAAAGGCTGTGGTACAGCCATGTTTACCCCTTTCCGCCACGGCGCGGTTGACGTAGAGGCCCTCATTGCCACTACCAGGCGTCAGGTGCAGGCCGGAATCGACTTCCTGGTCCCCCTGGGCACAACGGGCGAAACGCCCACCCTGTCCAACGAAGAGAAACTCCTGGTTTTCAACACCGTAAAGGAGCACGCCGCCGGACGGCCGGTGGTCGTGGGCGTGGGCACCAACAGCATCCACGGCACCCTGGCCAATATGAATCTGCTCCAGGAGGCCGATGCCTTTCTGGTGGTGGTCCCCTTCTACAACAAGCCCCCGCAGCGCGGTATTTACGCCTATTTCAAGACCCTGGCCGAAGCCACCGACAAGCCGGTGATCCTGTACAATGTCCCCGGACGTACGGGAACCAACTGCGAAGCGGAAACCACGCTGGCCCTGGCCCACGATGTTCCCAATATCGTGGCGGTGAAAGAGGCGTCCGGAAAGAGGGACCAGATTGAGAAGATCATCGAAGGGGCCCCGGCCGGTTTCAGTGTGCTGTCCGGCAACGACGACGACACCCTGGCCCTCATGAGAAAGGGCGCACAAGGCGTCGTTTCAGTGGCTTCCAATGTGGCGCCCGTGGAGATGGCCGATTTTGTCCACGCTGCCCAGAAGGGCGAATGGGAGAAGGCCGGTGAGCTGAATGAGAGGATGGGCGACCTGTTCAAAAACCTCTTCGTGGAAGCCAACCCCATCCCCGGAAAAGCCGCCATGGCCCAGCTGGGACTCATGGAAAACAGCCTCCGGCTGCCGCTGATGCCGGCTCTCGACACCACGGAAGCCATCATAAGAGAAACCCTTAAACAATTGTGGGCATGATTAAAGTGATTATCAGCGGCTACGGCCGAATGGGACATATGATAGAGAAGGAACTCCAGAAGCGCGGCATCGAACTGGTGGAAGCCAGCGAGAACATATCGGCCACAAATCCGGAAGTTGCCAGAGAGTGCGTGTGCATAGACTTCACAACGCCGGAGGCTTTCCGCGCCAATTACACCTTCATCGCCCGGCATTTCAAGGCCGCCGTAGTGGGAACCACGGGCTGGAACAATATTCAGGCCGATGTCCGCCGCACCTTCGAGGAGGCCGGCACCCCCCTGATCTATGCTTCCAACTTCTCCCTGGGCGTCAATGCGCTGTTTGCCGCCGCCCTCAAGGCATCGGCCCTCCTGAAAGGCGCCGGCTATGTGCCCACCATTGAGGAAATCCACCATATCCATAAGCTGGATGCCCCTTCCGGAACGGCCCTCACCCTGGGCTCCCTGGTAGAGAATGCCCTGGGCGAGAAGCCTGAAATTTCTTCCATTCGCGAAGGAGAAGTTCCTGGAATCCATACACTTACCCTAAAATCAGACTGTGATGAACTCACGCTTCGGCACGAAGCATTTTCCCGCGAGGGTCTGGCCAAAGGCGCTGTGGTGGCAGCCCTAATGACAGAAGGACTCCAAGGGGTCCACGAGTTTAGTGAATTGTTGTAAATTTGTAAGGATTATGGAAAAAATCAGAGTAGCCGTTGTGGGCTATGGCAATATCGGCCAATATACGCTCGAAGCCATTGAGGCTTCGCCGGACATGGTTTGTGTAGGAGTCGTTCGCAGAGTTCCTTCCAAGGAGGGCTTTCCGGAACTGGCCCCCTATCCGGTAGTATCGGATATCCGGGAACTGGGAAAGGTGGACGTGGCCATCCTGGGCACGCCGTCCCGCCTGTGTGAAGAATATGCCAAGAAGTATCTGGCCCTGGGAATCAACACGGTGGATTCGTTTGACATCCACACCTCCATTGTAGATTACCGTAAGGCCCTTATGCCCATAGCTAAGGAGAACGGTGCCGTTGCCGTCATCTCGGCCGGATGGGATCCGGGTTCCGACTCCATTGTCCGCGCCCTCATGGAGAGCATGGCTCCCTGCGGACTTTCCTATACCAACTTCGGCCCGGGCCGGTCCATGGGACATTCCGTATGCGCCCGTTCCAAGGCCGGAGTGAAGGACGCCCTTTCCATGACCATCCCCACCGGAGAAGGCATCCACCGCAGAATGGTCTATGTGGAGCTGGAAGAAGGCGCCAGCCTGGAAGAGGTAACCAAGGCCATCAAGAGCGACCCCTATTTTGCGCACGATGAGACGCATGTTATCCCGGTAGAGTGCGTGGAATCCATCAACAATGTGGCCCATGGGGTAAACCTGGTGAGGAACGGCGTCAGCGGAAAAACGCACAACCAGTTCTTTGAATTCAATATGAAGATCAACAACCCGGCCCTGACCGCCCAGGTGCTTGTCAACGTGGCCCGGGCTTCCATGAAGCAGCAGCCGGGTTGCTATACCACCATCGAGATTCCGGTCATCGACATGCTTTATGGGGACCGGGAAAAGTTAATTGGAACTTTGGTTTAATTATTATTTGTCATGAGAGTAGCGATTGTCGGCGCGAGCGGAGCCGTAGGACAAGAATTCCTCCGCATTCTGGCCCAGAGGAATTTCCCCCTGGACGACCTGGTGCTTTTCGGGTCGGAGCGGTCTGCGGGAAGGAAATATCAGTTCCGGGGCAAGGAGTATGAAGTGAAACTGCTTCAGCACAATGACGATTTCAAGGATATCGACATTGCCTTTACCTCGGCCGGAGCTGGCACATCCAAGGAATTTGCCGAAGATATCACCCGGTACGGATGCGTCATGATCGATAATTCCAGCGCCTTCCGGATGGAGCAGGATGTCCCTCTGGTGGTTCCGGAATGCAATGCGGAAGACGCCCTCACAAGGCCTCGCGGCATCATTGCCAACCCCAACTGCACCACCATCCTGATGGTCGTGGTGCTTCAGCCCATCGAGCGGCTGAGCCACATCCGCCGCATCCATGTGAGCTCCTACCAGAGTGCCAGCGGCGCCGGTGCGGCAGCCATGGCAGAACTGGAACAGCAGTATCGCGAGATTGTGGAGACCGGAGAGGTGAAGACGGTGAGCAAATTCCCCCATCAGCTGGCCTACAACGTGATTCCCCAGATTGACAAGATGACGGAAAACGACTATACGAAAGAGGAGATGAAGATGTTCAACGAGACGCGCAAAATCATGCATAGCGACGTGCGCACCTCGGCCACCTGCGTCCGCGTTTCCTCCCTGCGTTCCCATTCGGAGTCGGTCTGGCTGGAGACGGAAACCCCGCTGGAGATAGCGGACATCCGCAAGGTCCTGGCCGATGCCCCCGGCGTCACCTTGGAGGACGACCCTCAGAACTATGTTTATCCCATGCCGATGGAATCGGCCGGCAAGGATGACGTCTACGTGGGCCGCGTACGCAAGGATTTGGCCGATGACAACGGCATCACCCTGTGGCTTACGGGCGATCAGATCCGAAAGGGTGCCGCCCTCAATGCCGTTCAGATAGCCGAATACCTCCTTGAGAAGGACGAAAGGTTTAAGTAGTAGGAACTCTTCTTCCTTTTCTGCAAATTAATTCGTAAATTTGCGCCGCATCCAAAATGTGACGCAAATTTTTTAATACTATAATTTTATGCAGATCGTATCCGTTTTCGGTAGAGAGATCCTGGATTCCCGCGGAAATCCTACCATCGAAGTTGAAGTTACCCTTGATTCCGGTTTTGTTGGTGTAGCAGCCGTTCCTTCCGGCGCTTCCACCGGTGAGAACGAGGCCCTCGAGCTCCGTGATGGCGACAAGAAGCGCTATGGCGGCAAGGGCGTTCTCAAGGCCGTTGACAATGTGAACAAGGTGATTGCTCCCGAGATCATCGGCATGGACGCTACTCAGCAGCGCGCCATCGACAAGGCCATGATCGAGCTGGACGGCACTCCCACCAAGAGCAAGCTGGGCGCCAACGCCATCCTGGGTGTTTCCCTGGCCGTTGCCAAGGCTGCCGCTGCCGAGCTGGGCATGCCCCTGTACCGCTACATCGGCGGCACCAATGCCTATGTTCTCCCCGTTCCCATGATGAACATCATCAACGGTGGTGCTCACTCCGATGCTCCCATCGCTTTCCAGGAGTTCATGATCCGTCCCATCGGCGCCGCCAACGAGGCTGAGGCCGTCCGCATGGGTGCCGAGGTCTTCCACGCTCTGCAGAAGGTGCTCAAGGGCCGTGGCCTGTCCACCGCCGTGGGTGACGAAGGTGGCTTCGCTCCCGCTCTGAAGGGCATCAACGACGCTCTGGATTGCATCATCGCCGCCATCGAAGGTGCCGGTTACGTTCCTGGTAAGGACGTTACCATCGCCATGGACTGCGCTGCTTCCGAGTTCTGCTTCAAGGAGGACGGCAAGTTCTTCTATGACTACAAGCAGCTCAAGGACGGTAAGAAGAAAGACCCTCGCGGCCGCAAGCTCTCCACCGACCAGCAGATCAACTACCTCAAGCAGCTCATCAGCAAGTATCCCATCGACTCCATTGAGGACGGTCTGTCCGAGGAAGACTGGGAAGGCTGGGTCAAGCTCACCAAGGCCATCGGCGACAAGTGCCAGCTGGTAGGTGACGACCTCTTCGTGACCAACGTGAAGTACCTGCAGAAGGGTATCGAGATGGGTGCCGGTAACTCCATCCTCATCAAGGTGAACCAGATCGGTTCCCTCACCGAGACCCTGGACGCCATCGAGATGGCTCACCGTCACGGTTACACCACCGTTACCAGCCACCGTTCCGGCGAAACCGAGGACACCACCATCGCCGACATCGCCGTCGCTACCAACAGCGGCCAGATCAAGACCGGTTCCCTGTCCCGTACCGACCGTATCGCCAAGTACAACCGCCTCATGCGCATCGAGATCGAACTCGCCGAAGAGGCCCGCTACGGTTACAAGAAGCTCCGCTAAGAAGCTTCCATTCCATAAAAAAGCTCCCGGATCCGGGAGCTTTTTTTGTTATAGGGTATCTTGTTTCAGATCCTCTATGTATTTGGCAATGCGTTTTAGCTGCGTGGGGATGGGAATGCTTTGCGGGCAGTGACTCAGGCATTCTCCGCAGTTGATGCAATGATCGGCCTGACGGACCGTAGCCACGGCTCTGTCATAGCTTACGAGGTAAGCCTTCTTGAGCTGGGCGTAGTTCTTTTGCTCCGTGTTCTGGGCATAGGTTCCATCCGTAATGGCCTTGTTGTAATGCTGGAAAGTGCCGGGAATGTCGATACCCCAGGGACAAGGCATGCAGTATTTGCAGTCGGTGCAGTTGACAAGCGGATACTCCATCATCTGGGTGGCCATCTCTTCGAGGAATTCCAGTTCCTCTTCCGTGAGGGGCTTGAAATGGCCGAAGGTCTCCACGTTCTCCTTTAGAGGTTCCATATTGGTCATGCCGGAGAGGATGCACAGCACGCGCGGATATGTTCCGCAGAAACGGAAGGCCCAGGAAGCTATGCTCTTGTCCGGTTCGCGCTCCTTCATGTGGCGGGAGATGCTTTCCGGCACACGGGCCAGACGGCCGCCCAGCAGCGGTTCCATGATGACGATGGGAAGCCCGCGCTTGTCCAGTTCCTTATAGAGGTAGTCGGCATTCACGTTGCGCACGCCGTCTGCGTGGGTCCAGTCCACATAGTTCATCTCAATCTGCACGAAATCCCAGACCATCTCTCCGGAGTCGAACAGTTCCATGAAATAGTCGAACTCGTGCTTGGCTCCGTGGAAGGAGAAGCCCAGGTTGCGGATGCGGCCGGCCTTTTTCTCTTCCCGGAGGAAGGGCACCAGGCCATTGTCTACATACCGCTTGTTAAAGGCGTCCTTACCGCCGCGGCCGATGGAGTGCAACAGATAATAGTCGAAATAGTCTGTCTTGAGCTGCTTGAAGGAGTCCTTGTACATCTGGATAGAGGCCTCTGCGGAAGCATCTCCGAAGTTGGACAGCTTGGTAGCGATGAAGTAGCTGTCGCGCGGGTGGCGGCTCAGGGCAATGCCCGCCGCCTTCTCACTCTGCCCCTGCAGGTAGGCGGGGGAGGTGTCGAAGTAATTGATTCCGTGCTCGATGGCGTAGTCCACCATCTCGTTCACGGCTTCCTGGTCAATGACATCCTTACCGTCGGCATCCTTGATCATGGGCCAGCGCATACAGCCAAAGCCCAGGGCCGATATGCGGTCTCCGTTCTTGGGATTCTCCCGCATGAGCATTTGCTCGGGGCCGTTATCGGCTACCGGTTGCACGGCGGAACCCTTGGGGGCGCAGGCGGCCGCCAGGGTGGCCGCACCACTTATCTTGATGAAATCTCTTCTTTTCATGGCTCTTGTCATTAAATATGATGGCCTTTACCATTGACCGTGATGGCGCTGATGGGCCGTACGGGGCACAGATACTCGCACTTGCCGCAACCTATGCAAATCTCTTCGGCAACGGCGGGGCGACGGGTTTCGCCCTGCTGGACCATGGCGATGGCGCCGGTGGGGCAAACTTCGGCACATTTGCCGCAAGGGCTCTTGCCGGTGGCCTCCAGGCAGAGGTCTACATTGACACCGGCCGTACCCACGTGGTACTGCGTCTTCTCTTCCTTGGTTATCTTCTGGATGGCTCCGGTGGGACAAAGCTCGGCGCAGCGGGTGCATTCCGGGCGGCAGAAGCCTTTCTCGAAACTCATCTCCGGCTGCATCAGATAGTCAAGACGGCCGGAGGGACGAAGGACGTCGTTGGGGCATTCGGCCACGCACAGCTGGCAAGCCGTGCAGTGCTGGTAGAAGGACTTTACGCTCTTGGAACCGGGAGGCGTGATGGGAGTCACGCGTTTGGGGGCCTGCTTGGGAAGGACATTGGCAAAACCGCCGTCCGTCTTCTTGGCGGCCTCCTGAGCCCGGGCCTCAACGCCCTTGAGCGCAGCAGCACCCACCGCAAGGGCCGTTCCGGTCATAAAAGCGCGGCGACTCTTCGGCTCCTTTTCCTCAAGCGCCACGTTTTCGGCGTTATTTGTGGCGCTAACCGTGTTTTCGGGCTCAAGCGCCACGTTTTTGGCGTTTTTTGTGGCGCTCCACGCATATTTATACTCCAGTGCCCCGAATTTACACTGTTCCAGGCAGTTGAAGCAGTCTACACAGCGGCTGTAATCAATCATCTCGTGGTCTTTGCCGATGTCGATGCACTGGGCCTTGCAATGGAGTTCGCAGGCCCGGCAGTGCTTGCACTTGTCGTGGTCTATGACCGGGCGGAACATGGCGAAACGGGAGAGGAAGCTCAACGTGGTGCCCACGGGGCAGACATCGTTGCAATAGGTGCGACCGCCCTTGAAGGCCAGGAATCCCACCACAATCAGCGTGACAAGGGCCACAATGAAGGTGGGAAGGCTGCGGAGCCAGACCTCCTTGTCATAGAAGGTGTAGCTTCCGGCCCGTTCCGACAGAGTGGCCAGCAGGTTATTGCACCAGAGATAAATGGGCTGCAAGAAATTCTGCACCATACGGCCATAGGCGCTGTACGGGGCCAGAAGGGTAACGAAGACATGTACACCGGCCACAAGGGCTATCACGAACAGGGCCCACACCCCATAGCGGAGAGCCTTCATTCCTTTTCTGTATATGAAAGGCTTTTTGCTGCGATGGGCTCTGAGCCAGGAAATGCCATCCTGGAAGACGCCCAGCGGGCAGATGACCGAGCAATATACGCGGCCGAAAACGAGGGTAAGCAGCACCAGGGCCACGATCACACCCACATTCAGGGCCAGGACGGCGGGGAGGAATTGGACTTTGGCCATCCAGCCCAGATACGCGTGGAGCGTGCCCGTGAAATCCAGGAACAGGAGGGTTATCCCCACCCAGAAAATCCAGGCCAGCGCCACTCTAAGTTTCTTTAACATAATCCTTATCTATTGTTGCGTGTCAAAGATAGGAAAAAATTACTATATTTGCACTCACGCAAAAATTTTAAAAAGGAAGAAACCTATGTTACCGCAAGCGAAAGAAATCGTGGACGCCATGTCCGTCAAGATGCAGGACGCCGTTGATTATCTGGAGGAAGACCTCAAGAATTACCGCGTAGGCAAAGCATCTCCCGCCATCCTCAATCCCGTGATGGTGGATTATTACGGTACCGCCACTCCGCTCAACCAGGTAGCTTCCGTGACCACGCCGGATGCCAAGACCATTGCCATCCAGCCCTGGGAGCGCAGCATGATCGGCAAAATTGAAAAAGCCATCCTGGACGCCAACGTGGGTCTCACTCCGTCCAACAACGGTGAAATCATCCGCTGCATGGTTCCCCCGCTCACCGAAGAGCGTCGTAAGGAACTCATCAAGAAGGCCAAGGCCCAGGGTGAAACCACCAAGGTTACCATCCGCAACATCCGCCGTGACGGCATCGACCTCCTGAAGAAGGCCCAGAAGAATGACGGCCTCTCCGAGGACGGAGAGAAGGAGGGCGAGGAAGAGCTCCAGAAGGTGACGGACAAGTGGGTCAAGAAGGTGGACGAACTCATCGCCGCCAAAGAAAAGGACATCCTTACCGTATAAGTGTGCGGGAGGCCTGAGAGGTGAAACGAATAGCGATTCAAGGATATAAGGGCTGCTTCCACGAACAGGCAGCCCGTCTTTTTTATGGAGAGACAGGTGTTGTGGAATGCGACACCTTCCAGGGCCTGTATGACGCCATGGAAGAGGGGAGGGCCGATGCCGCCGTCATGGCCATCGAGAACACCGTCTCCGGCGGTCTCATCCACAATTTCTAACTCCTCCGGAGCCAGGGCGTTCCGGTGAAGGGCGAGGTGTACATCCGCATCCAGCAGAACCTGATGGCCCTGCCCGGCCAGCAGCTGGAAGACATCAAGGAGGTGCGCACCCATTATATGGCCATCAACCAGACCCGCCCCTGGTTCGAGCAGAACGCTCCCTGGATCCGTCTCACCGAAAGTGAAGATACCGCCAAAAGTGCCGCCCAGGTAGCCCAGGAAGGTCTTCTGGGTGTGGGTGCCGTGGCATCGGAACTGGCGGCCAGCCTTTACAATCTGGAAATCCTGGCCCCCGGGATAGAAACCTACAAGCAGAACTTCACGCGTTTCCTCATCCTGGACCGCAAGTATCAGGTACCCCAGAAGCAGATTGACAAAGCCATCCTCTGCTTTACCCTGCCCCACAAGCCCGGCTCGTTGGCACAGATTCTCACCATCCTCTCGTTCTACGAGATGAACCTCACCCGTATCCAGTCGCTGCCCATTCCCGGCCGCGAATGGCAGTATTTCTTTTATGCCGATATCAAGTTCTCCTCGATGGAGCGCTATCGGCAGGCCCTGTCGGCCGTACGTCCCCTCCTGGAAGACCTCCAAATCCTGGGAGAATACCAAGCATCATTATAAACCGAACTTATAAATCATGATTATCCAACCCGCCAACAGAACCCTTTCGGTCAAGGAGTACTATTTCTCCATCAAGAACAAGGAGATAGCCAAGATCAACGCAGAACGTGCCGCCCAAGGCTTGGACCCGGTCATCAACCTGGGAATCGGCTCCCCGGACGGAGCTCCGTCGGCCGAAGCCATCGAGGCCCTTTGCCAGAGCGCCCAAAAGAAGAATACCCACGGCTATCAGAGTTATGTGGGCATTCCCGAACTGCGTCAGGCCATTGCGGACTGGTATGCCAAGTGGTATGGTGTTCAGTTGGACCCGGCCTCCGAAATCCAGCCCCTGATGGGTTCCAAGGAGGGTATTCTGCTCTTGTCCCTCACCTTCCTCAATCCTGGAGACAAGGTGCTGGTGCCCAATCCCGGCTATCCTACTTACAGCTCGTCCACCCGCATGTGCGAGGCCGAGATGGTTACTTATGACCTGGTGGAAGCCAATGGCTGGTATCCGGACTTCGAGGCCCTGGAAGCCATGGACCTCACCGGCGTCAAACTCATGTGGGCCAACTACCCCAACATGCCCACCGGTGCCCCTGCCAGGCGGGAAGTGTTTGAAAAGCTGGTTGATTTCGCCCGTCGGCATAAAATCCTGCTGGTAAACGACAACCCTTACGGTTTCGTGCTCAACCAGCCGCAGTCCATCCTGTCCGTTCCCGGAGCCAAGGAGTGCTGCCTGGAAATGAATTCCCTTTCCAAGAGCCACAATATGGCCGGCTGGCGTGTGGGTATGATGCTGGGAGATGCCGCCATCATCAAGGAACTCCTCAAGGTCAAATCCCAGATGGATTCCGGTATGTTCCGCGGCATTCAGGACGCCGCCGTGGCGGCCCTCCATGCCCCCGATTCCTGGTATCAACAGCTTAACGAGGAATACAAGAAGCGCCAGGTGGTGGCCCGCCGCATCATGGATACCCTGAACTGCACCTATGACGAGAAGGCCGGGGGCTTGTACGTCTGGGGCCGCATTCCGGAGGGCACCGCCGCCGAACTGAGCGACAAGATCCTCTACGGGGCCGGCGTGTTCATCACCCCGGGCTTCATCTTCGGCAGCAACGGCGCCAACTACGTCCGCATCTCCCTCTGCGCCAACGTCCCCACGCTGGAGAAGGCCCTGGAGAAAATACAGAAAGCTATATGAAAACAATAGGTGTCATAGGTCTGGGCCTTATCGGCGGCTCGCTGGCGCTGGATCTCAAGCGCCGCGGGTTTGCGCAGAAGGTGCTGGGTGTGGAGAACGACTCCGTGGCGGCGCAGGCGGCGCTTACCATCGGCCTGGCCGATGAAATAGTCCCCTACGAGACCTGCGTACAGGAGGCCGATATCATCGTGGTGGCCGTTCCCGTGGGCACGGCGGTGAAGATGGTGCCCGACATTCTGGACAAGATTGGCCCGGAGCAGCTGGTCATTGACGTCTGCTCCACCAAGAGCCAGATCTGCCACGCGGTGAAGTATCACCCCAAGCGGGGGCAGTTCGTGAGCACACACCCCATGGCCGGTACCGAGTACAGCGGTCCCTGGGCCGCCCAGCCGGGCCTCTTCGACGGCCGCGCCTGCATTTTTGCCGATACGGAAGAATCGGCCCCCAAGGCGGTGAAAGCCATTGAACAGATGTACGGCGTGCTCAATATGCGGCCTATCTATATGAATGCCGATCAGCACGATCTCCATACGGCCTATGTGTCGCACATCTCCCACGTCACCTCCTTTGCCCTGGCCCTCACCGTACTGGACAAGGAGAAGGACGAGAAGCATATCTTCGACCTGGCCTCCGGCGGCTTCGCCTCCACGGTGCGCCTGGCCAAGTCCAATGCCGACATGTGGGTCCCCATCCTCACCCAGAACCACGACAACGTGCTCCACGTGATGGACACCTATATAGAAAAGATGCAGCAGTTCCGCGACGCCGTCGCCACCTACGACGAAGACAAGATTCGCGAACTGATTAACGAAGCAAACCGAATCAAACGAATCCTGCGATAGATCGAAGCGCCTACGGAGCGAAGCGACCCAGGGGGTCTGGGGGATTAGTCCCCCAGTATGTGAAACAAATTTTTAGACATTTTTGAAAAAAATGGCACACGAACTCGATATCATTCCCGGAACCGAGTGGGGATTCTTTACCCTGCCCCGGCCCATGTGCATTGCCGGTCCCTGCAGCGCAGAGACCGAGGAACAGGTAATGGAAACCGCCAAAGGCCTGGACGCCTTCGGCATCCACGTCTTCCGCGCCGGCATCTGGAAGCCGCGTACCCACCCGGGTTCGTTCGAAGGCGTGGGCAGCCCCGGCCTCAAGTGGCTCAAGCGGGTGAAGGAAGAGCTGGGCATGAAGGTGTGCACCGAGGTGGCCACCGAGAAGCACGTGCTGGAATGCATCAAGTACGGCATCGACGTCATCTGGATCGGCGCCCGTACATCGGCCAATCCCTTCCTGATGCAGGAGATTGCCGATGCCCTGGAAGGCACGGACATCCCCGTGTTGGTGAAAAACCCCGTGAACCCGGATTTGGACCTTTGGATCGGTGCCCTGGAACGCTTGAACCGCGCCGGTATCCGCCGGCTGGGCGTCATTCACCGCGGATTCTCCACATCGGCCCCCATCCCTTACCGCAACGATCCGGGCTGGAGGATTGCCATCGAGCTTCGCACGCGTTATCCGCAGATGGCTTTCTTTGCCGATCCCTCCCACATGGCCGGAGACCGCAAATACCTTCTGGAACTGTCCCAGAGGGCCATGGACTTGGGCCTGGACGGCCTTATGGTAGAGAGTCACTGCGACCCTTCCTGCGCCTGGTCCGATGCCAAGCAGCAGCTTACCCCGCGTGACCTGCAGACCCTCCTGGAGAGCCTGGTCATCCGCGAGAAGACCTCCGATAACGAGGCCTACAAAGAGGGAATCGACGCCCTGCGCGCCCGCATCGACGTCCTGGACGAAAACCTCCTCAAACTGCTGGCGGACCGTAACAAGGTGAGCAGCCAGATCGGCCAGTATAAGAAAGATCACAACGTGGCCATCTTGCAGGCAACCCGCTGGGAGCAGGTGCTGTCCGACATGATAGAAAAAGGAAAGGCGCTGGGCCTTTCCAATGAAAGCGTCAGCGCCATTTTCAATGCCATTCACGACGAGTCCGTTCGCGTCCAGAACCGCGTGCTGGAGCAGGACTAATGGATAACGGATTCAATCGGCAGATTGTTTACGCGCATACTCTCTAAATCATAAATCGGCAAATTCTTTTGAATATTGCCGAATTGTGATTATATTGCGGCCGATATGAGAACGGCACAATATCAAAAGGATGTTGAGGCTCTCCTGAAAGAGGGAAGAGTTCTCTCCACTGAAGACTTTGTAATGGCTTGCCCGGGGCTGGCCATGCCGTCTGTCTATTCCAGAATTCGGTCACTTGTTGAGTCCGGGCGTCTTTCCCGCATTGGCCAGGGAAAATACCTCCCCGTTCACAAACCACCCTATCCCTATTCCGTAACTCCCTGGATGCAGGAAGTTAACCTCTATTTACATAACGCTTGCATTGGTGTCAATTACTGTATCTGCCAAAAGGGAAAAAACCTCTTCGTTGAGGCGGCGAATAGCGACTTGTATCCAATAGAGAATGCCCTGAAAGAGGTTTTCATAAAAGTTGCCCGAGAGAAAGAGGCGATTCTACTTCTTCCTGGTCTGGAAGGATATATCATCCTTAAACCGCTCGTGTCTGATGCTCCTGTGATTATCGAGAATGATGTTCCTGTCCCCTCTGTGGAGAAAGAGATTGTAGACTATCTGGAACGCAACAAGAAAACACCGGAAGCGATAATGCCTCTCTTCCAAAAGACAATGGAAGTGTATCCTGTCAATACGAGTCGCCTGAATCGCTATGCGGCAAGGAGAGGTCTTTCTGAAGAATTATCAGGATGCATGGATTCCCTAAACAATGATAGAATAGATATGTTTTCTCAAGTACAGCGCTGCCTGGCAAGAACTCCCATAACAAGAGCTTGGGTTTTCGGCTCGTTTGCCCGAGGGGAGGAAACTCCGGAAAGCGATCTGGACCTCCTTGTAGACTATGACAAGGAAGCGCACGTCTCACTTTTGGATCTGGTCAGGTATAAGCTAGACCTGGAAGAGAGCATCAACAGAGAAGTGGATCTTTTTCCCAACGGTTCTCTTAAGCCGTTTGCCGTAGAATCGGCCAATAAAGACAAGTACCTGATCTATGAGAGATAAGATAAACGATCCGGCGCTCAAACGGTATCTGGAGATGAATCTTTAAGCCCACCAGAACCGCTTAGAAGCGGAAAGCATAGCGCAGGGTGAGGGCCGGGGTAAATACGGTTTTCTCTTCTACGTGGGTACTGAGGGTGGTATCTGTGGAGGTGCTAGTGCTGGTCCGGGTTAAGGTTTGCTGGAACAGAACACCCAGGCCCACATTATGTTTCCCGAACGAAATGGCCACATGGGGGTCTACGAAGAAACCTTTGTAAAGGGAATGCCAGGAAAACATGGCCGGATCTCCCGAATTAAGGCCCGATACGGAAAACAGGCCCACCGCATATCCGCCGTCTACCACCGCATTCCACCTAGATGCATAATACCCGAGGCGCAGAAACAGAGGAATATCAAACTCCATATAGGGGGCCTCGCGCTTCGCTTTCCCGTTCGTTACGTGGTAAGTATAAGTGGGAATGGCACAACGCAAGCCAGCACCGGCGCCCAGTACAAAGGCCTCGCCCAGATGATATTCGGCTACAAACTGCGTGGTCTCAAAAGCAACCGGCCCTTTTCCGAAGCCGAAGCCCACTATGCCTTCGGCCGAAAAGGAAAGATTCTTCTGGGCCGATAACGGCAGGGAGAAAAGAAGGAGGGCTCCCAAGATAAGCAACGTGTTTTTCATAACATATAAGAAATAAGGAATTCCTAGTGTAAAAACACAGCATTCGCCGTGATACGTCTCCGTTCGGACACCAAAACTGACTTATGGTGTCCGGACGGCGAACAACGGCTTATTCCGTAACCGGCGCCCCCAGCTTCTCCAGCAGGAAGGCCGTGAAGGCGGCTTCCTCCTCGGGGCTCAGGAAAGTGGCCTGGACCGGAACATAGAACAGGCGCAGTTTCACTTTGTCATTTACTTTCTTGACGTCCCGCATCCGCTGGGCGTCTTTTTCTGTGGTCATGAGGCAGGCCGTGGGGTTTTCCTTGATGGCCGATGCCAGTTTGTGCATGTCTCCCCGGGTGTAGCGGTGATGGTCTCCAAACTCCATCCGGCGGATAATCTTATAGGTATCCGAGAGGTGGCTTCGCAGCGCGGCGTCGTTGGCGATGCCGGTTACCAGCACCAGGCGCTGGGCGTAGATGTAGTGAGGGTCAGCCTCCGGGAAAACGGGCTCGGCGGCCGCGTAGGAGACCGAAGTGAAGAACAGCGGCTGCCCGTCCTTCAGGCCCAGCTTTTTGCGCCACTGCGTCTTTTCCCATTCGTCCAGGTACGGGGGGCACTTGGTAAGGATGACGGCATCGGCCTTCCTCATGCGGGAAGGGAGGTCTCTCAGGTGGCCCCAGGGCATCAGGTGGTCTTTGTTCACCGGACGGTTGTAATCTACCAGCACGATGCTCAGCGTGGAAGCCAGCTTGCGGTACTGGAAGGCGTCGTCCAGGACTATGATATCGGCCTTGTTCTCCTCTACTTCCGTGAGATTATTGCAGCCCCTTACACGGTTCTTGTCCACCGCCACGGTGACGGAGGGGAACTTGTGCGCCATTTGGGCAGGCTCGTCTCCGTAGAGGGTGGCCGATCCGTCCCGGGGTACGATCTGGAAGCCTTTGGAGCGGCGCTTGTACCCGCGGGAAAGGACGGCGATATTCCGGTATGCCCAGTTGTCGCTTTTTAGCAACTGCCTCAGGATCATCTCCGTATGCGGGGTCTTGCCCGTCCCGCCGACCGCGATATTGCCCACGCAGATGGTGGGGACGGAGGCATGGCGGACCTTCTTGAGGCCTTTGTCGTAAGCGAAATGGCGCAGGGCCAGGATAATCCTGTACAGCATTACATGGAAAGTACGTTGAGTACGTCTATCAGTTCCTGATTAATGGGTTTGTCCATCTTGATGGCGCGGGAGATGGGGACGTAAACGATTTCGTCATTTTTGATGCCGATCATCACGTTACGCTGTCCTTCCAGCAGGGCCTCGATGGCGGCATAACCCATGCGGGAGGCCAGGATGCGGTCGAAGGCGCTGGGGGTGCCGCCGCGCTGCAGGTGACCCAGGATGGTTACGTGGGAGTCCAGCTGCGGGTATTCCTTCTTCACGCGCTCTGCATAATAGAGAGCGCCTCCGTGGCCGTCTTTCTGGGATTCGCTTACCAGCACGATAGCGCTGTTCTTGCTCTTGCGCTTGCCGCGCTCGATGAATTCGGCCAGCTGGTCCACATCCGTCTTGCCTTCGGGGATGATGGCAGCCTCTGCACCGGAAGCGATGGCGCTGTTCTGCGCCAGGAAGCCGGCGTCACGTCCCATCACCTCGATGAAGAAGATGCGGTCGTGGGAGTTGGCGGTGTCGCGGATTTTGTCCACGCATTCCACAATGGTGTTGAGGGCGCTGTCGTAGCCGATGGTGGAGTCCGTCCCATACAGATCGTTGTCGATGGTACCGGGCAGGCCGATGATGGGGATGTCATATTCCCGGGCGAAAAGCTGGGCGCCGGTGAGGGAGCCGTTGCCGCCAATCACCACCAGGGCGTCGATGCCCGCATCCACCATGTTTTCGTAAGCCTTCTTGCGGCCTTCGGGTGACATGAACTCCTTGCAACGGGCCGTCTTGAGGATGGTTCCGCCTCGCTGGATGGTGTTGGATACGCTGGAAGAAGTGAAGGTAACAAACTCCTTTTCAATAAGGCCCTGGTAACCGCGCATCACGCCAATTACGTTCATGTTATGATAACGGGCGGTGCGGGTGACGGCACGGATGGCGGCGTTCATTCCGGGGGCATCTCCTCCGGAAGTAAGTACGCCGATGGTCTTTATATTTCTTTCCATACTTAAACAATTAACTCACAAATATAGTCAATTTTTGCGTACCTTTGCACCGTGAAAATCGGAAACATAGACCTTGGCTACAGACCTGTGACGCTGGCCCCTATGGAAGACGTCACGGACGCCAGCTTCCGCATCCTCTGCCGGGAAGCGGGCGCCGCCATGGTCACCACCGAATTCGTGAGTTCGGACGGCCTGGTGCGGGACGTTTCCAAGACCATCGCCAAGATGCATACGCTGGAGGAAGAAGCTCCGGTGGCCGTACAAATCTACGGCAGCCTGCCTGAAGCCATGGTAGATGCAGCAAAGATGGCCGACAAGGCCGCAGAGCTGGCCGGAGGCCACGGGGCCGATATCATCGACATCAACTTCGGCTGCCCCGTCTCCAAGATTGCGGGCCGTGGTGCCGGCAGCGGCATGATGCGCGAACCCGACAAACTGGTGGCCATCACCGAAGCCATTGTCAAGGCCGTGAACAAGCCCGTCACCGTCAAAACCCGCCTGGGCTGGGACGAAAATTCCAAAATCATCGTAGAACTGGCCGAAAGGCTACAGGACGTGGGCATATCGGCCCTCACCATCCATGGGCGCACCCGCTGCCAGATGTACAAGGGGGAGGCCGATTGGACGCTCATCGCAGAGGTGAAGAACAATCCCCGCATGCACATTCCCATCATCGGCAACGGCGATATCAATACGGCGGCCAAAGCAAAGGAAGCCTTCGAGCGCTATGGCGTGGACGGAATCATGGTGGGACGCGCATCCTTCGGCCATCCCTGGATCTTCACGGAAATCCGGCACCTGCTGGACACCGGCGAAGAACTGCCGCCCATGTCCGTGAAAGACCGCGTGGCGCTGGCCAAACGCCACTTCCAGCTGTCCCTGGACCTGAAAGGCCCGGTGACCGGCGTCTATGAGATGCGCCGCCACCTGAGCTGCTATTTCAAAGGACTCCGGGACTTCAAGGAGACCCGCATCAAGCTGGTCACCTCCAAAGACCCGGAAGAAATCTTTGCCACTTTAGATTATGTAGCCGAACGCTGGGGCGGTGAAGCCCCGGAAGTGGAAGGCGTGTACGGGATATAATTTTTGGTATTTTCGCAGAAAATGCGTACCTTTGCGGTCCCTCTGAGTGTAGGGGGATCGCAACTTTTATGTTAAACCATTAATTATCAAGACAGTGGACACACTTAGCTACAAGACAGTTTCCCTGAACAAGGCGACTGTGAACAAGGAGTGGCTCGTCATTGATGCAACCGACCTCATCCTGGGTCGCCTGGCTTCCCGCGTCGCCCTCGTGCTCCGCGGCAA